>NC_014376.1:3682500-4009290 GCF_000144625.1 [Clostridium] saccharolyticum WM1 | reverse complement strand
TCGAGCAAATTCGATATCATTGTAGAATATTTTGTTGAACGGGGAAACTACAATGTGTATGAAATCAACGAGGCACTGTTTGCTTTTGACCAGAGCCTGATCGGAGCATAAGGACAAAGAAATGTCGCTTTCCATGCGACCACTCCACAAAAGAAAATCGCTATACTATGGCTGTAAGGTACGAAACCGAGCAGCCATCATCTTTTGGGAGGACAAGCATATGAGAAAGAATTTAACAGAGATCGTTTTTATCTTAGACCGCAGCGGTTCCATGAGCGGATTGGAACGGGATACCATCGGCGGATTCAATTCCATGATTGAGCAGCAGAAAAAAGCAGAGGGCGAAGCACTGATCTCAACGGTGCTGTTTGACAATGTGAGCGAAGTCCTGCACGACCGTGTAAATGTAAGGGACATCCGACCGATGACTGACCGTGATTACACGGTTCGTGGATGCACAGCACTCTTAGATGCCATCGGTGGTGCGATTCATCACATTGGAAATGTTCATAAGTACGCAAGACCGGAGGACGTGCCGGAACATACCATGTTTGTAATCACTACGGACGGAATGGAAAATGCCAGCCGCCGGTACAACAGCGAAAAAGTGAAGCAGATGATCGAGCGGCAGAAAGCAAAATACGGATGGGAGTTTTTGTTCCTCGGTGCCAATATTGATGCAGTAGAGACCGCAAGCCAGTTTGGAATCGGCGCAGATCGTGCAGTCAACTATCAGTGCGACAGTGAAGGAACCGCGTTGAATTATGAGGTGGTCAGCGAAGCAATCAGCTCCGTACGGTGCAGTGCCCCGCTGAGTGCAGACTGGAAAAAGCGTATAGACGAGGACTACAAAAAGCGTGGAGGCCGCAAGCACAAGTAAATGTTTTTTGAAGCCGGGGTGATGATTCACTCCGGCGTTTTTTTTGGCAGGAACTGCCGTTAAAGCATCCGGAACGGATGCGCAGCCCGATGCCGCAGGCAGCGTTCTAAGGGGATTGGGGAGTTTCCCCAACAAGCAGAAAATCGCTTTCGTGTCACGAAAGCCCTGCTTGCAGAAGAGTGGGTTCTAAAAAAATCGTTCAAAATTTGGAAGAACTTTCGATTGATTTTGTTCGTTTCTTGGAGTAGAATATAAATGAGAAATTTTAACTTGCTGCGAGTGACTTTAGACATCGAAAAAGAGGTTCCGTATGGATTTCATGACGATTAAGCAGGCTTCTGAAAAATGGGGTATCTGCACAAGGAGAGTACAGACATTATGCACGGAAGGGCGAATTGATGGTGCCGAGCGTTTAGGCCATCAGTGGGTCATTCCTATTAACGCCGAAAAGCCGAAGGATGCCAGAATCAAAAGCGGCAGATACATTAAAACAAAATCCGGAAATGGAGAGAACGAAGATGGAAAGAAAACCGTATAGTGCCGGAGCAGTGAAATTTTCGTTCTGGTTCATGGAATTTCGGAAAACCGTGCAGCTTTTGAGCGAGGGTAAGAGCTTTGCAGACATTAAAAAGTTGAATGAAGAGACAAACATCTATGGCGCACCGACAAAACTACGAGCGCAGCAGATTTATTCTACCGTAACAGCCCGTATCAAGACATTAGATGAAAGCTTTTATCCAATCTTTCTGAGCAGTGATCTTGCTACACAAAAATTATTTGTGCTGACTGCGGCTCTTTTGCATGACACGCTGTTCTTTGATTTTGTGTATGAAGTAGTGCGGGAAAAAATGATTCTTGGTTCGGATGAGTTGAAGGATGCGGATATCCGAATATTCTTCAAAAATAAGCAGGAACAGAGTGAGAAAGTGGCTTCTTTTCAAGACTATACGCTACACCGCCTCGGCTCCTGCTATAAAACGCAGCTTTATGAAGCAGGACTTTTAGAAAGCAACCGGGCAAACAGCACAAGAAAAATACTGAAGCCAATTCTTGATATTGCATTTGAGCATTGGCTTTATGACCATGACCTTGGCATCATGGTAAAAACACTGACGGGGGTAAGATGAAATGGATTTAAGCCAAAGACTGGATGAGATGGAGCTTGCAATCCATAAGCCGTCTTTCCGAAAAGGAACAGGCCGCGCAAATGAGGTCAACTATTGGGTGTTTGATTATCCACCGGAAAAGGAACTGGAAGTTCGGGAGCGTGTAGAGTATCTGAAAAATAAGAACGACCGGGGCGATGATGATTTTGAGCTTGTGGTCTTTGACCTGTATGATATCATCATTGACTTTTTGGAAAAGAAAAACTTCATGGAAAAGTGCTATGACTTTGAAAAAAAGCGAGGGATCGAGCGTATCGTCAAGGCAGTGACCAACTCCATGAAGGTAAATGACGATGACAGCCTGATCGTGCAATATATCAAAGAACATACGCCGGAGAATGCAGTCGTGTTCCTGACCGGTATCGGCAAGTGCTATCCGATTTTGCGCTCCCACAAGGTGCTTAACAACTTGCACCAGGCGTTTGTGCGGTGCCCGGTCGTGATGTTCTTTCCGGGAACCTATAATGAACAGGAACTGATTCTGTTCAATGAGATTAAAGACGATAACTATTACCGGGCATTCCGACTGGTAAAGTGATGGATGGAGGAAACAGTTATGCAGATCAAGGACATGTTCCGAAAGAAAATTGACCGTGAGATACAGGGCGTTATCATTGTCGGTCAGGGTGAAGAAACGAATGTAGCGCAGGAGCTGGAAGAGTATGTTGTGACCCGTGAGCTTCAGCGTCATTTTGCAGATTTCTTTGCAGCATATAAAAAAGGTATTCAGGGAACCACACCGAAAATGGGTGTCTGGATTTCCGGCTTCTTTGGAAGTGGTAAATCTCATTTCCTGAAAATTCTGTCCTATCTGCTTCAGAATAAACAGGTCGGAGACAAACATGCCATCGACTACTTTATCGAAGATCAGAAGATTACCAATCAGATGGTGCTGGCAGATATGCAGCTGGCAGCAAACACCCCATCGGACGTAATTCTTTTCAACATTGATTCCAAAAGCGATTCTAATGGCAAGGAAAATAAAGATGCCATTGTGAACGTATTCCTGAAGGTTTTCAATGAGATGCAGGGCTTCTGCGGTTCCATGCCGCACCTTGCTGACCTGGAGCGCAGGCTTTCCGAGGAAGGTCGTTTTGAAGAGTTTAAGGAAAAGTTTGAAGAAGAGTATGGCGATCCGTGGGAAAGCTCTCGTCAGGACTTCGATTTCATTCAGGATTCTGTTGTCGATGTTCTTTCTGACATGGATTTCATGAGCGAATCAGCTGCCCGTAACTGGTGCGAGAAAGCAACCGAGAGCTACCAGATCAGCATTGAGGATTTTGCTAAGCGTGTAAAGTCTTATATTGATAAAAAAGGCAATAACCACCATGTTGTTTTCCTTGTGGATGAGATCGGTCAGTACATTGGCGATGATTCCAAGCTGATGCTGAACCTTCAGACAGTGACGGAAGAACTGGGCAAGGAGTGCATGGGTAAGGCTTGGGTAATCGTAACGAGCCAGCAGGATATCGACTCCATTACCAAGGTGAAGGGTAACGACTTCTCCAAGATTCAGGGACGTTTCGATACACGCCTTTCTCTGTCCTCTGCCAATGTGGACGCTGTTATCAAAAAGCGTATTCTGGATAAGACAGAGACCGCAGCCCAGAGCCTGCGTCTGCTCTATGACCAGAAAGCAACCATCATCAAAAATCTGATTGTCTTCAACGACGGTGTGGAGAAAAAACTGTACGCCAACGCAGAAGATTTTGCTGAGGTTTATCCTTTTGTTCCATACCAGTTTAATTTGCTTGCCAGCGTGCTGACCAGTATCCGTACCCACGGTGCATCCGGTAAGCACCTGTCCGAGGGTGAACGTTCCATGCTGGCTCTGTTCAAAGAGTCTGCCATGCAGCTGATGGACGACGAGATGGGGGCAATCGTGCCGTTCTATCGGTTCTATGATGCATTGGAGAACTTCCTCGACCACAGCCACAGCAGCGTGATCATCCGCGCTTATGATAACAGCTACATCAACCCGGAAAAAAAGGAAAAAGATGTCTTTGCTATCAATGTGCTGAAGACCCTTTTCCTGATTAAATATGTTCTGGAGATCGAAGCCAATGTGGACAACATCGTCAGCCTGATGATTATCAGCATTGACGATGATCGTATCTCTTTGAAAGCACAGGTGGAGGACGCACTGAAAGTGCTGATGCGCCAGATGCTGATTCAGAAGAATGGCTCCATCTATGTATTCCTGACCGATGAGGAACAGGAAATTAACAACGAAATCGAAAAAGAAAATGTGGAGATGCCGGAGGTCATCACGAAGATCGCGGAGATGATCTATGAGGACATTTTCTCCAGTAAGAAGTATCAGTACCCCAGCTTTGGTGGACGGTATGCGTTCTCCTTCAATCAGACAGTGGATGACCGCCCCTATAAGGCAAATCAGAATTACGATATCGGCCTCCGTGTGCTGACCCCGTGGTATGAGGGCGGCACCGATGATGGTACGCTGCGCTTGCTCTCTGGCCAGGGCAAGGAAGTTCTTGTGGTTCTGCCGAATGATGATGCGTTCCTGACGGAAATGCGGGCATACTTGAAAATTGAGCGATTCCTGCGCAAGAATACTTCTGTGCAGCTTGCCAAGTATGAGACCATTAAGGAAGCAAAGCGCGTAGAGATGCGGGAACGCAACGGGAACGCCAAGCTTTACCTGACGGAAGCTCTGAAAGAGGCTACCATCTATGTCAATGGCGATGTGCTGCACACCTCCGGCAAGGAAGTGACCAGCCGCATCAACGAGGCTATCGGCAGACTGGTGCAGACGGTTTACCACAAGCTGTCCTACATCGACGCAGCGATGGGCGAAGCAGACATCCGGAAGATGTTCAAGACCAGCAATCAGCTGTCGCTGGCACTGGGAGATACCGGAGAATCCAATGTCCATGCACTGGATGATGTACTGCAATTCGTGGCAGGTAACTCCCGGATGCACATGAAAACTTCTATGAAAACGATCAAGGATCGCTTTATGAAAGCACCCTATGGCTTTGTGGAAGATGACATCCATTGGCTGGTGGCACGGCTCTTTAAGCGTGGAGACCTGTCCTTTACGGTCAACGGTGAGAGCATCAATCTGAACAACCGTTCCGAAGAGGAAATCATCGGCTATATCACGAAGAAGCAGTTCGTGGATAAGCTGTTGACGGAAGTGCGCGTCCGTGTGCCGGAAAATCAGAAAAAGGCCGTCCGCACCGTGATGAAAGAGCTGTTCAAGGTGGCACCGCCTGCCGATGACGAAGATACCATCATGAAGAACTTCCAGCATTACTGCGAGAATCGAATCACCGAGATTGAGCGGCTGGAACCGAAATATGAGAATTACGCCTATCCTGGAAAAGAAATTCTGGAAAAGGGCAAGAAGCGGCTTTCTGCACTGGTACAGATTCAGGCACCGCTGGAATTCTTTAAGACCGTATTTGACGAGCAGGACGATCTGATGGATTTTGGCGAGGACTATGAGCCTATCCGTGATTTCTTCGGCAGTGAGCAGCTGACCATCTTCACTCGTGCGCTGGATATGCTGAATATCTACGAGGACAGCAAGACCTACATCGTGGATGCAGAACTGGAAGACGTGGTGGCCAAGATGCGCACCATTGTCCGGATGCCGAAGCCCTACAAGGAGATTCCGAAGCTGCCGGAGCTGCGCGAGAAGTTTATGAACTGCTATATGCGCATTCTGGAAGAGCAGGCAGAGCCGGTCAAGGATTCCATCAATCAGGATCGGAACCGTGTCTTTGAAGTGCTGAACACCAAGTCCTATAAGGATGCGAAGTTCAACCGTTATCTGGAACTGTTTAAGGAGATCATGGATGGTGCGGAGCACTGCAATAATGTTTCCACTCTGCGCAGTTATGCAGATAAGGCGGAGGCACTGAAGCTGCGCCTGCTCAACGAGATGAACGCAGAGGACATTCGCCTTGCGAAGGAGGCAGCGGCAAAGGCCGAGGCAGAGCGCAAGCGTCAGGAAGAAGAGGCAAAAAAACGCGGCGAGACCGTGAAACCGGCAGAAAAAGTGGCAGAACCGCAGCCGGTATATAAGGTGCGCACCACGAAGAATGTTTCCATCAAGACGGTTGCTAAGACTGCATCGTGGCGGCTGGAGAGCAAGGATGATGTTGATAAATACCTTGCTGCATTGCGTGAAAACCTGCTGAAAGAGATGGACGAAGATACAATCGTCAACATTGAACTATAAATAACAGGAGGATTGGCTCCATGAACAAGACAGCCATAAAGAATTTTGCGATTTGGGCGCGGAATAAGATGATTGCAGATGTCAGCTATGATGCCCGCCTGATCGGTATTACGGAGGACGGCATTGCAAAGCCATTGCCGCAGAGTTTCGGCGGTACGCAGTTCTTCGATATCGGCACCGCAGAACCATATTCGATTTCCAGCGAGGCCGTGCATCAGCGTGACAAGCTGATAGAGGTTATTCAACAGAAGGAAAAGGATACCGACTACAAAACCGCATATCAGTATGTGATCGAGGAGGTTGCTTATACATGGTTCAACCGCCTGATCGCCATCCGTTTCATGGAGGTCAACGACTATCTGCCTTCCCATATCCGGGTGCTTTCTTCCGAGAGCGGAAAGCTGGAGCCGGATCTGGTTACAACACCGTTTGACGCAGAGCTGCCCTTCACTGCGGAGGAAGAGGCTCAGATTTTTCAGCTAAAGCAGGACAACAAGCTGGACGAGGTGTTCCGCATCCTGTTCTTAAAGCAGTGCAACGCTCTGAACGAGATTCTGCCTGCTCTGTTTGAAAAAACAAAGAACTACACAGAGCTGCTGCTCAGCCTGTCCGTTACCAACCAGGATGGCGTGGTCTATCATCTGATCCACGACATTCCGGAGGATGATTTCAACATTGAGCGCGGTGGTCAGGTGGAGATCATCGGGTGGCTGTACCAGTATTACAACACCGAGCCGAAGGCCGCTGCCTTTGCAAAGAACGGGAAGATCACCAAAGAGGAAATCCCTGCCGTGACCCAGCTGTTTACCCCGGACTGGATCGTCCGCTACATGGTGGAGAACAGCCTTGGTCGTCTCTTCATTGACAAGCGGAAGAACGAAGGCGTCTTTGCCGATGGGCGCGGTCTCGATGAGATGACTTGGGACGAGGCCGAGGAAAAGCGGATCGCCACCGAAAAGCAGATTGCCGAGCAGATGGAGTGGAAATACTATTTGCCCGAAGCTGTGCAGACAAAGGAAGTGCGCGAACAGCTCGATAAAATTCAGCAGCAGAGTGAGTACAAAGATGTGCGGGACATCAAGGTCATCGACCCCTGTATGGGCAGCGGCCATATTCTGGTCTATGCCTTCGATGTACTGATGCAGCTGTATGAGGATGCCGGATACAGCCAGCGGGATGCCGCCAAGAGCATTTTGGAGAACAACCTCTATGGTCTCGACATTGATGACCGTGCCTATCAGTTGGCATACTTTGCCGTGATGATGAAAGCACGGCAGTACAACCGCCGTATCTTAAACGGTGAGAACACCTGTCATGTCTATGCCATTCAGGAGAGCAACAGCATCAACCGTGCGCATCTGAAATATTTCGGCGCAGGGATGGACGATATTGAAAAGAATGCCGCTAAAATGCAGCTGGAAGGCCTGCTGGACACCCTGACCGATGCCAAGGAATACGGCTCTATTCTGAATGTAGATGCCTGTGATTGGGACTTGCTACGCCGGTTTGTGGAGCAGAGCGGTGAAGACGAGCAGATGTCGATGGATTCCTTTGGGCTGGAGGATACCAAGGAGCATCTGTGGGTGCTGATTGATATTGGACAGACGATGGCCCAGAAGTATGATGTGGTGGTGACGAATCCGCCGTATATGGCAATAAGCAGTGCTGCGCCAAAATTAAACAATTATGTGAATAATCATTATATAGGTGGAAAAACGGATTTGTTTTCCGCATTTATTGAAAAATGTTTGCAGATGACAGCTCCTAATATGTATACGACAATGATTACCCAACAGTCATGGATGTTTCTTACGAGTTTTGAAAAAATCCGAAATATTGTTTTGAGTTATAGCATTGCAAACATGGCACATCTTGGTGCAAGGGGATTTGATGAGATTAGTGGCGAGGTGGTTCAAACAACATCGTTTGTAATAAGAAAAACAAATGTGGGAGAAAAATACAAGGGAACATACTCGCGTCTCATTGATGGTTCAACTGAATCCGAGAAAAAAGAAATGTTTATATCCGGTAAGTATCAATATATTAGTAGCGCACACAATTTCATCAGAATACCTGAATCAATTATTGCGTATTGGGTGAGTGACAATACAATAGATTGCTTTGAGCAGCGGACGCTTGAGCAGGTTTTCATTACAAGGGAAGGGATGGCAACCGCAGATAATGAGCGGTTTTTGAGATTATGGCATGAAGTAAACCAACATAATATTCTTTTTGATGCACTTGATGCCCAAGATGCTGTTATTCGACATGCAAAGTGGGTCCCATATAATAAAGGTGGTACGACCAGAGATTGGTATGGGAATAACGACTATGTTGTAGATTGGGAAAATGATGGTGTTGAAATCAGGAATAATAAAGACCCGAAAACTGGACGGATTCGTTCTCATAATTATAATGGAGAATTTGCGTTTAAGGAAGGACTGACTTGGTCAGCTATTAGTTCGGGGGATTTGTCTGTAAGGTATTGCAAGAATGGTTTCCTTTTTGATTCAAAGGGAGCGAAAGGGTTTGCAAAACAAAAAGAAAATTTGAATTGGATATTGGGACTATTAAATAGCAAAATTGCAATGCAATTCCTTCAGTTTTTATCGCCAACTTTAGATTTTAAGGTTGGAGATATTATTTCAATTCCCTTCCTTTTTGACGCTAATCAGAAGGCGAGAATTGATGAAATAGTGGGTTCTATTGTAAGAATGAGCCAAATTGAATGGGATTCTTTTGAATCCTCATGGGATTTTGTTCGTCACCCACTTGCTCCTTCTGCTCGCCTGAAACAAGATCAGTTAGAGTCTCAATTTAGGAACGATAGAATGGAGAAATTCGGCAGGCTGTCTTGGCATTATGAAAACTGGCGGAGAGACTGTGAAGAGCGCTTTAATTCTCTCAAATCCAACGAAGAAGAGCTGAACCGTATCTTCATCGGCATCTACGGCTTGCAGAATGAACTGACCCCGGAAGTGGAAGAGAAAGATGTGACCGTGCGCAAGGCGGACTTGCAGAGGGACATCAAGAGCCTGCTCAGCTATGCCGTGGGCTGTATGTTTGGCCGGTACTCTATTTACAAGGATGGTCTGCTTTTTGCGGGAGAACCGTATTCCTTGCAGGCGTTTGTGGATAAGCTGAACGACCGCCCCGGAACGATTTCTGCTGAAGAATTGCAGCGAGCATACCGCAATGAGGGTGTTGTGGTTGATGAAATGTTCTTCCCGGATGCTGACAATGTTATCCCTATCACCGATGAAGAATATCTGGACGATGATATCGTATCGCGCCTGTGTGCATGGCTGAAAGCAGTGTACGGTGCTGATACGCTGGAAGCAAACTTGGATTACATTGCCAAGGCACTGGGCAATAAGGGCAGCACCAGCCGGGAGATTATCCGTAACTACTTCCTGAACGATTTCTTCAAGGATCACTGCCAGACTTACTCTGTCACCGGCTCCGGCAAGCGTCCGATCTACTGGCTGTTTGACAGTGGCAAGCAGAACGGCTTCAAGGCACTGGTTTACCTGCATCGCTATACGCCGGATACCATCGGTAACCTGCGTATCGACTACCTGCACAAGATGCAGCGTGTATATGAATCCGAGATCAACCGAATGCAGGATATGATGGATCACAGCGAGAATGCCCGTGAGGTGGCAGCAGCTTCCAAGCGAAAGGATAAACTTGCCAAGCAGCTGAAGGAATGCCGGGAATACGATGAGAAGATCAGCCATCTGGCACTTTCCCGTATCGAGCTTGACCTCGATGACGGCGTAAAGGTCAATTACCGTAAGCTTCAGACCGCGCAGGATGGTAAGTTCTATGAGGTGCTGGCAGACAGTAAGAACATCATGGCGAAAGAGAAGAAATAAGAGGAACAGGAGGCGTTTGCAATGATTTTGTACCACGGAAGCAATGTTATCGTAGAACAGCCGAAACTTATCCGGCAAAATCGCTATCTGGACTTCGGTTTTGGATTTTATACCACCACCAACCGCGATCAGGCAGTGAACTTCGCTCAAAAGGTCACTGACCGCCGCAAAACAGGAGCCGCTACGCTCAATATTTATTCCGTAGAGGAAGCTGTGGCTTTCAAGGAGTGCAGCTTGCTGCGCTTTGATAGCCCAGATGAAGCATGGTTGGATTTTGTAGCTGAGAACCGTCAGGGAACCTATCAGGGAAAGCAGCATGACCTGATTTATGGTGCTGTGGCAAATGATGATGTGTACCGCACCATTACTCTGTATATGACCGGAGTGTTGGATAAGGAACAAACACTGGCGGCACTCAAGATTCGGAAATTGTTCAACCAGCTGGTGTTTGCAACTGAGAAGTCCCTGCAATACTTGCATTTTGAAGGGAGGGAGCTTGTATGAACGAAGATCAGTTCAGCGCAATGCTTGCAATCATTGTGCCGCCCATCATCGAACGGATTACAAAAAATAGCAATGTGGATGATGAAAAAGCGATTTCCCGCTTTTATCAGTCCAAGCTCTATCAGGAGCTTTCGGATGAAAAATCAAAATTGTGGCACTACAGCCCGATGACGCTGTATACCATGTATCAAGATGAACTTCTGACAGGCTCCTATGATTACCCGGAGGAGGCGTGAGAGATGAGCAAAGAATCCAATTTCTTGATTTATTGCATGGAGCGGTACCGTCATTTCAAAGGGCTTTCTGGTGCTGATGTGGCGAAAACCTTTGAAGAGTATGGCATCTATGGGTATATCACAAAATATTTTGAATCACTGCACACAATGGGGGATCATTGCATCGTGCAGGATATTGACGATTATATTAGCAGCATTACAGGCAATAAACGGATCAAGGCGTAACTGCCTGTATGATATTCCCCAAAGGGCGGAATCTATCAAGTAAAGGAAATTGATATGGCAGAATTAAACCTGAAACAAATTATAGACCGCCTGAATGCGGAATTTACCGGGGAGACCCGGAAACTGGTTTTCTGGTACGATGACAAGGCAGAATTTGCCGAAGATATGGAGACGGTTGAGCTTCAGAATGCGAAGATCTACCATCTCCAGCCGGATAACCAGTTCTATACAAAGTATTTTCTGGAGCGTGTGGATAAGACCACGAATTATCTGATTTATGCACCGTTTCCGAAGCCGGATGTAAGGGACAACCATCTGGAGGATACAATGCTGTATTCCAGACGGTTCTTTGCTGACCGTGCCTCCCTGCTGTCGGTTGACCTCGGTATCGAGGAAAAGTACAAGCCGGTTATTGAGAAGCACATCAAGTTTTTCGCCAATAAAGAGCGTACTCAGCGGTTCTATGATCTGGAAATCGAAAACTTCAATGAAGAAAATATTCTTGTCGGTCTGCTGAGTGCAGTCTGCAAGGCGCGTACCTGCTCTTTTGAAGAGGTTGTGCGCATCATGTTGACGGATGGCGAGTTGGTGGACAATGCTTTCTTGCAGGAGTTTGAAAAATACGATCTGCTGTCTGCATTCTGGCAGCTCTGTGAGCAGCATTTCGGATACACTGATACAAAGCCGAGTCTGGAACGGCTGCTGGTAACGTTGTTCGTTACTTATACTGGTCGATATGTGCAGGCAGAGCTTCCGGCAGCATGGAAGAGCTTTGTCTCCTACAAGTCCGGTAATATCATCGCATTTCTCGATAGCCTGATGAACAGCGTCCTGTATCGGGACAAATACGATGCTCTGTCGGCGCACGTTGCCAAAGGGATGAATGTTCTTTCGGCATTTGCAGGAATGCGAGTGGACGATTTGGTGGAGTGCGACACTTTCCTTGCCGTGGATCAGGTGCTGGTAAAGTGGCTCATTAGCAGACTTGTTTCGGAAGATATCGGTGCAATCGTAAACGGATTTACCATTCCGGAACTCTGTGAAATGCGGGCTAAAATGCACTTTGGCAGAAAGACCGGGAAAACCTATCAGATGCTTTCCAGTGCATACAGCATGGTGAAGGAAGCGGATTATCATGCCGCAGATGGCTTAAAGCCAATCATCGACCGATATCTTGCTGCGGATTACAACATGGATCAGCAGTATCGGAAATTCTACTATTATTACGACCAGCTGGAGAGCACGGAAAGCTTTGAGCCGCTTCGGGAGCTGGTGGAAAATATCTACACGAACGAATATCTGGCTTGTCTGCTCCCAGCATGGAATGCTGGAATCCAGCAGGATGCCGCATTTTCGGCAATTCCGTTGCAGCGGGAGTTTTACAATGCCAACCTGCGCTATACCAAGGAACGCACCGTGGTCATCATTTCGGATGCCATGCGTTACGAGGTCGGACAGGAGTTGTTTGCCAGAATGCAGGATGACCCGAAATGTACGGCAAAACTTTCTGTACAGTTGAGTGTTCTTCCGTCTTATACAAGGCTTGGCATGGCAGCACTTTTGCCGCATAAGACACTGGAGATGACGGATGATTTTCAGGTACTGGCTGATGGTATCCTTTGCGATAATCTGGCAGGTCGGCAGCAGGTGCTGCAAAGCTATAACCCGGATAGTGTCTGTGTACAGTTCGATGATATCAAAAATTTGAAAGTGGCAGAGCTGCGAGATGTGCTGACAAAACGTCAGATTATCTATGTATATCATAATCAGATTGACGCGCGTGGAGACAAGGCAAATACCGAGGATGAGGTGTTTAATGCGTGTGAGGAGGCCGTTCAGGAAATCATGGACTTGATTCATCGAATCTCCGTCAGCGGCAACACCTATCATTTTATCGTCACTGCCGATCATGGCTTTATTTACAAGCGTGATAAGCTGACAGAAAGTGACAAGATTTCTGGGAAAAGCGCGGAAAAAGCATTTGTTAATCGCAGATTTATTGTGTCCAAGGCGGCACTGGAAGATGACGGCATCGACCATATGAGCATGGGACGCGTTCTGGGGAATGAGGACAGCAAGGTGGTGTCCTATCCTGTCAGCAGCAATGTCTTTAAGGTGGCCGGAGGCGGTGCTAACTATGTGCATGGCGGTTCCTCACCGCAGGAAATGCTAGTACCGGTGCTGGAGTTTAAGATGGAACGCGGCCACATGGAAACAAAGAATGCAGAGATTGCTCTGGTCAGCATCGTCCATAAGATTACGAACCTGATCACTTCCATGGACTTTATCCAGTCGGATGCCGTCAGCGATACTGTAAAAGCGGCAAAATACCGCATTTTCTTCCTCTCGGAAGACAATGAGAAAATCTCGAACGAAAACAGCTATGTGGCGGACAGTCGCGAGGAAAATGCACAGAAGCGTATCTTCCGGATGCGTTTCACATTCAAGAATAAGAAATACGACAAGGACAAGCAATATTACCTTGTGGTTTATGACGAAGAAAGCGGTCTGGAGCAGTGGAGGCAGCCTGTCATCATGGACATTGCCTTTGCAGATGACTTTGGATTCGGATTCTGATACAGAGGAGGCAGGAATTCCGTATGGAAATGATGGATATGGCGGCAGACGATACCCGTGAAGAACTGCGCCGGAAGCTGCGTAGCAACTTTGACGGTCGGATCGTCCGCAAAGACCTGACAAAGAAAATAAAAGAAGGAGCAAATGTTCCAGTCTATGTGCTGGAGTTCCTGCTGGGTCAGTATTGTAGTTCAGACGATGAGACAATCATTGAGCAGGGCGTTCAGAATGTGAAACGCATTCTGGCAGACAATTTTGTCCGCCCGGATGAGGCTCAGAAAATTCTCTCCCAGCTGCGCAAGAACGGGAGTCATACCATTATTGATATGGTGACAGTACATCTGGACATCAAAAAGGATTGCTTTTTTGCAGAGTTCTCTAACCTTGGTCTCACCAATGTGCCGATTACGGATGATTATCCGGAAAAATATGACCGGTTGCTTTGCGGCGGTATCTGGTGCATCGTGCAGCTGGAATATGAGTCTGAGGGAGACAGCAGCTTTGGAATCACGGATATAGATGGACAGCCGATTTCCTCTAAACAGAAAAAGCAGAAGGACATCTCTCCCATCAGCATCCATAAGCTGACTCCGATTCAGATGCCCCATATCGACATTGAAGAAGTTCGAGAGGGACGCAAGGCATTCACACAGGAAGAGTGGATGGATGGTATGCTGCGTTCCTGCGGATATGAGCCGGAACAGCTGAACAATCGGGAAAAGTGGCTGCTGCTTGCGCGTATGTTACCGCTGGTGGAGAACAACTTCAATCTCTGTGAGTTGGGGCCGCGCAGCACAGGCAAGTCCCATATCTATAAAGAAATCAGCCCGAACAGTATCCTGGTATCCGGTGGTCAGACGACCGTTGCAAATCTGTTTTACAATATGGGGCGCAAAACCGTAGGTTTGGTAGGCTTATGGGACTGTGTTGCCTTTGATGAGGTTGCCGGAATCAAGTTTAAGGACAAAGACGGCATTCAGATTATGAAGGACTATATGGCTTCCGGCTCCTTTGCCCGTGGCAAAGAGGAAAAGGCAGCGTCGGCATCTATGGTCTTTGTAGGAAACATCAATCAGAGCGTGGATGTGTTGCTCAAGACTTCTTCTCTGTTTGATCCGTTCCCGCCGGAGATGGGAACGGACACCGCTTTTCTTGACCGTCTGCATTGCTACATTCCAGGCTGGGAGATTCCGAAGTTCCGTCCGGAGCATTTTACCAACGACTACGGATTTATCACGGATTATCTGGCAGAGTTTATCCGAGAACTGCGGAAAGAACAGTATGGTGATGCGTTGGATAAGTATTTCCGCCTTGGAAAGAACCTGAACCAGCGCGATACGATTGCTGTCCGCAAGATTGTAGGCGGCTATGTGAAATTGCTTTATCCCGATGGAGAGTTCACGAAGGAACAGATTGAAGAAATTCTTGTATTTGCGCTGGAAATGCGCCGTCGTGTCAAGGAACAGCTGAAAAAGCTGGGTGGAATGGAGTTCTATGATGTGAACTTTAGCTACATCGACCTTGATACCTTTGAAGAAAAATTTGTTTCCGTGCCAGAGCAGGGCGGTGGAAAGCTCATCCCCGATGGCATCTGCAATCCTGGACAGGTATATACCGTAAGTCAGGGCAAATCCGGCATGATCGGCGTATTCCGCCTTGAAAGCCAGATGCTGCCCGGTAACGGAAAATTTGAACGCACTGGTCTTGGCAGCGACCGTGACTGCAAGGAATCCACGAATACGGCGTTCAATTTCCTGAAAGCAAACGGAAATCGAATCAGTGGTAGCATCAGCACCACGATGCGGGATTACATCATCAACTATCAGGATTTACAGGGCATTGGCATGACCGGAAAGCTGGCATTGCCTACATTGATTGCACTATGCAGCATCGCTCTTGGACGGCCTACGGTCAGTACACTTGCCGTGCTGGGAGAAATCAGTATTAGCGGCACGATTCTGAAAGTGGACGAGCTTGCCAATAGTTTGCAGGTGTGCCTCGATAGCGGAGCAAAGAAAGTGCTGCTTCCGATTACCAGTGCAGCAGACCTTGGCACCGTGCCGCCGGAGCTGGTGGGCAGTTTTAATCTGATTTTCTACAGCAGTGCGGAAGATGCGGTGTTTAAGGCGTTGGGGGTAGAGTAATACTAAAGGTACGGAGGAAATGCGCCAATGGAGAATAGTTCGTTGGATTACCGTAAAAAACTATATTCTCAAATACAAGAAGAATATGGGAAACTTGTATATACCTATACATGTCATTTTAAGATGGCTGATCGGTTGAGTAAGCGTAATTTTTGGATAAAATGGGGACAAATTGGGCTATCAGCAATATCGACAGGTGGCTTCTTGGGAGTGCTCATTTCAAATAAACAGATACTGTTATGGGCTGGTGGACTATGTTCGACAGCACTCCTTGCCCTAACAAGCTATCTGAAGGATAAGGATATTTCCACTGAAAAAACCGATCATATTAAGACTGCGAATAAGCTGTGGAAGGTTAGAGAAAAATATCTGTCACTTTTGACAGATTTTGACGAAATCAGTATTGAAGAGATAGTGCGCAAAAGAGATGAACTGTTGGATGAAAGTTCGGAAATCTACGGTGCTGCACCTTTAACTGATGGGAAAAGTTATGCTGCCGCCCAAGCTGCACTCAAAACAAATGAAGAGCAATTCTTTACGCAGGAGGAATTAAACAAGATGCTTCCGGCGCATTTGAGAAAAAATGAGTAAATGGGGGATGAACACATTGAGTTTGTATGTTCAAAGAAATGGAGAGGTAATATCAGCTGACAGCCGTTCTCTTATTTCAAAAAGATATTGCACTGTAACATCAGCAATGAACCGTGAGTTTTGGAATATAACAAGCGATAGACAAAATAGTATATATGTTGGCTCCTATGGAAGGGGAACTGCGATAGATACAAGTGATATTGATATTTTGATGTCCTTGCCGGAATCATATTACAACCAGTTCAACTCTGTTTATGGGAATGGTCAATCTCGTCTTCTGCAAGCAGTTAGACAGGCTATTCTTGTTCCGTATCCAAGAAGTGAAGTAAGAGCAGATGGACAGGTTGTGAAGATCAATTTTTCAGATGGAATGTTCTTTGAAATTCTGCCGGCATTCAGAAATTGGGATGGCTCATACAGATATCCAGATACAAATATGGGTGGGAATTGGCGTTCAACTAATCCAAAAGCAGAACAGGATGCCATGAAAAACAAAAATATAAGCAGTAATGGACTGCTTTTTGACACTTGCAAGCATCTACGATATGTGCGAGATAACTATTTTAGAAGCTACCATTTGTCAGGAATCGTTATTGACAGCTTCGTTTATCAAGCAATAGGAAATTGGAGATGGCTTTCCTCTGGAGAAAGTTCAACTTCAGCAGCAGGTACATACGAGAGGATTCTTTTAGATTGTTATAATCAGCACTTTATGTGGGGAGCAATGCCTCTTAGCGCACCAGGAAGTAATCAACAGGTGTCTACGGATAACAGCAGAGATTGCCTGGGTAAAGTTCTTAGATATATTGCTGATTAAATATAGCAAGGGATAATGACAAAAATCAGTGGGAAGGAGGAATTGTTACGACTGATACTCGAAAGAAAGCCTCTATGTCGAAGGTACTGGCAGATATGAAGCCTTACATAACAAAAAAGTTCATGGCGGCACCGTGTATTAAGGAGCAAGACATTCAGGCTATTTGTCAAATCCTCCTGCCAAGATACAAGAATGTGCAGCTCATGCAAGGACTGACCAACAACAAGCCGGATTTCAGAATTCAGGTAAAAGGTTTGTTCGGGACAGAAGAGAAACGGTTTGAAATGGTTGGTGGTGATAAGAAAAGACCAGCAACCAAGAAGAAATCTGACCTGGGCTGGATTGATCGGCTGGAAGAGATTGATGCTGCGCTGGATGATTTCTGATATGAATGCATTGCGGAGAGTTATCTGAGGCAAGAATTTGTGCAACAGGTCGTTGCACAAACCACACATAAAATAGTTGGGAAGCGATGGAGTGACACGACAAGAATTATTTACATGGATACGTCAGCAGTACGGCACAGAGCCGGAATACCCCTGGCATGACTGGAATGCTGTGCTGCGGCACAACGATAATAACAAATGGTATGGTGTGGTTCTGGAAGTATCTGCTGATAAGTTGGGATTGCCGGAGGCAGGCATCGTTGATGTCCTTAATGTGAAAAGTGATCCGTTGCTGATTGGCTCTCTGCGTGGGCAGGATGGCTATTTTCCGGCCTATCACATGAATAAGGAAAAATGGCTCAGTATTCAGCTTGGCAAACCGGAGCTGGATGATGCCATCAAAGACCTGCTTTCTTTGAGCTATGAGCTGACAGCACCGAAAAAGCGCAACTCAAAATTATCAGCAAAAAATCCGGGAGATTCCGCAAATGGCAAAGAAAAAGAAACTGACGACGGCTGAGCGAAAGGAAGCCCGCCTCCGAAAAGGCAAGCAGTGGCTGCTCACCTATACCGGCTCACCGAAAAAGATGAACAAGCATTATCGGGAACGCTTTCATGTGGATGCTGTGACGGCTGCTAAAGATTTGCAGGAGCTGGGGGTCAATTATACACAGGAGCAGCTTGACCAGATTAAACGGGCCGAAGAACAGCGGCTCCGGCAGCGGAGAATGGAGCGGGAAGCGAAGGAACGGGAGCGGCTGGCAGAACTGTATAAGGACTGCGATGGTCGTTTTGCTTTTATCGCTGGATATACAGATGGCGGCGCACCGTATGGTGTGATGTGGGAAGAAGTCGGCATTGATCCGGGACTTCCGTTCGAGGAAAAAGTTAAGCTCTATCACATGCAGATGTTAGGCTGATAATTGTGCAGACGGCATCTGCACAATTTGCAACAAAAAAGAGGAGCCGGTTAAGGCTCCTCGAAGGTACGTTATTTCAAAAAATTGCTTTTATGTTCCAGTGCGTGCAGATTATATCCAAGTGTGGCCAGGTGTGCTACCTTCAGCGCAACCAGATTGATGTCGGTGGACATCGCACTGGCGATCTGCTCGGCTGTATATCCATACTCATAGATGTAGCGAAGAACTTCATCGCTGTCCATCAGAATCTCCGCTGCTACGATGTTGGCTTCATATTCCGGTTTGGATTTCATGTCATAGAGCATGAACTCATGAATCGGGGTGGTTTTCGCCATATTCCGGTGAAGCTGGTCATGCCCTAATTCATGTGCGCACACGATGCGCAGCATATTTTCATCCAGACTGTTATTCAGGAAAATAAAGCGATTCCGCTTAATTACCCGGTACATTCCCTTCAGGGAACCAAAATTTTCGCAAAGCATGACATTGATACCAAGCTGCCTTGCAATTTCAAAAGGGTCTCTGGAACCGCAGCGTTTTACCAGTTTCTCACCGACCCGTGAAAGCTGTTCCGCATTCATCATACCACCTCCAGTTTACAGTATAGCGAAAAGTGTGTACGATAAATATCACTGATCGGATTTTTTACGCCTCGTTTTCGGGGCGTATTTTTTATTGTTCTCTTTGGCAATCCAGTAGGCATCGGTCAGAGCTTTATAAGCTCCTTCGATGGCATCTTCGCTTAATTCGCCGCCAGCGAACATACCGGTCACCTCGCTGACCAGTTCTTCAATATCTTTCGCTGCTTTTGCGCCGCCTTTTTCATGAGCTTCTACGACATAGGTGCCGCTGCTTCCCAGCAGGTACTCGGTAGTAGTATTCAGCGCATCTGCAATCTTCTGGATCGTGACCATATTGGATGGTTTGCGGCTGCCAAGCTCATAATTCTGAATTGTGCGGGCGGTTACACCGGCCTTCTCTGCAAGTTCTACCTGAGTTAAATTGGCTTCTGTTCTTTTTTCTTTCAACCTTTCTTTGAAGACCATAGGAATACCTCTTTCTTTTTTGATGACGAACACGAACACTTTTTCATAAAAATCTATTGACACGAAAAATTGTGCTTGCTATAATGACGATGAAAACACGAAATACAATTCGTGTAATTATAGTATCACAAGAAATGCTGTGTGTCAATGCGTTCGTGAAAAGTTGTTCGTGTTTTCACGAACGGAGAGGAGGAATACGGGATGCAAAGAGTGATTCTTCACTGTGATATGAATAATTTCTATGCTTCTGTTGAGTGTATGCTGAACCCGGAACTGAAGAACAAGCCGGTGGCAGTGTGTGGTTCTGTGGAGGAACGGCATGGTATCGTACTTGCGAAGAACTATGCAGCAAAGGCGTTTGGCGTTTCCACGGGAGAGGCAATCTGGCAGGCAAAACAGAAGTGCCAGGATCTTGTGATCGTGAAGCCGCATTATGAGCAATATATGAAGTTTTCAAAATTAGCCCGTGAGATATACGGTCGTTATACTGACCAGATTGAACCTTACGGGATGGACGAATGCTGGCTGGATGTGACCGGAAGCGGCTGCATGGGAACTGGATTTGAAATCGCAGATGAGATTCGCAGAACCGTTAAGTTTGAACTGGGCCTTACGATTTCCGCAGGAGTGAGCTTCAACAAGATTTTTGCCAAGCTTGGGTCGGATATGAAAAAGCCGGATGCGATTACCTGCATCGAAGCAGATTCATTCCGTGAGAAGATTTGGTGTCTTCCTGCCTCTGACTTGCTTGGAGTCGGCAGAGCGACCGAGAAGGTTCTATCCGGTTATGGGATTCATACCATTGGAGAGCTTGCTGCAACATCGGATGATTTCTTGAAGTGCCGCCTTGGAAAGAATGGACTGGCGATTAAGAAATATGCCAATGGGCTGGATGATTCGCCGGTTATGCTTTCCGATTATGTTTCTCCGGTAAAGAGCATCGGACACGGGATAACGACCATGCAGGATTTGGAGAATAACGCCGAAGTCTGGTGTGTCATGCTGGAGCTGGTGCAGGAGATTGGAACCAAGCTACGAACACATAAGAAGAAAAGCGGGCGGAATAGCGATTTCCATCCGCAACAATGAGCTTTTCACGAAGGAGTGGCAGTGCCGGATTAGCATTCCGACACAAAGCCCCACCTATCTGGCGAAAACCGCATTTGCTCTGTTTGATAAGAATTATCAGTGGGAACACCCGATTCGTTCGGTGACAGTTCGGGCAATCAACCTGTTTGAAGAGGATTGTCCGATACAATACGACCTATTCACTGATGTGAAATCACTGGATCGCCAGGAACGCTTGGACGCAGCGATTGAGCAGATTCGATTCCGATTCGGGAAAGATGCGATTAAAAATGGGGTACTTTTTCAGAAAAGCAAGATGCCGACAGAGCGAAAAGTGGATTTGGTTATGCCGACAGGAATGATTGGTTAATACAGCACCGGCAGAATCTGGTGAGTTCTTTGCTAAAAGAAGTCAACACATTCGCCGGTTTACAGAGGAGGAGCGTAGAATATGTCGGAACAGAAATGTAGAAAAGTATATGTACCTGTGAATTTAGATGTGGATGCAGAGGGAAATATCCGTCCGCGTCTGATTCGGTGGATTGACGGACGGGTGTATGAGATCGACCGATTGAAGCATAAGTGTCGGGCTGCTTCCACGAAGGTGGGTGGCTGCGGAATCCGCTATACGGTCATGATCGGTGGGCATGAGAGTTTCCTGTACAACGAAGATGAAAAATGGTTCGTTGAAGCAAAGGAGCCGTGCCTATGATCCTTTCGCAGAAAAACATAGAAGAAATCGCTGTTGCAGTGATAAGAGATTTTCAAAAGTCCTTTTTCGGCAGCGAAGCAGATGATCCGGCAAGATTCGCACTTCCGACACCCATTGACCAGTTTGCATCCGATTATCTGAACCTGAAGGTGTCATTTCAAAAGTTGTCCTCGGACGGAAGCATCTATGGTCTGACCGCGTATGTGGATACAGAATATCAGATAGAGATTGATGGAAATCAGAGGAGCATCTTCCTGAAAACCAATGATGTGGTTCTGGACAAGAGTTTCATTGAACCAGCGAATATTCGGAAACTCTGCGGAAAACGCAGATTTACGCTGGCGCATGAGTGCGCTCACCAGATACTGTTTCAGCTGGATTCCGATGACCGAAAGATAGCCTGCCATAAGAGACCGGAAGCGCGGGGAAATGGTTCCCGCGTCCTGAGAACGCAGGAAGATTGGAACGAATGGCAGGCCAATACGCTGGGAGCTGCCATTCTGATGCCTCAGTCAGAAGTAGATCGGGCGATGTGGTTCATTAACAGCAGAAAGCCTCTGACCTGTTATGGATGGCGTTTTTACGACAGTGACCAGGTGAAGATAGATACTTTCTGTGGTGTCTTTGGTGTTTCGAGATCAGCAGCAGCTATCCGCTTGGAACAACTTGGCTATCTGAACCGGAAAAAGGATTATGAATATCGTGATCCATTGGAGGTGTGGCCATGAGCAGGAATATCAGAGTATCGGAACCATCTGCGGAAATGCAGATTAAAATCATCCGGGCAAAGGATGCAATCGCTTCCCAAAAGCCCAGGACTGTCAGGTGTCCTTATTGCCGACATAATTCAATCATCGTCTTTGAGGATACCAGAGGACATGTGCAGACCAAATGCAAGGCCTGCGGACGTGAGACCGTCTTCAATGTTTTGGAGATGAGAAGATTACGGAGATTGCAGCTCTACTATTCGTCTCTGAATGGTTGAGATGACAATAAATAACCCTATTAACACAATTTTATAAGTCATAGCTGTGCTGTGGAGCCGCTGACAGGCGAAGTCTTCCGAATGCCGCATGAGACAGAATTATGGGATACCCCATGTTCTGTTTTATCGGCACAGGATTTTTTCTTCACCGTCATGCGGCTCCTTTTTTGACCTTCCGCTGGTCCGGTTCTGTACCGGCTGTGCGGAAGGAGAAACGTATGTATTACGATCAGCATGTATGTGGAGCAAGAATTCAGGAGCTGCGCAAATCAAAAGGGTATACGCAGGAGGCTCTGGCTGAGGCGATTGATATTGATGCAAAACGCATTTCAAAAATTGAACGCGGAGTAATATCGGCATCTTATAACGACATGATTCTGTTTTCGGAATTCTTTGGAGTAACGCTGGATTATCTGATCATTGGCAAGAGACAGGATGTGGATGCGTTGAAAAAGAGAGTGCAGGATGCCATTACGCAGCTTCAGGAAGCACTGATGTGAACTCGCAAAATTAGGTGGGCAAAGTCGCAGTTTCCGGCGTGTTATGTAAAACCGCATTCTTTTATACTTACTTTACAGCTAAGGCAACAAGGCTGATGAACTATGAAAATTGAATACTCATTCTCCAAGTACATTACTGACAGAACGAGCCTTCGACTGCACGCCATGATGCCCAACAGGGGCGAAGCGGAATCGCAGCAGCAAATGTCGGATTGCAACCGACGGTGGTGTAAAAGCCTGTCAGGGACAATGATACTTCCGTAATTCGCGGTCCGGCCATAAAGAAGGCGGGATGGTTAAATTCCAATGGAGCAGTGAAGCACACTGCCGCTTGTGAGAAATCCCCGATCTCTGGGGTGCCAAGAAAAAGTACAGAGAAACCATATTTTAAGAAAAGCTGTCAGAATAAAGCAGTTGTATTATTTTCTGTCAGCTTTTATCCATAGATGATTATGGGATTGGAGGCAACCAGATGAAAGAAAACTGGGTTTACCGGCGAGGAGATATTTACCTTGCCAATCTTGGTGTTCCGATAGGATCAAAGCAGGGCGGTGTTCGTCCGGTAGTGGTTCTTCAGAACGATGTCGGCAACTTTTATTCGCCGACGATTACGGTTGCTCCTCTGACAACGAAGATTCAAAAGAAAAGAAGCCAGCCAACACATTATTTCCTTCGGAAGGCAAAAGGGCTGGCAAGATCTTCGATGGTATTGGCGGAGCAGCTTGATACATGTGATAAGACCTGTGTGATTCGGTATCTCGGCAAGGTAAGTAAGGGACAGATGCGCGGAATTGATGAAGCTGTGAAAGTGCAGCTTGGATATTATATTCCGGAACAGGCGGAGAAAAAAAGACAAGGCAAATGCCGAAAGGAAGTGAATTTTGATGGTGGATAAATTGATTAAGCGTAAAGAAGCCGCTGAGATGTTGGGGATTAGCCTGGACACCTTGGATCATGCAAGAATGGAAGGGCTGATCACTTACGTTCAGTATGTTGAGAATGGCTGTGTTTATTTTACTGAAGTTGGACTTCAGGAGTATATTGCAAGGTCTACACATCGTGCAAGGCCGAAGGATAACAATCCGACGTTCCGAAAGAAGAGAACAGCCAGGAGCGAAATTCGACATCGTTGAGTATTGGCAGGTTATTCGCAATAATGAATATATCAGCTAAAAGTTTGGAGGTGTCGAAGATGGCAAGAAAAAGATATGCGATTCCTCAGTACGGAACCGTCATCATGGCGGGTAAGGAATATTACCGGACTCGAATTGAGGATGCTGATGGAAAGCGGGTGGCGTTGTATGGCAGAACCCGTGAAGAATTATATGATAAGGTGCTCGAAGCGAGAGAGCAGATTGAGGATAATACATTTCGCAGATCATCCCCCACAGTAAAGGAGTATTGCGAAAAGTGGCTGTTGTTACAATCCGCACAGGTAAGAGCCACTACGTTGACGGATTACACATCGAAAGTAAACCGGCATATTATAAAGCCTCTGGGTCATATGAATATAGCAGATGTTACAGCGGATGATATTCGTCTGGCACTGGTTCCGGTATCCAAAAAATCAGCGTCTGTGTACAAATCGGTCAATATACTTTATAAGAGCATTTTTGCGGCGGCAAAGGAAAGCAAAGTGATTCAGGACAATCCTACAATTTATTTGTCTGGAAAGAACGGGGGCGTTCCTCAAAAAGAGAAAAACCCTTTGACTGATGATCAGGTGGAGAGATTGCTGGATGCGATAAGAGGATTACCACCGTATGTATTTGTGATGCTTGGTCTGTATGCGGGGCTTCGGCGAGAAGAAATTCTTGCATTACAGTGGGATTCAGTTTTTCTGGATGAAGCAGCACCGTATTTGACAGTGTGCAGAGCTTGGCATACAGAGCACAATCGACCGGTAATAATGTCTGAACTGAAAACAAAGGCTGCTCATCGAGATGTACCGCTTCCTGATTGCCTGGCGAAATGCCTGAGAGAAGCAAAGGAGAATTCCACATCAGACTATGTTGTTGCAAACAGCGAGGGTGAACCGCTTTCATATACGCAGTTTAAGAGGCTCTGGCAGTATATTGTGACCAGAACTGTAAAGGAACGGAGCTACTACCGTTATGAGAATGGAAAACGAGTGAAGCATACGGTGAAACCGGTGCTGGGCGAAAGAGCTGCGCATAATGGAAAGGTGGTTTATAGCTTAGACTTTGAAGTGACACCACATTTGCTGCGGCATACTTATATTACAAATCTTATTCACGCATCGGTTGATCCTAAAACAGTTCAATATCTTGCCGGTCATGAGAACAGCAAGATAACGATGGACATTTATGCAAAAGCTAAGTATAACCGACCGGATGAACTGGCGGGTATATTAGAGGATACCTTTACACTGTGGGATGCAGAATAGGCCAGACAGTTTCATGAATGAGATCAAAAAGAGTAGGGATAATCCCTGCTCTTTTTACATATAGCCGACATCCTTGAGAACCGGAGCAGCATTCTGGATAATTAAAGAGCAAAGATCAATTTGGATATATCAAGAAAATGGAGGAAGCAATAATGGCAAGAAAAAAAGTAGTGCCGGAATATGGAACAATTATGAAGAGGGGCGTTCAATATTACAGAACACGAATGCAGGATGCAGATGGAAAATGGATTTCGCTATATGCACAGACTCCTGAAGAGCTGTACGATAAATCCATTGAGATGAAGCGCAGTATTGAGGATGAAATATTCCGGAAGAATAATCCGACAGTAGCTGAGTATTGCGAAAAATGGTTGAAGATGCGCTCGGCGAGTGTGCGAGAAAACACATTGAGCGGATATGAGCGCACGATAAGAAAATACATTATTGGAGCTATTGGAGATATGTATATGGACGAAGTGACGACCGATGACCTTCGCTTGCTGCTGGTGCCAATCTCCAAGCAATCAGCTTCCCTGTACAGCAAAATGAATATGCTGATCAAATGTGTTTTCTATTCAGCAGAAGAAAGCAAAATCATCAGTTGTAATCCGGCTGCGTCGCTTTCTGCAAAAGGCGGAACACCAAAGCAGGAAAAGAAGGCATTGACGGATGAGCAGGTGAAAATTCTTCTGGATACCATCAGGGGATTACCACCGTATGTTTTCGTAATGATTGGGTTATACGCAGGGTTGAGGCGGGAAGAAATTCTTGCACTGCGATGGGATTGTGTTTTCCTGGATGGTGCCACCCCATATATATCGGTAAGGCGAGCATGGCGTTCTGTAAATAATCGTCCGGTAATTTCAACAGAATTAAAAACGCCAGCAGCCAAAAGGGACATTCCCATTCCGGGCAAGTTGGTGGAATGTTTGAAAGAGGCAAAGGAAAAGTCAAAATCGGAATATGTGATCTCGGACAGGAATGGTAATGCTTTGGCTGAATCCCAGTTCGTGAGGGTATGGAAGTACATAGCAGTTCGTTCTACGGAAGAACGCTGCTATTACACCTATGTGAATGGGCAGAAGATTAAGCATGTTGTTAAGCCGAAACTTGGTGAGCATCAGTCGAACAATCCGAAGTTGGTATATACGATGGATTTTCAAGTGACACCGCATCAATTGCGTCACACTTATATCACGAACCTGATTTATGCTTCGGTTGATCCTAAAACCGTACAGTATCTTGCCGGACACGAAAACAGCAAGGTGACTATGGATATTTACGCCAAAGTCAAGTATAATAAACCTGCCCAATTACATGGGGTGATCAACAGAGCAATCGACACATCAAAAAAAGATTAGGGTTAAAATCCGACAAAAGCCCACAAAATCGTGGGTTTAAGAACTGGTGGACGAAGAGCAAAAGGCTTGAAAAACCGCGTAAAATCAAGCAAAATTGAGCTTCGGTTTCGTGAAATACGGCTTAAAGTCAGCTCGTCGTGCTCCGCAGTTCTCCAAGCGATAAAAAGACACACAATACAAACAAATCAAGAACCCAGCAAATGTTTAATTTTGCTGGGTTCTTTTGTTGGGCTTTTTTTTCAATAGCCGGGGCGGGATTCATCAGAATCCTGTTCCATTTTAGTAATTAGAGCAGTTTTGAAGATGAAATAAGTAATATTACTATAACGAAACATGTTTTTAGATTCAAAAAATCTAAGATTTATGTTAGAATATTTTAATAGTTTCAATATTCGAATGTGTGAAAGGAAACTTCTATGGTGACACAGGAAAAACTAATAACATACTATTACATTTTTAATATTATTAGCCCAATTATTACCAGTATAGGTATTTTATTTTCTTTTTATATATCTATTAAAACTTTAAGGGAAATAAAAAAAGATAGAATTTTTTCTCAAAAGCCATTTCTAATGTTTCAAGTAGGTGGCTATCCGGATAAAGTGAAGTTTGAAAGAATAGGTAAGAGAAGTCCAGGATTTGCCCCTGCTTATATAGAAGCTGAACTGAAAGATATACCAGATAATGCAATATCCATATTAAGAGATATCTCTATAACGGATAAAAAGACAATAAATACTTTCGGTGTTTTAAGAAACTATGGAAATGGCACTGCATTTGAAGTTAATATAACATGGATACCTAAAGTCGTATGGTTAAATGAAGAAAAGTTTGTAATAGATAAAGAAAAATTAAAAGAACCAAAATATAGTAAGAAAAATAATACCAGGCGTGTTTGGGATAATGTTCTGCCTCCGAATGAATCAACAGGTATAGTAAATTGGCCGATGTTTATTGAAAAGGATTATAACCTGCAAATTACCCGAGTTGATGGATATTTAGAAATTCACTATCAAGATTTATTGAATAACAAATATAAAACCCTGCAAAAGTATTATTTGTTTACATCATATAATGATGAAAAGCCAAGTATTCATGTGACTTTTAGTGGAACGTTTCACGATATAGAAGAGTGGGAAAGTATTACATAAAAAAGAGCAAAAAAGCCCCAGAGGCTACATGAAAGGAATTTGGAGGTGCTGAATGAAGCTTGACCGCCTTTTGGGCATACTTACCGTACTGCTGCGAAATGAGCGAACAAACGCACCATATCTTGCCGGGAAATTTGAAGTTTCCCGCCGCACCATTGGGAGAGATATTGATGCACTCTGCAGGGCAGGAATACCAATTATCACCTATCAGGGCAGCGGAGGCGGCATATCCATTGCGGAAGGCTATAAACTGGATAAAAGCATATTAACATCTGATGAGCTTTCCGGCATCCTTGCAGCACTTAAAGGCATTGGAAGTGTATCAGAAAAATCACAATTAGAAAAGACCCTTGACAAGCTCTCTCCTGGCACTGAGGTTGTTATGTCTCTCACAGAACCAATAGTGATTGATCTTGCCTCTCATTACAAAGGTGACCTGACGCAAAAAATTGAACAAATCAAAAAAGCCATTCATGAAAAACGGCTCATTGAGTTTGATTATTATTATGAAAAAGGCGTTTCCCACCGTCACATTGAGCCTGCTTTTGTGATTTTTTACTGGTCATCTTGGTATGTATTTGGCTTTTGCACCCTTCGTCAGGATTTCAGGCTGTTTAAGCTTCAACGATTATGGGATTTAAGGCTCTGTGATGAAATCTTCAGAGAAAGAGAAGTCCCACCTGAAAAGCGAGACTTTCACTCATGTCTTCCAGATGATAAAATTCTGGTGGCATTGTTTGATCCTTCATTAAAGTATCAGCTCATTGAAACGTATGGGTTTGATTGTTTCACAGTGACAGAGGAAGGCTTGCTTCGAGCTGAAATAGGATATACCAACCGGGAATATATCATAGCCTGGCTGCTCAGATTTGGAGCAAAGGTTAAAATACTTGAGCCAGCAGACATTGCAAATGAAATAAAGCGGATAGCGGCGGAAATATTAGGGATCTATTCTTAAACAAGACAGGCAGTTGTCCGGTTGCTTATGATACGATGGAGGAAAAGGAGGAGTCAAAGTTGAATCAAATGATAATAAAAAATTATAACGATTTTGTATCTGCATTGCTGGAAGCGGGATTTTCAATGGGAGGCGGAAACAGTGAGGGCGTTTTTTCTATAATTACCTGGAATTGGGAGGAACAGCCACCCTATGACACCCCGGTTTGCTGGCATACCGGTGATCCTGAAACCGATCCATGGGAATGGCGAATGCGGGTGTTGGACGAGCGTGATGATATCGCTTATGGGAAATTTTTTTTCAAGAAAAGCGGCTACATTACGAAACAATGGATTCCTTATTTTCTCGCAGCCCGGCGTGACAATACGCTTTTTGAAGAAGCCTATGAAGAAGGTTTGATCAGCAATTATGCCAAGCGAATATACAATGTTGTTGCCGGACATGAAGTACTGCCTCTGCATGAGATCAAACAGCTTGCCGGATTCGGAAAAGAGGAGAAAAGCCAATTTGACCGGGCTTTGACGGAACTTCAAATGAAACTGTATCTGACCATGTGCGGAAGGCAGCAAAAGATTTCCAGCAAGGGCGAAGAATACGGCTGGTCTTCCACGGTGTTCTGCACCACTGAAAGGTATTGGGGCGAGGAAATATTCAGAGAATCTGAAAAGATAGAAAAGGCTGAAGCCATTGAAAAAATAGCGAAGCAAATTGATGCACTGAACCAAGAGGCTGACCAGAAAAAGATGATGAGATTTATTAAAGGATAATTTTGACCAGACCCAACATGAAAAATCCATTAAACTATCAGGTCACGGAATACGACTGCGGTCCCACCACATTACTGAATGTAATGAGTTATCTTTTCAGATCAGATTCCGCCGGATATTATCAAGCATATCTTACCGGAGCCGATAATCGGTCGGTTTATTTGATCCTTATTTCAGAAAAAAGCCCTTTAAAATTTTAAGCAAAATATTTGACAAAATCCGATCTTTATGATAATCTGAATCAAATTATAAATGGAGGCAGCCGCCATGAATCAGTATCAACAGCTTAAAAAGCTGAATAGGGACGACGATTAGCAGCGCTTGTATCTGTGATGAATCATAGGTGCAAGCGCTAGATGCGTTGTGCCTGTGTGGATAGATTTTTCTGACGGACCACATTGGTAAATATAATTTACTCGTGTGGTTCTATTTTTTTACCCATACGGGAATGAGAAAGGTTGTGATCGTATGGGACATATTGATGATGTCCTCATGGATAGATTCCTCAGGAAAGGAAATTGATACTATCATCCAGGAGAAAAGAGGTTGAAAGAAAACGTATTTCAACCTTGAGGTTGGGAATCAAGCGGATATACAAGCATATCCGCTTAAATCATTAGGAGGCAAATAATGAAGAATATTACAGGGACCATGGAAAAGAAAACGGTTGAAGCAGAAGAGTTGGGAAACCATATTGGAGAAAATGTGCAGATCCATGGAAGTATTTATAAAATCAGAACAATGAGCGATTTTGCTTTTGTACTATTAAGAACAAAAAGAAATGTTGTCCAGTGTATATATTCAGCGGAATTTTCCGGGTTTTCCCTTAGTGAGATAACAGAAGAAAGCTGTGTCATTGTAACCGCCCATGTTAAGGCAGAAGAAAGATCAAAAACAGGCTATGATCTTCAGATGATCAAGATAGAAACTCTATCATGGCCGGAAGAGCCAAGTCCGGTCGTAATCAATAACAAGCGGGTTGATGCTTCTATGGAAACCCTGCTTAATTTCAGGCCGTTGACGCTGCGCAATGAAAGAGAGCGGGCCATTTTTAAATTACAGGAAGGGATCACCTGTGGAATACGTGAGTTTTTAAAACAGGAACGATTTACGGAGGTCCATACGCCTAAAATCGTTTATGCCGGTGCCGAAGGGGGAGCTAATATATTTTGTCTTAACTATTTTGGCAAAGAGGCTTATTTGGCTCAAAGCCCTCAGTTTTATAAACAGATGATGGTAGGGGTTTATGAAAGAGTGTTTGAGATCGCACCTGTTTTCCGGGCAGAAAAACATGATACTTCCAGGCACTTAAATGAATATACCAGCGTAGATTTTGAAATGGGGTATATTGACAGTTTTGAAGATATTATGCAGATGGAAACCATGATGCTCCGGCATGTGATGGTATATTTGAAGGAACAATATGAAAACGAAATCAGGCTGTTAAATGCCAAGCTTCCGGTGATTGATGAGATTCCGGCAATAAAATTTAAGGAAGCAAAAGAAATGATTTCCTTAGATTATCGGAGGCCGGTAAAGGATTTTGATGATTTTGAGCCGGAAGAAGAAAGGCTGCTTTATGAGCTGGTCAAGCAGAAAACAGGGAGCGAATTTGTATTCGTGACCCATTATCCAAGCAGGAAAAGACCATTTTACGCCAAAGACAGCGGAGAAAATCAGGAAGAGACCTTAAGCTTCGACCTTTTGTTCCGTGGACTGGAAATAACCACTGGCGGTCAGAGGATCCACAAATATAAAGAACAGATCGCTAAAATGGAATACAGGGGAATGAATGCGGAGCTGTTTGATACCTATCTCATGATGCATAAATATGGGATGCCTCCTCATGGCGGGTTAGGTTTAGGCCTGGAACGGTTTACAGGAAAGCTGCTGGAGCAGGATAATGTCAGGCTTTCTACCTTGTTTCCAAGAGATATTCACCGGCTGATCCCTTAAATCAGGAGATGCCGTAAAAAGCGAAGATGGATAAGACGCAGCCGTCAGGTAAAAATTATCATCTGTTCCATGAATGGTATGGTAAGGATGGAGTAAACGTATTATAATAGAAAGATCATAGAATCACTTTAACTGATGAAAGCAAAGTACTGCAAAGAAAATTAAAACATAATGCGGGAGGTACCTTATGCAGACATTTAAGCAGTTGTATGAAAGTATGGTGAAATCTGTATTAAATAATGATTTGGATCCGGAGAAGGACTTGGAGATCTCCTATGATCCTCATCATCTGGACTGTCTTTTAAATCCCAAGAAGCATCCGGTGGTGATCCGTACCGGAGCCTGTTCCTGTTCCAAAGAGGATCAGGAGGAGTGCTTAAAGCGGTGTCCGTTTGGAGCGTTGGAAATCAAAAAGGACGGGATCGCCGTTAATCCGGAACTGTGCCTGGGCTGTGAAAAGTGTATTGAAGGCTGCGCACCGGAAAAGCTTAAGGCCAGCACAGACATTATCCCGGCTCTGAAAGCGGTGAGAAGCTCCAAGGGACTGGTATATGCAATGATAGCTCCCGCTTTTTTAGGCCAGTTTTCCAAGGATGTCACCCCGGGAAAGCTGAGGACGGCATTAAAGACCGTGGGTTTTGACGGAATGCTTGAGGTTGCCTTGTTTGCGGACATTCTTACATTAAAGGAAGCTCTTGAATTTGATAAGAACATCAACGATGCTGACGATTACCAGCTGACCAGCTGCTGCTGCCCCATGTGGATCGGTATGATCCGTAAGGTTTATCACCAGCTGATTCCCCACGTGCCTGGTTCTGTTTCCCCAATGGTTGCCTGTGCAAGAGTGGTAAAGGCGTTGCATCCGGATGCCCTGACTGTATTTATTGGGCCATGTCTTGCCAAAAAGGCAGAAGCCCGGGAAAAGGATCTGGCGGGTGCTGTTGATTATGTACTCACCTTTCAGGAAGTAAAAAATATATTTGACGCCCTGGGAATAGATCCGGCTGTTATGGAAGAGAGTGAAAAGGACCATTCCTCAAAGGCAGGAAGGATTTATGCCAGAAAAGGCGGAGTCAGTGAAGCCGTGGAAAACACCGTAAGAGCCATTAATCCTCAAAAAAAGACGGAAATCCGCACCAAACAGGCGGATGGAGTGCCTGCCTGCAGGAAAATGATCCAGGACATTATGGAGGGGAGGATTGAGGCTAACTTTTACGAAGGCATGGGATGCGTTGGCGGCTGTGTGGGCGGACCGAGATCCATTTTAGGAGTGGAGCAGGGAACAGAACTGGTCAATGATTATGGAGAAAAGGCCACCTATGGTCATCCGGCTGAAAATCCATATGTGATCGAGCTGCTGCACCGCCTGAATTTAGACAGCATTGAAAGTCTGCTGGAAGAAACTGAACTTTTCAGCAGAAATATTACGTAAGGAAGACCGGTTTCCTTGCTGTAATCATGTAGGAACCGATTTTAACTGGGTCAGTACACGGGAATCGCAGCAGGCGGCTCCCATGTACTGATTTTTGCTTTTTCTCCTGAAATCAGGATATGGGGTGATTGCATCTTGCTTTTCCCCCATTAAAAATGCTAATATAAAAGAGAATGGACGGACGAGACAGGCAACTGGAAGAAAGGAAATGGTTATGGCAACAGGCAGAATGAATCAGCTTGTAGTAATGGTCAATTTATGCAGCAGTGTTGTGGAAGGGATCGAACACCTTATGGCATATGAGAAGAATGAACGCCTGAAAGAGGATGCAGTCACAGGGCTTCTCACTCTGGAGGAAAATTTAAAGGGATTTAAGGCGGATAATTCCGTGATTCATGAAACCAGATGGATGGCGGAAGTCATAAGGAACTGGCTGTTCGTTTTTGACCAGGAATTTAAAAACAGGCTGTACCGCTGGTATTTTTCAGCCTTAAAGGAGCTTCGGAACCTGATGACGGCAGAAATAGAGCGGTGTCCCGTTTGCTCCGGGAAAGGCGTTCCCCACTACGGAGCGGTGTTCTATAGGGAAGGCGGAGAATCGGATCAATATGTGCTGGAGCCAATCCGGGTCTTTATGAAGTGCCGGGACTGCGGAAATTATTATCTTGCAAAGGAAGAACGGGGGCTGCCCAATGGAAAAAAGACTCCCCAGCGTACAAAGGCAAGATGTGAACGGCTTTTGGCCCATATCGGTGAATTTGCGTCAGAAGGAACCATGTTATTGATTGGAGATGAGAAAAGCCAATTATATAAAGAAGCGAGAAAGGCAGGGTATGATCTCCAGGCAATGTCTCTGGAGGAAGCAGGAAACCGGAAAGAGGGCGGAAAGGGTACATACCGGATCGTTCTGATTGACCGGATACCCCGCACCCAGGATATGAAGCTGATCCTGACCAGGGCGGCGGAATACCTGGCAGAAGACGGAATTCTCTGGTTTGACGGGCCGGATCTGGACAGATCCATTAAAAATCTGGAGAAAAAGGGAGCTTCCATGTGGAAGGGTGAGGCGGCAGAAGTCTGCTTAACGGACAGGGGAATCCATGCACTGGCGGATAAATGCGGACTTTCCGTAAGAACATACCGCCACGTGGGGACTGCCTCCGGCCGGCTTGAAGTTATTGCCCGTAAAAAGGAATGATAGAAAAGGCATTTTTACAACATACATACCGCCTCCTGTTAAGGCAGACGGTTTATCAAACAAAAGGAAGAAGGAGGATAGAATGTTTGATAAGTTAACGGAAAATGATATTAAAAAAATGCAGGAAGAAATTGATTACAGGAAGCTGGTGGTCCGCAAGGAAGCACTGGAAGCTGTAAAAGAGGCAAGAGCTCATGGAGATTTAAGTGAAAACTTTGAATACCATGCAGCAAAAAAGGATAAAAACCAGAACGAAAGCAGGATCAGATATCTGGAAAAGATGATCAAAACCGCCCAGATCATATCAGATGAATCCAAAGATGATGAGATCGGGCTGTATAATACGGTGGACTTATACTTTGAGGATGAGGATGAGGAGGAGACTTACAAGCTTGTGACCACTGTCCGGGGAAACTCCATGAAAGGCCTTATTACCTCGGAATCTCCGTTGGGTAAGGCCATTATGGGTCACAGGGTAGGCGACCGGGTCTATGTAAGGGTCAATGAAAAAACGGGCTACTACGTAGTGGTGAAGCGTTTGGAAAATACGAAGGATGACGGCAGTGACAAGCTGAGAAGCTATTGAGACGCCAAAAGAGCGGGATGATATGATATTATTTCTGGTTTAATAAGAAAAACAGTTTATTACAGGAGAAAAGCAATGATTAAAAATATAGTATTTGACATGGGAAGAGTATTGGTCCATTACGACGGAGATATGGTCTGCCGCCATTTTATAGAGGATGAGGCAGAGCGGAAGGCGGTAAGGATGGCTGTGTTTGAGTCTCAGGAGTGGCTGTTTCTGGACATGGGACTTATGACAGAGGAAGAAGCTTTAAAGAAGATGCAGGCACGTCTGGATACCCGGCATGCAAAGGACATGGCCGCTCTTTGCTTAAAGCACTGGCACGAATATAACATGTGGCCGGATAAAGAGATGGGAGAGGTGGTCAGGCAGCTTAAAGAGGAAGGCTACGGCATCTATCTTTGTTCCAATGCCTCCCTCCGCCTGCTGACGTGCTACAAGATCATTCCGGGAATCGAATATTTTGACGGGATCTTATTTTCTGCAGAGGTGAAATGCTTAAAGCCTCAGAAGGAAATGTACGGTCATTTATTTGAACGGTTCCGTCTAAAACCGGAGGAATGCTTTTTTATTGATGACATGGCCATGAACATTGAAGGAGCCAGGGCCTGCGGTATGGATGGGTACTGTTATGCTGACGGAAATGTGAACCGGCTGAAGGAATATTTAGACCACATCAAGGATCGCTGAAAGCAGTCTGAAACCATAAGGTTTTCCGGCTGGCGCTATGGAATGGAGAAAGGCTTATTATGTACCGGATTCAGATAAAGGATATGGATTTTGAACAGATCGCCAGATCCGGCCAGTGCTTCCGCATGGAACCAAATGAGGAAGAACACGGGGTGTGGAGGATCGCCGCATCGGGGAGATATGTGGAAGCGGTGAAGGAGGATGACGTCTTCCTGTTTTCCTGCGGGGAGAAGGAGTTTCAGGATATGTGGGCCGGTTATTTTGACTTACAGACTGATTATGGGGGCTTTAAAAAACGTGTGGACTCTGAGGATTCTTATCTTAAGGAAGCCATGGAATGGGGGTGGGGGGTACGCATTCTCCGACAGGATTTATGGGAAATGCTGGTAACCTTTCTGATTTCCCAGAATAACAACATCACCCGGATCACTGGCAGTGTGAAGGAAATATGCAAACGGTTCGGTGAAAAAAGAATAGGATTGGGCCTTGCCGTGTCTTCTGACGGAGGCTGGGTAGAACGTTCAAAAAGCTATGATGCCTTTCCGGAACCGGAGGACCTTTCTTCGGCAGGCCTTAGGGGACTGGCAGGCCTTGGTCTGGGGTACCGGGATAAGTATATCCTGTCCATTGCAAAGGCCTGCAGCGGGCCGGAGGGTCGGGAATGGCTCTTGCGCTTAAAAGAAGCGGATTATACAAGCGCTCACAGTCTTCTGATGGAGCAGTATGGGATCGGAAGAAAGGTGGCGGACTGCATCTGCCTGTTCGGGCTTCATCATGTGGGGGCTTTTCCGGTGGATACGCACGTGAGGCAGATTTTAGAGGTTCATTACCCCCAGGGCTTTCCTCTGGAGCGGTATCAGGAATATGCGGGGATCCTCCAGCAGTATATGTTTTATTATAAGGTTAATAAAATACCCCGGGGCAAGCTGGGGAGTATTTAAACTTGCAGAAAGATTCTTTGTACTCATTGCCCGGGCGGCGGAAGCTGCCCGGGTTTTTGTATTTCGCCGTGTCGAAAAGTTTCATACTTTTATCACACAATTAACAAAATTATATCACACAATTTTCACAATTCCCTTTTACCCTTAGTAAGGATGTATCACTTAAAAATGAACAGGAGGAGAGAGAGTTGATTGAAGTCAGGAACCTGGTAAAGGATTACGGCGGCCATCTGGCCGTAGACCATTTAAGCTTTACCATTGATGATGGCCAGATCTATGGTTTTTTGGGACCAAACGGCGCAGGAAAGTCCACGACGATGAACATTATGACCGGGTACATAGGCGCAACGGAGGGCGATGTTCTGATCAATGGTCATAACATACTGGAGGATGGGGAGAAAGCAAAGAAATGCATTGGCTATTTGCCGGAGCTGCCGCCCCTATATGTGGATATGACGGTAAAGGAGCAGCTGCTGTTTGCTGCGGAATTAAAGAAAATACCCAAAAAAGAAAGGGAGGAAGCTGTTCATGAAGTTATGGAGCTTGCCAGGCTTAAGGAGGTGCAGGGCCGTTTGATCCGCAATCTGTCAAAGGGCTACCGGCAGCGTGTGGGCCTGGCTCAGGCAGTGTTAGGGTTTCCTCCTGTCATCATTCTGGATGAACCCACCGTAGGGCTGGATCCAAAGCAGATCATTGAAATCCGGGATACCATCCGTAAGCTGGGACAAAAGCACACGGTTATTTTAAGCTCCCATATTCTTTCCGAGGTCAGCGCAGTGTGTGATCACATTATGATCATTGACAAGGGCAGGCTGATCGCCAGCGATACGCCGGAGAACCTGGAGCTTCAAATGGCCGGAAAAGCGGGAATGGAACTACTAATCAGGGGGGAGAAAGAACAGATCCTGAGGATTCTGGAAGCCATTCCCCAGGCGGCTGATGTGTCTTTGGAGGAAAGCGGGGAAGAGGGGATCAGCAGGATATCGTTTTGCATCTCTGGAAAAGAGGATGAAGACGGGACAGATATCCGGGAAACTATTTTCTTTGCCTTTGCAGATCAGAGACTCCCCATCCTTTCCATGAAGGCTACAAAGGTCTCTTTGGAGGAGGTATTCCTTGAATTGACCGCAGAGGCGGAAACAGACAGCAAAGAGGCAGACGGCGAAGAGACAGACGGCGAAGAAACAGGTAGTAAAGACACAGACAGTGGAAAGACAGACAGTGAAGTGACAAACAGTGAAGAGACATATAGGGAAATGACAGGCAGAGGCTTATCTGGCGAAGACTTTGATTCGGATGATAGAAAGGAATATGTGCAGGACGAAGTCTTTAAGAAAGAGGCTGGAGACAGAGAGGGGGATAAAGAATAATGGCGGCTATTTATAGAAGAGAACTGAAAGCCTATTTTCAAACCATGACCGGATATGTATTTATCGCCTTTATGGTGCTGTTTATAGGGATTTACTTTATGGCCTATAACATGATGAGCGGATATCCCTACTTTTCCTTTTCGCTGTCCGGTATGGTAACCATTATCATGATCGGCATTCCGGTGCTTACCATGAGAAGCTTTGCCGATGACAGGAAGACGAAGACAGACCAGCTTCTGCTTACTTCTCCGGTATCCGTCACCCAGATGGTCCTTGGCAAATATTTTTCCATGATAACCGTATATGCCGTTCCGGTGCTGCTTTCCGGCATATGCCCTCTTATCATCAAGCTTAATGGAAACGCCAATTTAAAGGCGGACTATGCGGCAATACTGGCCTTTTTCCTACTGGGCTGTGTTTACATTGCAGTTGGAATGTTCATTTCCTCCTTAACAGAAAGCCAGATCATAGCAGCCGTAGGCACCTTTGGGATCATTCTTTTGCTGCTTTTATGGCCCAATCTGGTGGGATTTTTACCCACCTCAGCCGCCGGTTCTGCCATAGGATTTCTGGTCCTCTGGACCGGAGTGGTTATTGCCGTTTCCCGCATTACAGGCCACGGTCCTCTTTCCGCTGCTTTGGAGGGGGCAGGGGTCCTTTGCATCATTGCTTTATACCTTGTAAAAAAAGACCTTTTTGACCGAGCCCTGACAAATGTATTGGAAAAGATTGGGATAACGGAGGTGTTCCAAAACTTTGCCAGTCATTACATCTTTGATGCAGGCGGCCTGGTTTATTATATCAGCATCATTTTCCTGCTGATATTTTTAACGGTGCAGTCCATAGAGAAACGCAGATGGAGTTAGGAGGATGGAAATGACCAGAAAATTAAAAAAAGGCGGTTACACGGCGATTCTTTCGGTAATCGTTATAGCTGCCGTGGTACTATTGAACTTGATTGTAGGACGTCTTCCTGAGAAAGTGCGGCAGTGGGATATGAGCAGCAGCCAGATCTACACTCTGGGAGGAACCACACAGGATCTTTTGAGGTCCCTTGATCGGGATGTTACGATCTATGTGGTGGCAGACCCGGATTCTGTGGATAAGAGGATCACAAGTTTTGTAAAAAGGTATGAAGACTTATCTGACTGCATCAAGGTGGTGACCGTGGATTCTGTTCTTCATCCGGATGAGGTAAAAAAACTGAAGGCGCAGGATAACACCCTTCTTGTAAGCTGTGATTCTACAGGCAGGACAGAATCCATTGCCCTTGCGGATATTATTAAAATGGATGAAATGTCCTATTATTACTATGGGCAGTCCAAGGAAACAGAATTTGACGGAGAAGGACAGTTAACCGGAGCCATATCCCATGTGATCAACGACGCGGAGAAAACAGTTTACTTTACGGAAGGCCACGGAGAAGCAGCTTTGGGCGCTACGGCTTCCGATATGCTGAAAAAGTCCAATCTGACCGTGAACACGGTAAATCTTCTGACAGGAGGCAGCATCCCCAAAGACTGCCAGCTTCTGCTTATGAATGCTCCTGCGTCAGACCTGGCCAATGATGAAAAGAAGATGATCTCTGATTATCTGGATGGAGGCGGAAGGGTTATGATCCTTGCCGGGTATTCCGAAAAGGACCGGCCCAATCTCAATGCCCTTATGAATGATTACGGTCTGAATCTGGAAAACGGACTTGCAGCAGATACCAAGAAGTTTTACCAGAACAATCCTTATTATATTTTTCCCACCATCCAGGCAGGAAGCGAAGTGACAAACGGCATTGACGGCAAAAGTGCAGCCCTTGTCCTACAGTCCGCCGCCCTGACCCAGAAAGAGGGGCTGCCGGAAGGCGTGGAAGTGACACCGTTTATGGAGACCAGCGACGGAGGTATGGTGGTAACCGCCGATAAGCAGACTCAGGGAACCTATATCCTGGGAGCGGTATCAGAAAAGACCTTAAGCTCGGGAACGGCCCGTCTGACCGTGTTCAGTACTCCTTCTCTCATTGATGAGGGGCTGAATACCAGCTTTACCAACTTAACCAACTTAACGCTTTTCATGAACGCAGTTACAACCAACTTCGATGATGTTTCCAATGTATCCATTCCATCAAAGAGCCTGGAAGTGACCTATAATACCGTCACCCATGGGGGCATGTGGGGAATCCTGTTTATATTTGTCATTCCGGTGGTGACGCTGGCGGCAGGACTTGTGATCTGGCTGAAGCGCAGGCGTCTGTAGAAGGAGGCAAGACATGAAAAAGAAAAGAGGTCTTATATACGGAATAACCGCCCTGGCGGTTCTGTGCGTAATCTACGGGGGAGTGGGCCGGTATATGGCCCGCTCCCAGGAACAGGCGGAGCAGAAGATGGAGGGGGATAAGGCTTATCTCACCGCTCTTTCCAATGTTTCCTCTGTTTCCTATAACTTAAATGACCAGGAGCTGTCCTTTACAAAAAAAGATGGGGAATGGAAGTATGACGGAGATGACTTGTTCCCGGTAAAACAGTCAGAAGTGGAATCCGTTGCTTCCACGGTTTCAAAGCTTGAGGCCCTGCGGAAACTGGAAGGAGGAGACAGCCTGAGCGCCTATGGACTGGATCAACCCATCAGGAAGATCACCGCAGCCTCAGAGGATGGGACCAGGTCTGTGATTATCCTTGGCAATGCCACCGGGGATGGAGATTATTATGCTGCAGTGGAGGGCCAGGGTACGCCCTATCTCATCAGCTCCGCCCTGTACAACGAGACAAACAAAAGTCTTACGGATCTCATGGCCCTGGAAGAGTTTCCTGCTGTTTCCGGAGCCGACATAAACAGCATTACGGTAACGAAAGCCGGTACCAGCCAGCATTATATAAAAAAGAAAGCAGATAATAAAGCAGAGACCGTGGAGTGGTACCGCGATTCTGCGGATTCACCGGACAACAAGCTTTCCGACAATTCCGGTTTAAATGTTCTGGCAGATTCTTTAAGCAGCCTAAAAGTGAAAAGCTGTCCCAATTATAAGGTGAAGGAAGAGGAGCTGGAAGGCTACGGCCTTAAGCAGCCTTCTGCGGTCATTACTTACACGTACGATAAAAACGGTTCGGAAGAAACCTTTACCCTGTCCATTGGATCTTTAAACAGTGATTCCAGCTGCTATTACACCCGTACCGGTCATTCCTCCAATGTAAATGAAATTGATAAGGCTTCCATCGAAAAATGCCTGACAGTGGACAAGGGAATATCATAAAAATAAAGAGGAGGAAAGGTCTGGCCTTTCCTCCTCTTCTTTCTTTCCAAGTACCTGAATTCATGGATTATAGTCTCTTTCATAACTAGGATTTATGGTATCAATTCCATTCTTATATATTCTTTTCCCGAAAATTATTTTATTTTAGTTGAAAAATCCCGATAAATGTTCTATTATGAGAAGAAATATATGATCGAAAGCATAAAGTGCCTTTGATCATCGGATGGACGGCAGTAAAAAATACTGCCTTTTATCAGAAAAAACGGTTTCTGATAAGTTATATTAGCATAGTACAGTGATATAGAGGGAGAGGAAGAGATGAAATACAACATTGCAGTGATTCCCGGCGACGGGATCGGGCCTGAAATCATTGGAGAAGCGAGAAAGGTCCTTGATAAAGTGGGAATGGTATACGGTCATGATTTCCAGTATACAAATGTATTAATGGGCGGTATTTCGATTGATACCCACGGCGTTCCTTTAACAGATGAAGCCCTTGAAACAGCGAAAAACAGTGATTCCGTTCTCCTTGGAGCAGTTGGCGGAGATGTGGGAAATTCAAAATGGTACGATGTGGCACCGAATCTGAGACCTGAAGCGGGGCTGCTGGCCATCCGTAAAGGTCTTAATTTATTTGCCAATATCCGTCCTGCCTATTTGTATAAAGAGCTATCCGATGCCTGCCCTTTAAAGCAGGAGATCATTGGAGATGGGTTTGACATGGTCATCATGAGAGAACTGACAGGCGGTCTGTATTTCGGAGAACGGCATACCAAAGAGGTGGATGGCGTAATGACTGCCGTGGATACCCTTACCTATAATGAAAATGAAATAAGAAGAATCGCCGTTAAGGCTTTTGATATTGCCATGAAACGACGGAAAAAGGTGACCAGCGTGGATAAGGCAAATGTGCTGGATTCCTCCAGGCTTTGGAGAAGCGTGGTGGAAGAGGTGGCAAAGGATTATCCCCAGGTGATGCTGTCCCATATGCTGGTGGATAACTGTGCTATGCAGCTAGTGATGAATCCGGGACAATTTGACGTGATCCTGACGGAAAACATGTTTGGTGATATCCTATCTGATGAAGCCAGCATGATCACAGGCTCCATTGGGATGCTATCCTCGGCCAGCATGAATGAAAGTAAATTTGGAATGTATGAACCCAGCCATGGTTCTGCCCCGGATATTGCAGGAAAAAATATTGCAAACCCCATTGCCACCATCCTTTCCGCCGCGATGATGCTCCGCTATTCCTTTGATTTAGATATGGAAGCATCTGCCGTGGAGTCGGCGGTGGAACAGGTGCTGAAAGAAGGATACCGGACGGCAGACATTTATTCGGAAGGATGTAAAAAAGTGACCACCGCAGAAATGGGAGATTTGATTGCGAAACGGATTGGAAAAGAACAGGAGGATGCAGCATATGAAAAGTGATTCTGTAAAAAAAGGGATGCAGCAGGCGCCTCACCGTTCCCTGTTTCACGCGCTGGGAATGACGGAGGAAGAGATGGAAAGGCCTCTGATCGGTATTGTCAGTTCTTATAATGAAATCGTACCTGGACATATGAACCTGGACAAAATAGTGGATGCGGTGAAAATGGGAGTTGCCATGGCAGGAGGCACACCGGTAATGGTACCGGCCATAGCGGTATGCGATGGGATTGCCATGGGGCATATCGGCATGAAATACTCTCTGGTCACCAGGGACCTGATTGCGGATTCCACAGAATGCCTTGCAAAGGCCCACGCCTTTGACGCACTGGTCATGGTACCTAACTGTGATAAGAATGTACCCGGACTCTTAATGGCAGCCGCCCGTATTAATATACCCACAGTGTTCGTCAGTGGCGGACCAATGTTAGCTGGGCGTGTGCAAGGCCATAAGACCAGCCTTTCCAGCATGTTCGAAGCGGTAGGAGCCTATACCGCAGGAAACATGACTGAAGAGGATGTAAGGGAATACGAGGAGAAGGCGTGCCCTACCTGCGGATCCTGCTCCGGTATGTATACGGCCAACAGCATGAACTGCCTGACCGAGGTTCTGGGCATGGGGCTGAAAGGCAACGGAACCATTCCGGCGGTTTATTCAGAACGACTGAAACTGGCAAAGCATGCTGGAATGGCTGTTATGGAAATGCTTAAGAAGAACATCTGCCCACGGGATATCATGACGGAGAAAGCCTTCCGCAATGCTCTGACCATGGATATGGCCCTGGGATGCAGTACCAACAGCATGCTTCATCTTCCGGCCATCGCCTATGAGGCCGGCGTGGATTTAAATCTGGAGATTGCCAATGAAATCAGTGCAAAGACTCCTAACCTTTGCCACCTGGCTCCGGCAGGGCCGACTTATATAGAAGATTTAAACGAAGCCGGCGGTATCTACGCTGTTATGAATGAGATCAGCAAGCTGGGACTTCTGGAATTAGACGTTATGACCGTAACGGGAAAGACGGTTGGAGAAAATATAAAGAACTGTGCAAATAAAAACCCTGAGGTGATCCGTACGGTGGAAAATCCTTACAGCCAAACCGGCGGTATTGCCATATTAAAGGGAAATCTGGCACCGGACTCCGCAGTGGTGAAGCGCTCTGCCGTTGCGCCTGAGATGCTGAAGCATGAAGGTCCTGCAAGAGTGTTTGACTGCGAGGAGGATGCCATTGCAGCCATTAAAGGGGGGAAAATCGTGGCTGGAGACGTAGTGGTCATCCGCTACGAAGGCCCTAAGGGAGGCCCCGGCATGAGGGAGATGTTAAACCCCACATCAGCCATTGCAGGCATGGGCCTTGGGTCTACGGTGGCCCTTATTACCGACGGCCGTTTCAGCGGTGCTTCCAGAGGCGCTTCCATTGGGCACGCTTGTCCGGAGGCAGCGGTGGGAGGCCCCATAGCCCTGGTGGAAGAGGGAGACATCATTTCCATAGATATTGACAACCACAGGCTGGATGTCAATATATCTGAAGCCGAGATGGAAAAAAGAAAGGCCAGTTGGCAGCCAAGGAAACCTCAGGTGACCACAGGCTATCTGGCACGGTATGCTGCTATGGCAGCCCCGGCAAGCCGCGGAGCAATTCTTGAACTATAAAAGAAAAGGAGCAGCCTATGAAAACATTAAATGGAGCAGAGATTGTAATCGAATGCCTGAAAGAGCAGGGGGTTGATACTGTTTTTGGGTATCCGGGCGGTACAATCCTGAATATATACGATGCTCTTTATAAGCATCAGGATGAGATAACCCATATCCTGACTTCCCATGAACAGGGGGCAGCCCATGCGGCTGACGGCTATGCGAGAGCCACCGGAAGGGTGGGCGTTTGTCTGGCTACCTCAGGACCGGGAGCCACCAATTTAGTAACCGGAATTGCCACCGCTTTTATGGATTCCATCCCAATGGTAGCCATTACCTGCAACGTAGCGGTTAATCTTCTTGGACGTGACAGCTTCCAGGAGGTGGATATCACCGGAGTAACCATGCCTATTACAAAATACAACTTTATTGTTAAAGATATAACAAAGCTGGCAGATACCATCCGCCGGGCATTCCGGATTGCGCAGACCGGCAGACCCGGCCCTGTACTGGTGGATATTACAAAGGATGTGACCGCAGCAAACTTTGACTATGAGTATGTGAACCCGGAGCCCATTAAGAGGCAGGAGGATACGATCACGGAGGAGGATTTAGAAACTGCGCTGCAGCTTATCCGGAAATCCCAGAAGCCGTATATTTTCGTAGGAGGAGGTGCGGTTGCAGCCAATGCCTCAGATGAGCTTTTCTCCTTTGCCCATAAGATCCAGGCTCCGGTGGCAGACAGTCTCATGGGAAAAGGGGCCTTTAACGGAACCGATGAACTGTATACCGGAATGGTGGGAATGCACGGAACCAAGACATCTAATTTCGGAATCACCGAGTGTGACCTGTTGATCGTAATCGGTGCCAGGTTCAGTGACCGGGTGACAGGAAATGCAGCCAAGTTTGCGAGAAAGGCGAAGATTCTTCAGTTTGATGTGGATCCGGCAGAGATCAATAAAAACGTAAAGGCATTTGCCAGTGTGGTGGGTGATGTAAAAGTGATTTTAAAAAAGCTGAATGCCCGTCTGGATCCCATTAACCATGAAGAATGGCTGGCCCACATTGACCGGTTAAAGGATATGTATCCCATGCGTTTTGACAAAAGCACGCTTACCGGTCCCTATATCATTGAAAAGATTTATGATATCACCCAGGGAGATGCCATCATTACAACGGAGGTAGGCCAGCATCAGATGTGGGCGGCCCAGTTCTATCAGTATAAATACCCCAGAAGCTTTCTTTCCTCCGGCGGCCTCGGAACCATGGGCTACGGCCTGGGAGCCTCCCTAGGAGCAAAGCTGGGCTGTAAGGATAAGGTGGTCATTAACGTGGCAGGGGACGGCTGTTTCCGCATGAACATGAATGAGATCGCCACGGCGACCCGATACAATATCCCCATCATTCAAGTAATTCTAAACAATCAGGTACTGGGCATGGTCCGACAGTGGCAGACCCTGTTCTATGGAAAACGGTATTCCCATACAGTGTTGAATGACCAGGTGGATTTTGTAAAGGTAGCAGAGGGACTGGGGGCCAAAGCCTACCGGGTGACCGGCAAGGACGAATTTGAGCCTGTCCTCAGAGAAGCCATAGAGTTAAACGTTCCTGTTGTGATAGATTGTCAGATCCATTGTGATGACAAGGTATTCCCCATGGTATCTCCGGGAGCACCCATTCAGGATGCGTTTGACGCAGAAGACTTAAAGATTTAAGACAAAAATATGAGGAGGAAGAGATATGAGCAGAGTGTACAATTTTTCCGCAGGACCGGCCGTACTGCCGGAGGACGTCCTGAGAGAGGCTGCAGAAGAGATGATGGATTATAGAGGCTGCGGCATGTCCGTTATGGAGATGAGCCACAGGTCTAAGATGTTTGAGTCTATCATCAATGACGCAGAGAAGGATCTGCGGGATTTATTGGGGATTCCGGACAATTACAAGGTGTTGTTTTTACAGGGAGGTGCTTCCCAGCAGTTTGCCATGGTTCCCATGAACTTATTTAAGAACCGTGTGGGAGACTACATCATCACCGGACAGTGGGCAAAAAAGGCTTATCAGGAAGCTAAGCTTTACGGCACGGCCAATGCAGTTGCTTCAAGCGCTGATAAAACCTTCAGCTATATCCCGGATGTTTCGGATCTGCCTGTTTCCGAAAATGCGGATTACGTTTATATCTGTGAAAACAACACAATTTACGGTACAAAGTACAAAACATTACCCAATACAAAAGGAAAAACACTGGTAGCTGATCTCTCCTCCTGTTTCTTGTCGGAACCGATTGACGTCTCAAAGTATGGATTGATTTTCGCAGGGGCTCAGAAAAATGTAGGGCCTGCAGGCGTAGTTATCGCCATCATCCGGGAGGACTTAATCACGGAAGATGTGCTTCCGGGTACTCCTACCATGCTCCGTTATAAGACCCATGCTGATGAGAAATCACTATATAATACCCCGCCGGCTTACGGGATCTATATCTGCGGCAAGGTATTCCAGTGGTTAAAGAAGCGTGGCGGCTTAGAAGCCATGAAGGAATTCAATGAAAAGAAAGCGGCCCTTCTTTATGATTATCTGGACCAGAGCCGGATGTTTTCCGGTACCGTGGTAAAGGAGGACCGTTCCCTGATGAATGTTCCCTTTGTCACCGGTAAGGAAGAACTGGATGCTTTGTTTGTAAAGGAATCAAAGGCAGCAGGCCTTGAAAACTTAAAGGGCCACAGAAGCGTAGGCGGTATGCGGGCCAGCATCTACAATGCCATGCCTATGGAAGGTGTGGAAAAGCTGGTTTCCTTTATGAAAGAATTTGAAGCAAAGTATGGAAAATGATTCTACGGTCAAGAGAGGAGACATGATGAAAAAAATATATTGCCTTAATGCGGTTTCCGGGTGCGGGACAGCATTGCTGACAGAAGACTATGCATTAACCGATTACATAAATGAAGCAGACGGCGTTTTGGTCCGAAGCGCTTCCATGCACGAGCTGGAATTCCCTGAGGGCCTTTTAGCCATTGCGAGGGCCGGGGCCGGAGTCAACAACATCCCCCTGGATGAATGTGCCTCAAAGGGGATCGTGGTGTTCAATACCCCAGGAGCCAATGCCAACGGAGTGAAGGAACTGGTCATTGCAGGGCTTATGTTGGCTTCCAGGGATATTGAAGGCGGTATTTGCTGGTGTAAGGACAATAAGGACGATGAAAACATTGCAAAATCCGCAGAAAAGGCCAAAAAGGCCTTTGGAGGATGTGAGATCAGGGGGAAGAAGCTGGGAGTCATCGGCCTTGGTGCCATTGGTACGGAAGTGGCCAATGCCTGTTCTTCCTTAGGGATGGACGTTTATGGATATGACCCGTTTATTTCTGTAAATGCGGCGTGGAAGCTTTCCAGAAATATTAAGCACATCACCTCTGCAGATACGATTTACCAGGAGTGCGATTACATAACCCTTCATATTCCCCTGGTTGATTCCACAAAGGGAATGGTGAATCAGTCGGTTCTTGACCAAATGAAGGACGGCGTTGTGATCTTAAATTTTGCAAGAGATGTCCTGGTCAACGAGGATGACATGGCAAAGGCTTTGCAGTCCGGCAAGGTAAAGAAATATGTGACTGATTTCCCAAATCCAAAGTCCGTCCATATGGAAGGATCCATTGTAATCCCTCATCTGGGTGCTTCTACGGAAGAATCCGAAGACAACTGCGCAAAGATGGCGGTAGAGGAAATCATGGATTATATTGATAACGGCAACATCCGCAATTCCGTGAACTTCCCGTACTGCGACATGGGAATATGCAAAGCCGCCAGCCGTATTGCAGTGCTTCATTTAAATATCCCCAATATGATCGGTCAGATCTCAGGAACCCTGGCGGCAGGAGATGTGAACATTTCCGACATGACCAACAAGAGCCGTGAAAAGTATGCTTATACCCTGCTTGATTTAGAAAGCGTTCCGGATGAAGAAAGCATTCAAAAGCTAAAAGCCATTAAAGGTGTACTGCGGGTAAGAATCGTTAAATAAAGTCAGGGTTCAGCCATGGCATTCATCCTATGGCGGATAGAAATGCTTCTGCATGACTGAACGGAGAGCATATAAAGGAGATACTATGGCGATTGTAAAACCATTTCGCTGCGTCAGGCCGGAACCAGGGTATGCCCCTCAGGTGGCCGCCCTTCCCTACGACGTTTACAGCCGTAAGGAGGCCTGTGAGGTGACGGCAGCCAACCCAAGGTCGTTTTTAAACATTGACAGGCCGGAAACCCAGTTTTCCCATGATGTAGACATCTACGATGACCGTGTTTATGAAAAAGCCGGGGAAATGCTGAAAGGCTGGATAAAGGAAGGGATTTTTCAGAAAGATCCTCAGGAAGGCTATTATATCTATGAATTGACTATGAATGGAAGGCGTCAGACCGGGATCGTGGCCTGCTCTTCCATCGATGATTATGGAAATGGGATTATTAAAAAACATGAAAATACCAGAGAAGAAAAGGAAGTGGACCGGATCCGCCATGTGGATACCACGAATGCCCAGACCGGACCGATTTTCCTGGCTTACCGGTCCAATGATGAGATCAATGGAATTGTGAATTCCGTAACGGTCACACCGCCTTTTTATGATTTTGTAGCAGAAGACGGAATCAGCCACAGGGTATGGCAGATCCTTGAGGAAGACAGGATATCCCTGATTCAGCAGGCTTTTGGCGGGATCCCTTGTACTTATATTGCGGACGGCCATCACAGGGCGGCTTCCGCCGTAAAGGTGGGCCTTAAAAGGCGGGAGGAAAATCCCGGATATACGGGGGAAGAGCCTTTTAACTATTTTCTTTCCGTGCTGTTTCCTGACGATCAGCTTATGATCATGCCCTATAACCGGGTGGTAAAGGATTTAAATGGCCATTCTGAGGAAGAATTCCTTCGAAAGATAGGGCAGTCCTTTGAGGTGGACGGTATGGGAACAGAAGCCTATGCTCCGATGGAAAAAGGAACCTTTGGGATGTATTTAAATCAGAAGTGGTACTGCTTAAAGGCATTTAATTCTTTAAAATCCTCTGATCCGGTAATGGGCCTGGATGTATCCATTCTTCAGGACCGTCTGTTAGGTCCTGTTTTGGGAATCGGAGATCCCAGAACAGATAAGAGAATTGATTTTATCGGAGGAATCCGGGGTCTTAAGGAGCTGGAAAAGCGGTGCAGCCAGGATATGGCGGTGGCATTTTCCATGTATCCCACATCCATAGAGGAATTGTTTTCTGTGGCAGATGCAGGGCTTTTGATGCCTCCAAAATCCACATGGTTCGAGCCTAAGCTTCGCAGCGGATTATTTCTCCATCTATTGTAACAAAGCAAAACACGCCGTCCCCGGCAGGTGAAACCTAATAGGGACGGCGTTTCTTTTTCAGGCTCTTTTTTTAGCTGCTCCCTTCGGTAGAGTCCAGGAAATGTATCCGGACCGTAAAGTGGTTGGGGTACGTACCGAAGAGGTTGCATTTGGGGGCGGAAATATCCACTGCATCACTCAGCCACAGCCAAAAGTAAAATAGAGCATTGCCAAAATCTCCTCGAATGTATGCAAATTACAGGGGCTGTTGCACTTGCCGCAACAGCCCCTGGGCTGTGTTAACATCAATTTTCTTCTTTCGGAGGCTCCGGCGGGACAAAATTTTCAGGGATTCCCGGATCCTTCATATCATACACCCGGTTATACTCCTTTGTCTCCTGATTTTTAAGGGTTTGCGAACGGTTCATCGTAAGGAACTTGGTGAGTTCATAACAGCTGATCCAGATCTCGTTGTTGCCTTCCTTCTGGGACTCATCAAAAATCAGCTGCAGCCCAAAATGGAGGTGAGGTTCATTAATATTATTGGTATTTTCGTTCCGGCTGTACCCGGTACGCCCCAGGTAACCGATCACATCCCCAGCCGTGACAATACTGCCCTGGTTTAAGGATTTATGATAAGGATAGTTTTTTCTCAAATGGGCGTAATAATAATACCGCTTTCCATCAAAGCTGCGGATTCCCAAACGCCATCCACCGTACTGGTTCCAGCCAATGGCTTCCACATAGCCGCTTTCCACCGCTATTACGGGAGTTCCCACCTGGCCCATCATATCATGCCCAAGGTGCTGCCGTCTGTAACCATAGGAGCGGGCCACCCCAAAGTCGTCGAAGTCATTATAGGGAAAGCCCTTGGCTATGGGGGAAAAGCTTTTCAGTCCATATTTTTTAACCCATACCTTATCCGGGTCCAGGCTGCCGTCTTCCAAGAGAGCAGGGGTGGCGTAGAGAGGCGCATTTTCAGAGGAAATCTGAATTTCATACTGGCCCACAAGGCCATCCAGCACAGCCCCGTAGGCTTCTCTGTAATAGGAATAATGACTCATTTTTACCGTCATCTCTTCCATGGTTTTCCCCGCCAGAAGCTGTTCCGCCAGCCAGTCTAAGTCTTTGGTGGAATATCTGGAAAAGTCTCCTCCGTATTTTGCTCCAAGGTAAGAAAGAAGATCCACCCAGTTTAAGTGAGGTTCAGACTGGCAGGTGTTGACGTCATACCGGAAGGCCTCCTGCATGGCTCTTGCGGTCACGTCAAAATCCACCCATTTAATATATTTTTTTGCTTCCGAGGGACTGGCGTTTCCATCCTGATTGATAACCGGAAATGTAAGTCTTCCGCCAGGGGATATGAAAAATAGGGAAACCAGCAGAAATACCAGAATAATGACTTCTATGTAAATGATGATGTGATGTCCTGGCACATGGGAAAGTCTGATATCTTTTTTAAATAGGTTCATAAGCGTTCTCCTTGTCATTCCATGGCATGATTTACTTTATAAAGGCAAGCCAGGCCCGGTCTGAATGCAGTAAATCAGCCGTTCGATGAGCTCCCAGGTGAGTCTGGTTTCCTAATGGATACATATGAAAAAAGAAAGCAGGTTCTAAGGCTTTCCTATATAAGATATGCAAAAGGTAATAAAAATATGAAAAAAACAGAATGGAAGAGTGTTTCAGGATTGTTGCAGGCCGGAATCCGGCTTATTTGTTTATGGCTGCATAAAAAACGCCTGCCCGGATCCTAAGAAAACGGGTTGAATCAAGCCTTATAATGCTTCCTTCATACCGTTTCGTAATGGCCGGGCAGGCCGTTTCTTTATCTTTGTTCTTGCCTGAATCCGGATAAGTCCGGAGCGGCATGGTCCCTAATGAAAGAAAACCGGGACAGGATAATATCCGATCTCCGATTTTAACTCTGGCTTCCTGACACGTATCATTGTAACTTTTTAAATATGGCCTTACATGACCTATAGGATCACCCTGCCCTTCTGTTCTGCAGCAAGGCAAAGCGGAAAAAACAGATTGATATTTTTGCAAAACTTCACTTAACCTTTATAGCATCCCATTTTACATATATTCGTTACGACCGCCCGAACCTTCTCCTTCTCAGAATCTTTGCAAAAGGGTTTGAAAATGGATACCATAGTGATGGCATTCTGGGGCGGGCGGGTCATTGTGAAGGAATTGCAGATAAAGTGGAAGTTGATTCCCCTGGCTTCCTGAGTGGCTACCAAATAGGGCTTGTAGGTAGCGCCCCGTAATTCCCTGGTGGCTTCATGGAAGATCGCCAGGTCTTTGCAGTTTACATCGCGGTAGTAGGTAAAATTGCCTGGGCAGCACATAAAAGAAACTCCTTTGCCTTTTCTGTTGTTATATCATATGCAGGCCCGGGGACGAGCGTGATTCTCTTTTGGAATTTATCCATAGAAGCGTCAGACAAAAAAAAGGTTCCGCCCAGGGGGGAACCTTCTTTCGGTCATTATTTGCAGAACTGAGAAATTAAATCTAATAAATCGCTAAAGTTACATGAGCTTAAGTCAAAAAACATGATACGTAACCTCCTTATTTTTTTTAGATTCCTTTGGAACAAGTTCATTGTAACACTTATGTAATAGAATTGTAATATATAATAAATGGAATGAAAAGCAGCATTTGGAAGATAAAGTGAGTTGGCAGGAGTGGAATGAATACGCTGCAATTGTTCCGGCAATAAACCTCTTTTGTTATCCAAACAGGTAGCTGGTCATGGACAGAGCGCCAAGTACACAGGAATCATTGAAGACGGAAACAGTATCATTCTCGTCAGAGGCTCCTAAAATATATAGCAGCGGGGCAAAATGATCCAATGTGGAAAAGGCAAAGGCTGACGATGTACCGGCCCGTTCAAAGTGAATCACATCTTCCAAGTTTCGTTTCAGAATCCTGTTCTTGATATAAAGGTCAAACTCCTCTGCCCAATGATATCCCCCATCCATATCCCAAGTTACTCTGGCAAGGTTATGTACGATATTTCCGCTACCCAAAATGAGAACTCCCTGTTCGCGAAGGGTACGCAGCTTACGGCCGATTTCATAATGGGTTTTGGCAGAAGCCAGCCTGTCCACACTAAGCTGGAATACAGGGACATCGGCATGAGGATAAATATGGCGCAGGACAGACCAGGAGCCATGGTCCAGGCCCCAGGTATTGTCAAGCTGCACCCTGTCCTTGAGCAGCTCCTTTGTCACCGCAGCAAAATGCGGCGAACCAGGTGCATTGTAGGCAACCTGGTACAGCTCGTCAGGAAAGCCATACATATCATAGATCATTTTCGGGGCAGAGGAATCCGTAACCTTAGTACCAGACGTAAACCAATGGGCTGAAATAGAAAGGATGGCCTGAGGCCTGGGGATCCGGGTAGGAAGCTGCTTCCATTGGGCAGAAAACCGGTTTTCCTCAATCGCATTCATGGGTGAGCCATGTCCAATAAATAATACCGGCATTTTTTGCATATCGATACCTCCTTGAAGGCAATGTGAATGATTTTGAGTTGATTATATCAATATTTCAGGAAAAAGTCCATTTCAACGAGGGAATGAAAAACCATCAAGGAGGAAATTGCTTGGTGGTACCATATGGTTTTCCCAAATAACAAAGACTTGTAAAAAATATTGACATAGAAGATGTTATATATTATAATGTGAAAAAGTGATATAACGTTATATAATAACATAATAAAATAAAACGGAGGAATTATGATGAAACAAGAACACATTCAACAGATCGGAGCAGCAGTTGCAGCAGTGGCTGAGAAGAACAGGATCAATCATTTTTATTTTGTAGCCTGCGGCGGTTCTCAGGCGTTTATGATGCCAGCCCAATATCTTTTTGACAGAGAGATAGAAACGCCGGCCAGTATATACAGCTCCAATGAATTTGTACATAGGGTGCCAAAGGCACTGGGGCAGGATTCTGTTGTAATCACCTGTTCCCATTCCGGTAATACTCCGGAGACGGTAAAGGCAACAGAGTTTGCAAGAGAAAAGGGCGCAACCACCATAGCCCTGTCAAATGTCGAGGATTCACCACTATGGAAGGCAGCGGAATATCCCATTCATTATGACTGGGGAAAAGAAGCAGATGCCAGTGATTTAAATAAGGGTGTCCTGTATTATCTTATTTTCAGTGTGCTGCATGCAGTCAGCCCTAGGGAAAAGTACCGGAAGGGAATGGAAGCGGTTGCCGGATTGAACGATGCAATAGAAAAAGTAAAAACACAGTATGCCGGTATTGTAAAAGAGTGGGGAAAGCAGTATAAAAGAGAAAAGCTGATCTACACCATGGGCAGCGGTGCCAATTATGGAGAGGCCTATTCTTTTGCCATTTGTCTGCTGATGGAAATGCAGTGGATTCATTCCAATGCCATTCATTCCGGTGAATATTTCCATGGACCCTTTGAGGTAACGGATTATGATGTTCCGTTTATTATGATAAAAGGCATAGGTGCCACAAGACCTTTGGATGAAAGAGCCTATGATTTCTGCAGGAAATATTCAGAGAAACTCATGGTAGTAGATGAGATGGAATTTGATATGACCGGCATTGATGACCAGGTCCGGGAATATTTTGCCCCCCTGCTGGCGGGAGCCGTACTTCGTTCCCTTGCAGATGAATTTGCTTATCAGAGAGGACACGATTTAAGTGTCCGCCGTTATATGTGGAGAATGGAATATTAAACCGAAAGGCTGTTTTTAAAAGGAGGAAGCAGAATGAAAAAAAGTGCCAGGAAAGTGATTGCATTATTATCAGCGGCTGCTATGGGATTATCATTAACTGCCTGCGGTAGCGGAAGCAACCAAACAAATGTCAACGCCGGCCCAGAAAGCAAGGAAGGTACGGCTCAGGCCGGGTCGGAAGCCGGCGGAGGTGCAAATGGAGAAAAGGTTGTGATTCATTTCTTCCATCGCTGGCCAAACGATCCGAAAAACTCCATGTTCCAGGAACTGATAAAGGAATATATGGATGAGAATCCCAATGTGACCATACAGATGGATTGCATATTAAACGACCAGTATAAGGAAAAGATCCGTATGGTTGTTGCTACTGATGAAGTTCCTGACGTGTTTTCCTCCTGGTCAGGGACCTTTGCAAAAGAAATGATCAATTCCGGCAATGTCATGGAATTAAATGATATTTATGAGCAGAATAAGGAATGGTCCTCTCAGCTTGCCAAGGCCAGTGTGGATGGCTTTACCTTTGACGGTAAGGTCTATGGAGTTCCCTGGTCTCAGGATGGAAAGGTGTTCTACTACAACAAGAAGATTTTTGCAGACAATCATCTGGAGATTCCAAAGACCTGGAATGAGTTTATTTCCGTGCTGGATTCCTTAAAGGCGGCCGGATATGAAACTCCAATCGTAGAAGGCCTTTCAGACAGTTGGGCAGTTCTTCATTATCTTGGTACGATGAATCAGAGAATGGTGGATCCCGGTGTCCTTTCAAAGGATTATGATCCGTCGTCCGGAGAATTTAAGGATCCGGCTTATGTGGAGGTCCTAAAGAAGTGGCAGCAGCTCACCTCCTACATGGGTGAAACCTGTGTGGCAATCGACCATGAAACAGCCAGAAATACATATTTTGCCGCAGGAAAGGCTCCCATCATGTACTTGCAGTTTGCCGAGATTCCAATGCTGGAAAAAGCATTGCCGGATGATTTTGAATATGGCTTCTTTAATTTCCCTGCTTTTGAAGAGGGAAAGGGAGACCCCCAGGGATTGACCGGCGCACCGGAAGGCTTCATGATCAGCAATAAGGCCAGGAATCCTGAGGAATGCATTAAATTCTTAAAATGGCTTGTAAGCAAGAAAGGCGGGGAAGCCCTCACAACAAAATGCGGCGATATTTCCAGCGTGGCAGGTGCGGTGGACGAAACAAATGCATTGCCGGCCCAGCTGGAAGCAATGGAAATGATTAAATCTGCGTCAGTATTGGTTCCGTGGTTTGACAATGCCTGCGATGCTTCCATTTACACGGTGTATGGGCAGGGGGCGCAGGCAATAGCCATAGGCGATGAAACACCTGAGAGCGTTATGGAACAGGTAAAGGAGGCCGCCGCCGCTTTGCATAAATAAAGACTGGAGATAAGAGGCCGTTTCGGCCTCTTATCTCAAATGGATGGGATGGTGTTGGTTTGAAAAGAGAGAGAAAAAGAAATTTACAGGCATTTGCTTTTGTGTTTCCAGGGATTTTGATTCTTGGAATCTTTGTGTATTATCCACTGTTCAAGAACATCGTTTACAGCTTCCAGTCTTTTACGCTGTCAGATATTACAAAAGAATGGGTGGGGCTAGCCAATTACAGGCAGTTGTTTCATGATAAGATCATATTTGTAAGCCTGAAAAATAATTTCCTGTATGCGGTCATATCCATTTTGATCCAGGTAGGCTTTGGTCTTATACTGGCGGCCGTATTGGAAGATGTGGCGTTTCGGAAGGTTGCGCCTGCATTGCGCAGCATCTATTTTATTCCTACGGTGATCTCCATGACGGTGGTATGTCTTCTTTTTGACTTCATATATAACCCGCAGATGGGGCTGCTAAACAGTTTTCTGAATCTGTTGGGGCTGGATCAATTGGCCCACATATGGCTGGGGAGTAAAAAGACGGCAATGTATGCGGTGATCGCCGTATCCCAATGGCAGAGTACCGGTTATGTTGCCATGCTGTTTATTGTGGCGATTCAGAAGATACCCACAGAATTATATGAATCGGCAGAGGTGGATGGAGCAGGTAAGTTCAAACGCTTCTTTTATATAACGGTTCCGCAGGTCCGGCAGATGTTCTTTGTAACCATGATTCTTACGGTGGTAGGGGCGTTTACCGTATTTAATGAACCGTACATACTGACTGGGGGAGGTCCTGGTACATCAACCATGGTGCTGTCTCTTCATATGTATCAGACTGGATTTGTTAAAAATAACATGGGATATGCGTCCACCATTGCCATGTTGATTTTTGTGATTACTGCAGTGCTGTCTTCCGTGCAGTTCTTCACTTACGGGACGGATAAGGAGGAACGGACATGATAAAGCAAGTTGTAAGAAAGAGAATGGCATATGGTCCTTGGGAAATGGTTTGGCTTGCAGTATTGTTTCTACTGGCTGCTCTGATATTGTATCCGCTGTTGTGGATACTCATGTCTTCTTTTAAAAATTACAATGGAATCTACGGAGATGTATGGGGATTTCCGGATCTATGGCATATAGAGAACTATGCAACGGCCTGGCATAAGGGGATTTCCCGGTATTTTATGAACAGTGGGGCAGTTACCGTGTGTACTCTGGTTGGAGTTGTCTTTTTATCGACTTTTTCTGCTTTCGGTATCTGCCAGATGAAAGGGAAACTTGGGAATTTGGTTTTTCTTTTCTGTATGTGTGGCCTTTTGCTGTCCCCTCAGGTATGTTTGCTTCCTCTTTTCATGTTGTTAAAATCACTGAAGCTTAAAAATACCCTGCTGGCCATGATCCTCCCCTATATTGCGTTCCGCCTTCCTGTATCCATTATGCTGGTCCGGTCCTTCTTTATTGGGATCTCAAGGGAAATGGAGGAGGCTGCCACCATTGACGGTGCAACACTGATGCAGATTTACCGGAATATCTATCTGCCACTTTCCAAGCCCATAATCTCTACGGTGGTCATCATGACAGCCTACTATGCATGGAATGAATTTGTCTTTGCAACAATTTTTGTTGACAGCTCAAAGCTGCGGACGATTCCTGTGGGACTTATGACCTTCCGTGACGGGCTTATGACAGAGTGGGGAGTGGTTCTTGCAGGTATGGTCATTTCCTGCCTGCCTATTATTGTATTATTTTTAACAATGCAGAAGAGTTTTGTAAGAGGAATGACCGCGGGTGCGGTGAAAGGATGAGAAGGATGAAGATCATTGCAATCGGCGATAATGTAACGGACTGCTACATAGAGGAAGGAGTTTATTATCCAGGAGGAAATGCTGTCAATGTGGCTGTTAACTGCAAACGGAACGGTGCAGAAAAAGTACATTACCTTGGGGTTTTTGGAGATGATGAACCGGCGGACTACATTAAGAAGTGCCTGGCTGAGGAAGGGGTTTCCTATGAGCGCTCCAGAAAGGTATACGCCCACACAGCCCAGCCAAGGGTTTATTTAAAGGATGGGGACCGTGTATTTGCACCGGGGCCCAGAGATAGCTGCCAGCATTTATTTTCCATTAAAATAGGAAAAGAAGATTTAGACATCATCGGGGGATTTGACATATGCCATACCAGCTGCTATTCCAACCTGGAATATGAGCTTCCAAAGCTTCATGAAAAATGCAGGATATCCTTTGATTTTTCAGACAGGCATGAGAAAGAATATCTGGAAAGAACCTGTCCATACCTTACATTTGCATTTTTTTCCGGTTCTGATATGGAAGAGGAGGAATGCCGGGAACTGTTAAAGCAGGTCCATAAGCTGGGAGTGAAAACAGCCGGCGTAACAAGAGGGGCCAAGGGGGCAATCTTTTATGACGGAAAGGAATTTTACCGTCAGGGAATTATAAAAATACACGTCATTGACACCATGGGAGCCGGAGACAGCTTTATTGCCGGATTTCTGACTGCCTATGCCGACGGAAAAACAATGGAGGATTCTCTTGCATGCGCTGCCCAGCGCTCCGCTGTCACATGTACGTTCCATGGGGGTTTTGGACATCCTCATCCTTACAGGGACTAACAGGGACTAACAGGGACTAACAGGGACTGGAAGGGAAGCTTTACACAGCCTTATCTGGCTAAAGGGGTTGCTTTCAGAATTTTTGTATTATATAATTATATAATATATGAAGCCGGGTTATGATGAGAGGGAATCCGGCCGGGTGTAAGGAGCCTTCTCATCTGCGACCCCGTTTTCATAAATATCCTGGACATTATAGAAAATAAAATTTAGGAGAAACTTTTATGCTGGATCAGAATGCGTTGGTTCCGCTTTACGAACAACTGAAGGATGCAATTAAAGAGGATATCAAGGCAAAGATATACTGTCCTGGTGACCGGATGCCCAGTGAGGTTGAGCTTGAGGAAAAGTACCAGGTAAGCCGTATCACTGTCAGGAGAGCAGTAAAGGAGCTGTGCGAAGAGGAAATTCTTGTTCGTAAACAGGGAAAAGGAACGTTTGTATTGAATACAGGCTTAAAAAGCCGGATTGACCGGCTGGGAGGTTTCCATGATTCCATGGAAAGCCAGGGAAGGAAGGTCAGAACGGAAGTTTTGGAAAAATCAATCATTCATGTAAAAGCTTCCTATGCGGAAGATCTGCAGATCGGAGCTGATGACGATGTGGTATATCTTAAGCGTATTATGTATGCAGATGATATTCCTATGATGGTGGATATGTGCTACCTTCCTTTGAAGCGTTTTCCGGGGATCGTTGACCGGATGACAGGGGACTTTTCTGTGTTCCGGATTCTGGAGAATGATTACCATGCCAATTTGAAACGATATTATAAGGTATTAAAGGTTCGGAGAGCCACAAAGGAAATTTCCGGATATTTACAGTGCCATATGGGAGAACCTTTGTTTGATCTTTTTAAGATCACCTATAATGCAGAAGGGGTTCCCCAGCATATAGCCATCAGTGTACTAAAGAGCGAGAATACATCCTATATCATATCCAGTGATGAGGATGACCGGATGAACCATGTGGGCATAAGCTGGAAGATATAGAATAGAACGGAAGAAAGTCCCTGCAGAATATAGTCTGTCAGGGATTTTCCGGCTGTTGGCCCCGGTCCTGTATTGCTGGCCGGTTGCTTTGGGATAGGCTGACATGATGAAAATAGGAAAGGAAGAAAAAATGATCTCAATATTCAATCGCAAAGAATTGTTCATTACTTATGAAATGAGAAAACAGGCTGAAGTACGGGAACTAATGGCGCAAAATAAGATACCTTATTCCATTAAGGTAATCAACAGAAAAAGTCCATCAATTTTTGAAGCAGGTTCCCGGGCGCGGACTGGGACATTTGGGGAAAACCTTCAGCTGGAGTATGAATATATTATTTATGTTAAGAAGACAGATTATGATAAAGCAAATGCCCTTCTGAACGGAAGAATCAGATAAGCCGGCCAGATCGGCCTGATTCTTCTGATGATCAGGAAGAGATGCCCATCAGTCCGCTTACCAAGATCATCAGGGTTTGTGCTCCCACAATGATAATATAATTCTGAACCGAAAGGACAAAGGTTTTCTCTTTGATCTGCTCTTTTTTAAAGCGGAGGATGTTTTTATGAACAGGAATCAAGGTAAGCAGCGCTCCCAGGCAGACTGGAGACAGGATATTTAATACCACGGACACCGTCCATGTCAAATAAGTAATATAATATAGTCCGGCAAAAACGGACAGCGCCTTCGTTCCTAAAAAATAAGACAGGGTGTACCTTCCCACAGCAATATCCTTTTCCAGATCGCAGATATTGTTCGCCAGCATAATGTCAGCAGTGGCGAGGATCGGACCCGCCGAACATAAAAACAGGGAAAGCACAGGCCCAAGCTTTAAGTCCAGCCGCACGGCATGCCAATCCGCTGTTAAAGTCAGAAAGGTTCCGGATGGCATGTTCATGTAAAGCATTAGAAAGGGGATAAACAGACCATAAAACAGTCCTGAAAAAATCTCTCCCAAAGGCAAACGGGAAATGGGGATGGGCCCACAGGTGTAGAAAACTCCGCAGAGAAAGCACAGCCCGCCAAGAAGCAGTACGACCAGATCCGTACGGTATGCCAGCGTAAGGCCCAAAGCAGTGCTTACGCCCAACAGCAAATAAATGATCAGCTTTGCCGAACCACGGGGGAAGGGAAGCTTCTGGCCGTTGGTTTTGGTATCAATATAGTTATTGATTGCGGTTGTAGTCAAGTCAAACAGGAACATGGAGCCCAAAAAAAGAAGCGTGCGCTCTGTATTCACCGGCTGCCTTCGGTAAAACAGGTAAGCCAGAGACATGAGAAACGGAAGCAGACTTGTGATCTTAGTACGTATTTCTACTAATTCAAGAAATTTTTTAATTTTGGACGGATGGTCCGCCAAAACAGTTTGTGTTTGCATAGCAATCCTCTTTTCTATAATTTTCTCTTCTAAAAATATCAAATCAATGGATAGGAAAGCCCTTGATTCCCCCAGGAATCCTTCATGTGTACGGTAATATTATAACGATATAAAAGGGAATCGTCAAATGCACGTCACTTCCAGCCTCCTCTGGTAATATCCTAATATCTTTTGGAAACTTATGGTTAACTTGTTAATGATATGTACAAGTTAGGAGAAAAGTGGTAAAATAATAGAAACACATTCGACATAAATCGACAGTTTTTGTAAAATTTCAACATTCACGGAGGACATAGTATGAAGATGGACAACAATGATAATGGATACAAAACTTTATCAGAAATCAATCTTTCAGATGTGATGGAAATAAGTCTGCTTCAAAAATTTCTTGATAATTTTGCAGATGGTATGAATCTGGCAAGCGTTGCGGTGGACCGGGAGGGAAATCCTGTTACAAATCCAAGCTCGTACACAAGAATTTGCGCACATTACACGCATTCGACGAAAACTGGAGATGACCGGTGTGCCGCTTCCCACAAAAGAGGCGGAGAGGAAGCAGCCAGAACCGGAAGGCCCTATATCTTTCAATGCCATTCAGGACTGATCGATTTTGCAGCTCCAATTATGGTGGAAGGCGAACTGATCGGAACCATCCTGGGCGGGCAGATTTTAAGCAAGAAACCAAATGAAGAGGAATTCAGGCGTGTAGCAAGAGAAATCGGAGTCAATGAAGATCAATATATTGATGCTCTCCATGAAGTGAACATTACAACAGAAAAAAATATCCGGGCAGCTGCGGAAGTGCTTTTTATTGTTGCCAATGCTCTTTCTCAGGTCGGTTATCATAAATACAAATTAAAGACTATGAGCAAGGATCTGGTAGATCAATTTTCAATTATAGAAGAAACAATGGAGGAACTCGCTGCATCATCCATAGCAGTCAATGAAAACCAGAATGAACTGAACAAAGAGATCTTAAATGTGAAACAAATATCAGAGCAGATCAATGCCATCCTCTATTCGATCAAGAGCATTGCAGATCAAACGAAGCTGTTAGGCCTTAACGCTTCGATTGAAGCAGCACGGGCAGGTGAGGCAGGAAAAGGCTTTGCAGTCGTTGCCACTGAAATCCAAAAGCTGTCACAGAATTCAAAAGATACAGCAATGAAAGTCGTACAGCTGACGGAAGACATTCAGAAATCAATCAGCAAAACATTACAGTTTTCCAGTTCTACCATGAAAAAGACGGAACAGCAGTCATCGGGGATTGAGGAAACGACTGCCAGTGTTGAAGAGGTTTTTGCTTTAACTAATGAATTAAAAAAGATGGCTCATACAAATTAAAATATTAAGTAAAGCAATGATTGATTAAATCTTATGGGAAAAGATAACTGAAAAGGACTGAGTTCTGTTCATAACAGATCTCAGTCCCAAGAGGCTGCCTGGCCATACGGCTGTTTGGAGGCCAGTACAATCTTCTGACCGCCCCCTATATTTTGCATTCGATTGCTAATTTATCGTCCCGAATTCCTTTGAATACCGGCTGCCGGAAGGTTTCTTTTTCGGTCGGCATTGATTCTACGATACAAACAAGCTCAGGTGCCAGCCATACGGCTTCCTCGTTTCCATGGGGTATATAACCGAAAGGTGAGTAATCAATCACTTTATATTTGTGCTGATTAAGGATTCTAAGGCTAACACCAAGGGTGACATGGCCCTTATATACAAGCACATCTTCATCATATTGTCCCAGGATAAGGCTCGTCATATTATTTTCTTTTGGGATATATCCGCAGATGACACAATCGTCTGAGGACATTATCTTGCATTTTACCCAATCTCTCGTACGTTTGCCCTGCCAGTACAGACTATCTTTTCTTTTTGCTATGATCCCTTCCAGGTTTTTTTCTTTTACAAGTTCAAATAATTTAACTCCATCGTTCTCTACATATCTTGAAACAGAAATTAATTGATTCTCAATTACAACATCGGTAAGATACTTTTTACGCTCCATAAGCGGGAGCATGGTAATATCTTTATCTTTGTAATATAAAATATCATAAGCAATGATGCTGGCCGGATATCTGTCAGCCGCCAGTTTTATTTTAAAAGAGTTTGTCCTCAAAGCACGATTTTGCACTTCATAAAAATCAGGGATACCGTTTTTAATTACGAGTAATTCGTGGTCAAGGATACACTTTTCCTTTACTTGCTTGTGGAGGTTTGCAAGCTCGGGGAAGATGGGGATCATTAATTTATTTCTTTTATTCCTCATATCTGTTTCCGTATTTAAAAAGGATATGCATCTGATCCCATCCCATTTGATTTCAAAAATATGATCAGGTGAATCAAACGGATCGGCCATTTCCGAGATCAGCATGGGACTTACATTTTTCAAATCAAACAGATCCATCATGCCAACCCTTTGTTACTCCTAGTCATTTCAACCGTTTTCTTCATGGCTTCCATTAAGTCTATAATATTATTTTGTTTTTCTGTATCTGCGCTGACAATTTCTTTCCCTGCTATTTTACTCTCGATCGCTTGACGCAGCCTTTCCTGGTATTCATCATGGTAAATACTGGGGTCAAATGTTGCGGTCATGGAGTCAATCATGGTTATTGCCATTTCTACCTCTGGCTGTGATGCTTCTGCTTTAGCAACTGCAACTGGCACCGCCTGGATTTCAGATTGATAAAATAGAGTTTTCGCTATAATACCGTCTTTTGCAGGGTACAATACCATTAAATTTTCCGTTGTGCCTATTACGGTTTTTGCTATACCGACTTTCTTTTGGGAGAGCATTGCCTGACGCAGTAATTCACATGCTTTTTCGGCTCCAGGCTCTGGTACAACGTAATAATTTTTTTCATAATAAATCTCATCCACATCAGACATTTTCGCGAAGTGTTCAATGTGAATGGTTTTGTCTTTTTTGGTTTTTATTTTTTCAAGTTCATCTTCTGTAAATGTCACATACTTACCTTTTTCATATTCATATCCTTTGATAATCCCATCGGAGCTTACCTCTTTATTGCACGATGGACATATTTTTTGATATTTTACCCTTTCATGAGTATCCTTGCAAAGCTGGTTAAAGCTTACGGATATATCTTTTGTTGTTTTATATAAACCTACCGGTATATAAAGCAGGCCCACGCTTATTGCACTTTTGTGTGCTACGGCCATATAATCACCACCTTTGGAATTAGTTTGCTTTAATATTGCATCATCTATGCAAGGGATTAAAATCTTACGGAACCCTTTTGGGTTTTGAAGGGGGATTACTTGAAAACAAAAACATGAGAACCAGACCGCATGACCGGTACCTATGAAAGTATTTAAGGCTTCTTTAAGTGGATCGTGTGTGGTATAATGTGATGAAATTTATTTGAACGGCTATGATATTTGTTTATGGAGGTGAGCCAATGACATCAAGACAAAAGAAAATTATGGAATTGCTGGCGGAGCATGAGTTCCTTACCTCTCAGAAAATCGCAGCTCTGCTTCATGTCAGTGACAGGACAGTGAGAAATGACATCAGGGAAATCAATGGAGAGACAGGGCTGGAGAGAATCCTGTCAAGAAAGGGACAAGGTTATTATTTAAAGGATCAGCCAATGGAAGGCAGCGAGACGTCTTTTAATCTGGAGTCGGAGGAGGATTTAAAACGGGAAATCGTCCGCAGAGTTTTATTTGACAAAGCAGTTTCATATTTGGAGCTTGCTGATGAGCTTTACATCAGCGATTCCATGCTTGCCAAACTGGTGGGTCAAATCAACCGGAGCATGGAGCGTAAGTATGTCAGTGGGAGGATATGCAAAAAAAACGGCCTTTTGGTGCTGGATCTTTCTGAAAGCGAAAAGCGTGATTATTACAGCCATTATGTGATCATCTCCAATTTGGACCAGTATTTTGATCTGGGAAGCTATCAGCCGTTTTTTGAATATGTGAACATGCTGGAATGGAAGGAGCTGCTCCTGAAAAGTGGCATTCACAAAGAAAAGCGCTATTATGATACTACAGTCATAAGCCTGATGATTCATACGGCGGTGGCGGCTGAGAGAATAGCGGCCGGTTATGAGCTGGAAACAGTGGATGATGAAAGGAGGCTTTCTGGCAATGATACGGATACCATCGGGGAGATTCTTGCAGGACTTGGGGATATGCTTGGTCTTTCCCTGCCCTCCCATGAGAACGTGTATTTCCGCAAGCTGTTCCTCAATGATTTTTATTATGCTAAGGAAGAGGGAAGTCAGGCTGAAGACATTCTGTCCCGGATACTGGTTGAGATCAATGTGGAATACGGCTTTGATTTTACAGAAGATGAGGAGTTTCAGAAGGAGCTGGAGGCTCAGTTGGACGGAATTCTCCAACGAAGCAGGAATGAACAGTATTTGATCAATCCAGTTCTTCCACGGGTCAAATCACGATATCCTCTGGAATATGATATCAGCATATTTTTTGCTGACCGTTTTAAACGGATTACAGGTGTGGAAATCAGTGAATTTGAGATCGGAATGATCACTGTTCATTTTATCCGTGCGATGGAATCCAATCTGGGCCGGATGGAGAAAAAAGTGGTTCTCATCAATCCGTTTGGTAAACAGATAACGGAATTAATGATTAAACGGCTTTCCGAAATAGGGGAATGCAGTCTGAAGATTGCCTGCAGCTATTCCATTTTTCATTATCCCCAGGATATGCCAAAGGATATTACCGCAGTACTGACAACCGTTCCCCTGCCATCTCTTCCCGACGGTGTTACGGTGATTCTCTGCAGGAATTTTCTGGATTATCATGAGAAAGAAAAGCTTTTGACCGTGGTCCGTGAAAACCAGGTGAGCAGTGTTAAATCCTATTTTAAAACTTTGTTCAAGCCTACCCTGTTTTTTACTGATATGGAATTTAACTCAAAGGAGGAGGCCATCGTCTTCATGTGCAGAAACCTTAAGGAGCAGGGATACGTTGGGGAGGCATTTGCCGAAAGTGTAATGCAGCGGGAGGCAATCGCCCCGACTGCCTTTGAACCTGGCTTTGCATTTGCCCATGCCATGGAGAACAATGCAGAGTGTACGGCAGTTTGTGTCTGCATTTTAAAAAATAAACTGGCATGGGGAGAGCACAATGTAAAGATTATCTTTCTCTTTGCCATGGCCGCCACCTGGAACCATACCATCATCCCGGTTTACAATGTGATGATTGATAATTTGTTTAAAGCCAATACCATTCAAAAGCTTGCTAAAATCAATGACAGCAGGAAATTCCTGGATCTGCTCATCTAGATGGCTTCCCTGTCTCTTGATGGTTGCTTCCGTAAAATAAAATCTGATTTTTCCGTTACACAGCGGAAAAATCAGATTTTATTTTATTGATAACCGTTGCTATAATGAAAGCATCAAAATACAGGAGGAGAAACGTGTGAAGGAATTTTTATGGGGAGGGGCAACGGCTTCCTATCAATGCGAGGGCGGTTTCCAGGAGGGAAACAGGGTTCCCTCCAACTGGGACAGATACTTACATGAAAACGGTCTGGAAAACGGAGATGTGGCATGCGATCATTATCACCGCTACGAAGAGGACATTCGTATGATGAAGGAGGGAGGGCAGAACAGCTATCGCTTTTCCATCGCCTGGCCCAGAATCATTTCCAACCGGAAGGGAGATGTCAATGAGGAAGGAGTAGCATTTTATAACCGCCTGATTGATACCTGCCTTTCTTATGAGATCGTTCCCATGGTGACGATTTTTCACTGGGATCTGCCTCAGTATCTGGAGGATGAGAGCGGGTGGCTGAACAGGAAAACCTGTGAAGCCTATACCCATTATGCAAAAGTATGCTTTGAACGGTTCGGGGACAGGGTAAAGCTCTGGACAACCTTTAATGAACCACGTTATTATACCTTTAGCGGCTATCTCATCGGCAATTACCCTCCCGGACATCAAAATCTTCAGGAGACAGTAACCGCTTCATATTACATGATGCTGGCATCTGCCATGACGGTAAAGGCTTATCGGGAAGGTTCCTATGACGGAAAGATCGGAATTGTCCATTCCTTTTCCCCGGTATATGGGGTGGATATGACCGTAAAAACCCAGATCGCCATGAGGTATGCGGAGAATTTCTATAACAACTGGATCCTTGATGTGGCCGCTATGGGGCAGATTCCTGGGGATTTGCTGGACAAGTTGTCTGATTGCTGTGATTTATCCATGATGCTTCCTGAGGATTTGGAACTGATGCAAAGGCATACGGTGGATTTCATAGGGCTGAATTATTACGCAAGAGTCATGATTAAGCCTTATGAAACAGGGGAGACAACTTTGATCGTCAACAACAAGGGGAGTAAGGAAAAGGGGACGTCCCAAACCATTGTTAAGGACTGGTTCGAACAGGTAAGGCCAAAGGAAAGCCGTTACACAGAATGGGATACGGAGATATTCCCCCGGGGTCTTTATGAAGGAATCCGCCGCTGCTGGAAAAAATACCATCTCCCCATTTATATCACAGAAAACGGCATTGGCCTTTATGAGGATGGGGCAGAGGAGAAGATTGACGACAGGGAGCGGATCGAATTCATGAACCAGCATATCAATGCTGTTCTCAATGCAAAAGAAGAGGGGTGCGATGTACGTGGATTTTATGTATGGTCGCCTTTTGACCTGTATTCCTGGAAAAACGGAACAGAGAAGCGGTATGGGCTGGTAGCGGTGGACTATGAAAACGGTCTGGCCCGTAAACCGAAGAAGAGCTATGAATGGTACAAAGAGGTGATTGAATCTAAGGGGAATTCAATCAGGAGAGAACCGTATGAGGAGGTATCTTATGGGTTTACAATCAATTAGTACAGCAATGGAAAAGTATGTGATGCCGGTAGCTGATAAAATGGGAAACGAATGCCACTTGCGGGCCATACGGGATGCGTTTATGTCACTGCTTCCAATTACATTCATCGGGGGAATTGCAGCCGTCGTTAGCTCCGCTCCCTCTGTGGAGGGTGCAGGGAGCGGACTTACTCTTGGGTGGGCTAAGTTTGTGGCAGATAACTCCATGATCTTTTCCTGGATCAATACCTTAACCCTGGGAGCCATGTCCCTTTATATCTGCATTGGGATCATCCACTTCCTTTGCAAAAGCAGAAAGGTAGAATCATTTCTTCCGATTCTTCTGGGGGTATGCGGATTTATAATGCTGATTGCTGAACCACTTTCCCTGGGGTGGGATGGAAAGACAGCGGAGATTTCTTTTATGGATGGCAAGGGCCTTGTTGCGGCCATGGTAATCGCCATTGCTACGGCTGACCTTTACTGCTACATGCGTAAGAGGGAGCTGGGAAAGATCAACCTTCCTGACACGGTTCCTGCTTCTTTGTCCGATGTATTTGCCTCTATTGTACCGGGAGCGGTTCTCATGGGCTTATACATCCTGACCTTTGCGGTCATGAACAAGCTGGAGACTACCTTGCCAAAGCTGATTTATCATACCATATCTCCATCCTTAACGGCAGTGGACAACTTAGGATTTACCATTATCATCACCCTGCTGGTACATATATTCTGGTTCTTCGGAATTCATGATGCAGCTCTGTCCGGTGTTCTGGCCCCTATCCGTGACGGAAACCTATCCCTCAATGCGGCTGCCCATGCAGCAGGACAGGCTCTGCCCAACATTTTCACCACTCCGTTCTGGGTGTACTTTGTGGTGATCGGCGGATGCGGTTCCGTCCTGGCACTGACCGTACTGCTGTCCACGTCAAAATCCAAGCAGCTAAAGACCATTGGAAGGATGGGAATCATCCCTGCGTTTTTCAACATTTCCGAACCGGTGATCTTTGGACTGCCCTTAATGTTAAATCCTATATTCTTTATCCCGTTTTTGTCCACTTCCATCTTAAATGGGACGGTTGCCTTTTTGTTAATGAAGGTAGGATTTATAGGAAAGAGCTTTGCCATGCTTTCCTGGCAGATGCCGTCTGTGCTGGGAGCCTTTTTCTCCACTATGGATTGGAAAGCCCCCATACTGATTATTGTTTTAATCCTGCTGGATGGAATCTTGTATTTCCCCTTCTTTAAGATCTATGAAAGAAAGATGGTGGAAATGGAGCAGGGAGAAATATCTGACGAAGATGACAGGAGGTCATAAGAATGAGAAAGATCGTATTGCTATGCAACGGGGGGCTATCCACTGGTATCCTGGTAAAGAAGATGAAAGCTGCTGCTGAAGCGGCAGCCTATGAGTGTGAGATTTCGGCAGCACCCGTTTCCTCCGCGGAGGAGACAGGAAGGGATGCGGATCTGATCCTGATGGGCCCCCAGGTCAGATTTCAGATGGGAACTGTCAGCCGCCAGGTAACCTGCCCCGTATATTCCATTGAGCCTGTGGCTTACGGGACCATGAATGGGGAAAAGGTTCTGGAACAGGTGAGAAAGGAATTGGGTGACTGAAAATGGAAGAACTGGAAATGATCTGCCTGCAGGTTATCAGCAATGCAGGAGAAGCCAGAAGCCAGTGTATGTGTGCGCTGGAATCCGCCCGGAACGGAAGATTCGAAGAGGCGGAGAGTTACTTCAATGAATCATTGGAGCGGCTGCAGGCGGCGCATCACATCCATACCGGCTTAATCACAAAAGAGGCAAGGGGAGAGCTTCAAAGGATCGGCCTGATCCTGGTGCACAGCGAAGATATCTTAATGGGAGCAGAGATCACATCGGCCCTGGCCAGGGAGATGGTGGAACTGTATAAACGGTAGCAATAAAATCATGAGGAATGGAGTTTACAAGAGCCTGCGGCAGCTGCCTCAGGCTCTTATGGATGGTTATGACCAGGAAATGCCGGCACCGCCTTTGTCACACGGCTCAATAAGCTTCATGATTCCACCCGTGCCACAAAGGCCCCCGCCCTTTTCCCAGATTGAATCCGGCTTTTAGTGCTCCGTTGAGATAAGACTTTGCCTTCCGGATGCTTTCTTCCAGCTCCATGCCCTTGGCCAGTCCGCAGGCAATGGCAGAGGACAGGGTGCACCCGGTTCCGTGGGTATTTGGATTGCTGATCCGTTCGCCGGGAAACCAGGTGATAGACCCGTTGCAGCATAGAACATCGTCAGCTCCCTGGTCCTTATGGCCCCCTTTTAACAGGAAAGAAGTCTGATATTCCTGGAAGAGCTCCTTAGCAGCTTCTTCCATATCTTTTCTCGTGGATAGCCGCCGCCCTTTTGTGGATAAAAGGGCGGCGGCTTCCGGTATATTGGGGGTAACCAATGTTGCCAGTGGGAACAGCCTGCTTGTTAAAGCCTTAACATCCTGTGGGTTTAAAAGGGAATGTCCGCTGGTGGATACCATGACCGGGTCCACGATCACGGGAGCCTGGTTATATTTTTTCAGTTTTTCTGCAATGATTTCTATCGAAACGGAGGTTCCGGCCATGCCGATTTTGACAGCTTGCGGCGGAATATCGGTAAACACGGCCTCAAGCTGGGCGGCAAGCATCTCCTGACCAACTGGTTCCGTCAGAAAAACACCTGTGGTATTTTGTGCGACCAGGGCAGTAACAACGCTGGAGCCATAGACACCCAGAGCTGCTGCGGTTTTTAAATCCGCCTGGATTCCGGCGCCGCCGCTGGGATCGGTGCCTGCTATGGTGAGGAAGGAAGGGAGAATCAGGCTCATAGGCTCACCACCTTTAAAAGCTGTTCTTTTAAACAATGGACGGCTTCGGTAATATTCTTTTGTCCGAATATACCGGAAACCACCGCGGCCCCGGCTGCGCCGGTTCCTTTCAGAATGGAGACATTTTCTGCGGTAATTCCTCCGATTGCCGTTACAGGAATCGGAACAGATCGGCAGATTCCAGACAGCTGTTCCAGGGATAAGGGAATGGCCTCCTTTTTGGTGGAACTTGGGAATATGGCTCCAGCGCCGATATAATCAGCCCCGTCGGACCATGCCTTTTTCGCCTGATCGATGTTTTTGGCAGTCACGCCCAGAATGCGGTCCGGCCCGATGAGCCGCCGGACCTCTGCCGGAGGCAAATCATCCTGTCCTACGTGTACGCCGTCTGCATCGCACTTGAGAGCGGTTTCCACATCATCGTTGATAATCAGCGGGATCCCGTAACGCCTGGTAATCTGGCGGACCATAAGGGCCTCTTCCAGAAATGCGTTTTTATCCATGTGCTTTTCACGGAGCTGGAGAAGGGTCACCCCGGCAGAAAGAGCTTCTTCGATCTGGGCTGCTAAGGTTTTTTCTCCTGTATATGCCTGGTCTGTTACCGCATACAGGAGCAGCATGTCTTTATGAAACTTCAATGTTAATCCCTCCTTTTAAGGTGCTGTCATTAAAAAGGCTTACCTCGTCAATAAAGCAGCAGCGGAAGCTGCCTGTACCGGCCTGGAACGTTTCTGCTTTTTTAGCCGCCCGCTCCCCGCAAAGGCCGGCGGCAGCCGTGGCAAGAGCGGCTGCCTGGAAAACGGCGTGCTGGGAGGAAGCAGGCCCGGCGGATGCCGCATAGGCGGCAATGATACCGTCCAGCATACAGCCGCTGCCCGTAATGCGGGCCATCTGGGGACAGCCGTTCCTGATCAGCCAGGCTTCTTTTCCGGAAGCCACGATATCAATGGCTCCTGTCATGACGGCCACAGCCCCGGTTGCAGCACTCAGTGCCCTGGCTGTTTCCTTAAGAGCCTCCAGGGTATCTTCTCTTATTTCATCTGAAAAAGAAGCATCAACTCCCCGGGCGGAGGAATCAGAGCTGTTTCTGCTTTTTCCATTCTTTCCGGTCAGTTCCTTTAACAGGACCCGAAGCTCTGACGCATTTCCCCGGATAACGGCAGCCCTTACCTCTTTTAAAAGGGAAAGAGCCATTTCGGTCCTGTAACGGGATGCACCAATCCCCACCGGGTCAAAGATGACGGCGTGGTTTCGCCGGTTTGCTTCCAGCCCGGCTTTTATCATTGCGTCTTTTGTAGTCTCTTTGGGGGTTCCTATGTTTAAAAGAAGACAGTCGGACAGGGCAGATATTTCCGAAGCTTCTTCCGGCTGGTCCGCCATAATGGGAGAACCGCCGCAGGCCAGAATGATATTTGCCACGTCTCCTGCCGTCACATAATTGGTGATGCAGTGGACGATGGGCCGCTTTTCCCTGACCAGCCCGGCCAGGGAATCATGAAACTTCCTATTCATATTCAGCATCCCCCTATTCGTTGATCAGCCGTTCAAAATAGGAGAACAGGCCAAGGCGGCGCAGCATTGCCAGTAAGACCGCAGCCAGTATGGTTCCAGCCAGGGTGCTCATGAAAAACGGAGCGACAAAGAAAAAAACGGCAACATCTTTTCCCATGAGAAGGGCTGCCACCGGATAGCAGAGCAGCCCTCCGATGAGCCCTGTCCCAATCACTTCCCCAAGATAAGCCGGCAAAAGCTTCCTGGTTTTTTGAAACAGACAGGCCCCGAGAAATGCACCTGCCATGCTTCCGGGAAAGGCCAGCAGGCTTCCGGTCCCCATAAGATTCCGTATAAGAGAAGCAGAGAAAGCCATGGAAACGCCGTAGACAGGTCCTAAGAACACTCCTGCCAGGACATTAGCCAGATGCTGTATTGGAAAGCATTTAGACGCACCCACCGGAATGGAAAAGCCGGAGAGGGCTACCGTAAGGGCTGTCAGCATTCCGCTGACCACCAGCTTTTTCACCCGTACCCTGGAGGCATCAGAAGAATTGCTGCAAATAGTAGGTGATATTCGATCATTCATGAAAATTCCTCCTGTATATGTAATTTTAAATTTTCACAATCCATAATCCATAATCCATCATTCATCATAGATATTAACAATTTCCCCGTCCAAAATCCGGTTCATATTTTTCATGGCGCAGAAATTGCCGCACATGGAGCAGGTATCTTCTTTTTCCGGTTTTGATGCTGCCCGGTAGCGTCTGGCTTTTTCCGGGTCAATGGATAACTGGAACATGGCTTCCCAATCCAGCCGTTTTCTGGCGTCACTCATCTTATGATCCCACTCCCTGGCGCCCCTGATGCCTTTGGCAATATCAGCCGCATGGGCAGCAATCCGGGCGGCAACGATTCCTTCTTTCACATCAGCCCCATCCGGCAGCTTCAAATGCTCTGCAGGGGTCACATAGCAGAGAAATGCCGCTCCGGCAGCCGCCGCCACCGCTCCTCCGATGGCAGCGGTGATATGGTCATATCCCGGCGCAATATCTGTGACAAGCGGTCCCAGAACATAAAAAGGAGCACCCTTGCAGATGGTCTGCTGTATTTTCATATTAGCGGCTATCTGATCCAAGGGCATATGGCCGGGGCCTTCAATAATTACCTGTACATTTTTCTCCCATGCCCTTTTTGTCAGTTCCCCAAGAGTCACCAGCTCCTCAATCTGGGAAATATCGGAAGCATCTTCAATGCATCCCGGCCGGCAGGCATCTCCCAGGCTTAAGGTGACGTCATGCTTCTGACAGATTTCCAGAATGCGGTCATAATGCTCATAAAAGGGATTTTCCTCCCCGGTCATCTCCATCCAGGCAAAGATGATGGACCCACCTCTTGAAACAATGTTCGTCAGCCGTTTGGCTTCCTTGAACCGTCTGGCCGTCTGCTTATTGATTCCAACGTGAATGGTCATAAAGTCCACCCCGTCTTCCGCATGCATTTCCACGATCCGTATCCATTCCTCGGCGGTGATTTCCCGAAGGGGCTTGTGATAATAAACCACAGCATCGTAGATCGGAACCGTGCCAATCATAGCCGGACATTCCCCTGTCAGCTTTCTGCGGAATCTCCGGGTATCGCCAAAGGAGCTTAAATCCATAATGGATTCTGCCCCCATAAGGACCGCATCTTTTACTTTTTTAAGCTCCATGTCCAGGTCATTTAAATCCCTGGAAGTTCCCAGATTCACATTGATCTTTGTTTTCAGCATGGAGCCGATCCCGCTGGGCTTTAAACAGGTGTGGTTCTTGTTGGCAGGTATGGCGGCTTTTCCTTCCGCCACCAGCTCCCGCAGCTTATCCGGCTCCCATTGTTCCTGCCCGGCGACTGCCATCAGTTCCTTTGTCAGAATGCCTTTTCTAGCGGCATCCATTTGTGTGGTATAATTCATTTTTTTCCTCCTTTTGATTGACACGGGTGAAACATACAAAGGGTATTTCCCTTCGTGAACGGAGGGATTGCAAGGGCTTTTGGAAAAGAAAAAGAGCCCATACCAACAGGTATAGGCTCGGAAATATACAATCATCCCATATAAATCCCTACGTTGGCATTACCCAAATCAGGTTATAAAGGTCGAAGTTGATGACTTCCTCTCAGCCCGCCTACGAGCTCCCTCTTGTGGCACTAGTGTAGCATTCCCCTTTCTTCTTGTCAAGGAAAACATCCGTACCCGGCTTCAGCCGGTGATGGCAGCTTTCATTTCCCTAACATAATCGCAGACCGGAACAACACAGTCCTTTCCATATTTTGCTGCGATTTTCACAATGGCACTTCCCACAATAACGCCGTCTGCGTATTTGCTCATTTCCCTTGCCTGATCCGGCGTGGAGATGCCAAAGCCAATGGCGCAGGGAATATCCTTTGTCTCCTTTACCAGGGCGACCATTTCCCTAATGTCCGTGTTGATTTCTGTTCTCACCCCGGTCACGCCCATGGAGGAGACACAGTAGATAAATCCTTCCGATGCTGATGCAATGGCCTGTATGCGCTCCTTTGAAGTGGGGGCTATGAGGGAAATCAGTTCCACCCCGTATTTCCTGCAGAAGGGAAGCAGTTCCTCCCGTTCCTCAAAGGGCATATCCGGCACGATCAGGGCATCAATGCCGCTTTCTGCCGCATTTTTTATAAACCTCTCGCTTCCATAGACGAAAACAGGGTTGATATAAGTCATAAAAGCCAGAGGAACATCGGTTTTTTGACGTATCCGCTTTACAGAATCAAAAAGTTTATCTGTGGTAACTCCGGAAGCCAAAGCCCGCATATCCGCTTCCTGGATCACGATCCCCTCTGCAATGGGATCAGAAAAGGGAATTCCAAGCTCAATGAGATCCGCTCCGGCCTGTGCCATGGCAGGAACCAGTTCTTCCGTGATGGAAAGGTCCGGATCCCCTGCCGTAATAAATGGGATAAATGCCTTTCCCTTTGAAAATACTTCGCTTACTCTACTCATAGATTTCTACCCCCTTGTAACGGGCGATGGCTGCCACATCCTTGTCGCCCCGCCCGGATAAATTGATGACTATGATACTGTCCTTTCCCATGGAAGGTGCGATCTTTCTGGCATAGGCGACCGCATGGGCGCTTTCAATGGCCGGAATGATCCCTTCCAGACGGGATAAGTATTCAAAGGCTTCCACAGCCTCCTGGTCCGTAACAGAGACGTAGGCAGCTCTTCCCGAATCATGGAGTGCTGCGTGCTCCGGCCCGATGCCCGGATAGTCAAGTCCTGCGGAAATGGAGAATACAGGGGCGATCTGGCCGTATTCATCCTGGCAGAAATAGGACTTCATGCCGTGGAAGATTCCAAGAGAGCCTGTGGTAATGGTAGCCGCGTGCTTTCCTGTTTCAATGCCGTGCCCTGCGGCCTCGCAGCCCACCAGCTTTACGGAAGGTTCATTTACAAACTCATGGAAGATTCCCATGGCATTGCTTCCTCCGCCCACGCAGGCGATCACCATGTCAGGAAGCTTTCCTTCCGCTTCCTTTAGCTGTGTACGGACCTCCTTGCCGATGATGCTCTGAAAATCCCTTACAATGGTGGGAAAGGGATGAGGTCCCATGACAGAGCCTAAGACATAATGGGTGTCAGCCACCCGGCTGGTCCATTCCCTCATAGTCTCATTGACTGCATCCTTTAAGGTCTGGGTACCGCTTGTTACTGTGTGAACCTTTGTACCTAAAAGCTCCATACGGAATACGTTTAAGGCCTGACGGTCCGTATCCTCCTTTCCCATGAAGACCTCACATTCCATTCCCATGAGAGCGGCAGCAGTAGCGGTGGCAACTCCGTGCTGCCCGGCCCCTGTTTCAGCGATGACCCGGGTCTTCCCCATTTTTTTTGCAAGAAGGACCTGGCCCAGGGCGTTGTTGATTTTGTGGGAGCCGGTGTGGTTGAGATCCTCCCTTTTTAAATAGATTTTTGCTCCGCCTAAATCCTTTGTCATACGTTCAGCATAGTAGAGCAGAGATGGCCTTCCGGTATATTGATTGTGAAGGTCCTGAAGCTCTGCGAGAAACTCCTGGTCATGGCGGTACTTCTCATAAGCCTCTTCCAGCTCATTGACTGCATTCATCAGCGTTTCCGGGACAAACTGTCCTCCGTGCTGTCCAAACTTTCCTTTTGACATGGCTGTTCACTCCTTATTATTTGTATGATTTCTTTTATTTTTGACTGGTCTTTTTTGCCCTCCGTTTCTACGGAGCTGCTTAGATCCAGGCAAAAGGCTTCTGTTTTCATGGCCTGTTTTATGTTTGAGGCACCGATGCCGCCGGCCAGGAAAAAGGGTTTTTTTATGTCCGGTATCATGGACCAGTCAAAGGTCTTTCCGCTGCCGCCGTAAAGGCCTTTGGTATAAGTATCAAAAAGCAGGAAATCTGCGGGAAGGTCCTCAGCCTCCCTCATATCCTGTACCTGCCGGACCCTTATGGCTTTTATGACAGGAACATTCCGGGCCAGGCGGTTTTTTAATTCAAGGATGTATTTCCGGTCTTCATCCCCGTGAAGCTGGATAAGATCTATGGTTTTATTCTCCGACAGGGCCAGGATTTCCTCTATGGGGCTGTTTACAAAAACCCCCACTGCCGGTATCTCCGGCAGCAGCAGCTTCTTTAGCTCCCTGGCCTCCTGCCCGGTAAGGCAGCGTTTGCCTGGAGCGAATACAAAGCCTGCGTAGTCCGGCTTCCAGCGGTTCACCGCCAGGATATCTTCCCTTCGGATCAGCCCGCATAGTTTAATCCGTGTTCCTTTGGCATTCATTGGGACGCCCTCTTTAACCCGTTTATGATTTCCTTCTTATCCGGGGAGCGCATCAGGCTTTCCCCGATCAGAACCCCATGAACCCCTGCCTCCCGCAGAAGCCGGATATCTGCTTCTGTTTTAATTCCGCTTTCTGCCACGAAAAGCACTTCAGAGGGGACCATGCTCCTTAAACGGAGGGAATTGTTAAAATCCACCTCAAAGGTTTTTAAATTCCGGTTATTCACTCCAATGATCCTGGCTCCTGCCCATAGGGCAGAATGGATCTCATCTTCGTCATGGGCCTCCACAAGGGCGCTTAAACCAAGGCTGCTGCACAGCTCGATTCCTTCTTTCAGAGCCTTTGGATCCAGGAGGGCACAGATCAGAAGAACCGCCGATGCGCCTATGACCTTTGCCTCGTAGATCTGGTAGGGATCTACTGTAAAATCCTTTCTGAGAAGGGGGAGATCCACTTCATGGCTGATCCCGGTCAGATAGCTGTTGTTTCCCAGAAAGTATTCCGGTTCCGTGAGGACGGAAATGGCATCCGCCCCAGCCGCCTGGAAATCCTTTGCGATTTCCACATAGGGGAATTCAGGAGCAATAAGGCCCTTGGAAGGAGAAGCCCGCTTTACTTCACAGATAAAGGAAATGCCTGGAGAAGACAGGCTTTGCTCAAAGGAGAGACCTTTTATCTTTGTTTTTTCCAAAGCGGAACAGGCCAGCTTCTCCATGGTTTTCATAGAGATTTTTTCTTTTGCCGCCTCCACCCGTTTTCTGGAGGAGTCAGCCAGTACATCAAGTATCATAAAACCACCTCATTGGTCACTTTCACAAATTCCTCCAGCTTATCGGCGGCCTTTCCTGAATCTATGAGGAAGGCCGCTTTTTCCATGCATTGGGAAATGGTGCAGTCATCAATTCCCAGGTACAGGCTTAAGGCAGCGTTTAAGAGGACAATATCCCTTTTTGGCCCATGGAGCCTTCCATTTAAGATATCCCTGGTGATACGGGCATTTTCTTCCGGAGTGCCGCCGGCAAGCGATGAAAGGCTGCTCCGATTTAAGGAAAACTGCTCCGGTGTAATCTCATAGGGAGTCAGCGTTCCGAAGCGGATTTCGCATACATGGCTGGGGCCTGTGACAGTCGCCTCATCAAGTCCGTCATCTCCGCAGACCACCAGTCCCCGCTTAACCCCCAGATTACTTAATACCTGGGCCAGGGGCTCCACCAGCTTTCTGTCGTATACCCCTAAAAGCTGCATGGTAGCTCCTGCAGGATTGGAGAGAGGACCAAGGATATTAAATATGGTCCGGACTCCAAGCTCTTTCCGTACCGGTCCGGCGTACTTCATGGAGGAATGGTATGCCTGGGCAAAGAGGAAGCACATGCCTGTTTTCTTTAAGATCTCCCCGGATTGCTCGGCTGTAAGGTTTAAATTCACCCCCAGGTGTTCCAGCACATCGGCAGCACCGCTTTTGCTGGAAACACTGCGGTTGCCGTGCTTTGCCACAGGAACCCCTCCTGAGGCAACCACAAATGCGGTGGTGGTGGAAATGTTAAAGGTACCTGCCTCGTCGCCTCCTGTGCCTACAATATCAATGACCGGAAAGTCCGGTTCCAGCCTTATGGCCTTTTCCCGCATGACCGTGGCACAGGCGGTAATCTCGTCAATGGTTTCCCCTTTCATCCGAAGCCCTGTTAAAAATGCAGCCATTTGGGCTGGGGTGGTTTCTCCGCTCATGATCTCGTTCATGACCTCTTTTGCGGCCTCAAAGCTTAGATCCTGCCCTGAGATTACTTCATGGATCGCCTGCTGAATCATTTACTCCGCCTCCTTTCTGTGAATGGATAAGAAATTTTTAAGAATGGTCTTTCCCTGGGGGGTCAGGATGGATTCCGGATGGAACTGAAGCCCGTAAAGAGAATATTCCTTATGCTTTACTGCCATGACCTCCCCCATGTCATCGGATCCGATAACCATCAGACAATCGGGGAGAGTATCCTTTGCTGCAATAAGAGAGTGATACCTGGCTGCCAGAATCTGTTCCGGAAGCCCATGAAAGATAGGATCGGAACCATTGATGGTAAGAAGGCTCTGCTTTCCGTGCATCAGCTTCTTTGCATGGATGATTTCTGCTCCGAATACCTCGCAGATTCCCTGGTGTCCCAGACATACCCCAAGGATGGGGACTGTTCCGGAAAGCTTCCTGACCACGTCCTCGCATACGCCGGCGTTCTTTGGGTAGCCGGGACCCGGGGAGAGGATGATATGGCTGGGAGAGAGGTCCCTGATTTCTTCTGCGGTCATCTCATCGTTTCGTATGACCCTGATATCAGGATGTAAGCCGCCGGACATCTGGACTAAGTTGTAGGAAAAGCTGTCATAATTATCGATCAATAGAATCATCAGTCATTTACCTCCCCAGCAGTTTCAATGGCCCGGATCACGGCCCTTGCCTTGTTTTCCGATTCTTCGTATTCCCGCTCCGGAACGCTGTCGGCCACGATGCCGCCGCCTGCCTGAACGGATACCGTTCCCTGGCTCTTTACCGCCATGCGTATGGCAATACAGGTATCCATGTTTCCGGTGAAATCAATGTAGCCCAGGGCTCCTCCGTATATGCCCCTTGGCTCTGTTTCCAGCTCTTCGATGATCTCGCAGGCCCGGATCTTTGGCGCTCCGGAAAGGGTACCAGCCGGAAGCACTGCCTCTATGGCATGAAAGGCATCCCGGTCAGGAGTGATATCCGCCTCCACCTGGGAGCAGATGTGCATGATCCTGGAATAACGGTGGATCATTTTGTATTCTGTCACCTCTACGGTGGAAAACTCAGCGATTTTCCCCAAATCATTTCGTCCTAAATCCACCAGCATGTTGTGCTCCGCCAGCTCTTTTTCATCCTCCAGAAGCTCTTTGGAAAGCCTGTTGTCCTCCTCCTCATCTCTGCCTCTTGGTCTGGAGCCTGCCACAGGAAACGTGGTGAGACGTCCGTTTTTTAAACGGACCAGTGTTTCCGGGGAGGTGCTTATGATTTCTAAGTCATCCATGTGCAGATAAACCATGTAGGGGGAGGGATTGGTGGTCCTCAGCACCCGGTAGGCGTTAAGAAGACTATCATGGTAATCGCTTGTAAACTGCCTGGAGAGCACTGCCTGGAAAATGTCCCCATCTACGATATACTCCTTTGCCCGCTCCACCATGGAGCAGAATTCCTCCTTGGTCACGTTGCAGCGGAAACCGGGACGGCTGGTAACGGCAGATTTTTTTAGGGGAGTAGTTTCTCCGATCAAGGCAGCCATGCTTTCCAGCCTTACGCAGGCTTTCCCGTAGTTTTCCATGATCAGGTCGGTTTTCATATTGACCACAAGGCTGATTTTCTGCTTCAGATGGTCGTAAGCAATCACCGTATCAAACAGCATTAAGTCAAAATCATTGCAGGCCCCTTTTTTTATGGACAGGACCGGCTCTGCATAGCCGATCATACCGTAAGCAAAATAACCTACAAAGCCTCCGGTAAAGGGAGGAAGCCCGGGAAGCTTCGGAGAACGGTACTCCTTTAAGATATCCCGCAGCACATCATAAGGCTTTAAGGTGCGGACCAGCTGGTCGGCTTGTGCCTGGCCGTAATGATGTACCCTTACTGCGTGGTCTTTTAAAGTGACTCTTAGGACCGGGTCATAACCAAGGAAGGAGTAGCGGCCCCATTTCTCGCCGCCCTCAATGCTTTCCAGCAGATAATAACGGCTGCTTTTGGCTGCGATTTTTCGCAGCAGGGTTATGGGTGTGACAATGTCTGCAAAGATTTCTTTGCAGACCGGGATAACAGGATAGGAAGCAGCAAGGGCTTCGATTTCCTTACAGTCCGGCGTAATGTTCATGGTTTATTACGCTCCTTTCTCAGTTGTTTTCCTATGTCTCAATGCCTGATGGCAGGCCGGATATCCCATAGCAGCCGGGAGAGTTCTGACTCTTTGCAAATATGCAGAAATAAAAAAGGCCTTCGTCCCTCCTCCATACTGCTATGGATAAGAGGGACGAAAGCCTGAAAGTTCCGGTTCCGTGGTACCACCCTGATTGGAGAAGATAGACTTCTCCCGCTTAACAGCACACCAACATGTGCCTCCCCTTGATAACGGATAGGAAACCCGTCGACACCTACTTCCGAAATGAATCCGGTTTCAAGCCGCCCTCGCAGGTCCATTCAGATCAGACATCAACGCTTCCTCCCACCGACCGGAAGCTCTCTGTGCATGATGGAAAGATCTTACTTACTCCTGCTCATCAGTTTATTATTTTGATTTGTTACAGTATATGAGATTAAAATTAAAATGTCAATAGTGAAATTAATTTTTTCCGGCGGACAAGGGAAAGATTGTTTGTGATGGATCGCTGGAAGATGATTCAGGAAAAGCTGCTGTAACAGGAACAAATTAAAACACATGGAATAAATTTGACAAAAATTAAAAGATTGTAAAAAGGATATTGACAATATCAAACAAACAATGTAAGATTTAGAACATAAACGAACACAAGTAACGAACATAAACAAACATCGCATGTCCTGTCCGGTATGTTTCCATGCAGGAACCGATGGAAAGAAGGGAGAGGAACTATGCCTCAATGCATTGTGGTAGCAGATGATCTGACCGGGGCAAATGCCACCGGAGTCCTGCTTAAGAAAATGAATTACCGGACCTATACCGTGATGAATTCGGAACGCCTGAACCTATCGATGTTCGACCAGTGCGACTGCATCATGTATCCGACAGACAGCAGAGGAGTAAGCAGCGAAACCGCTTACAACCGGGTATATAATGTGACCAACCTTTTGAAAAACCAGGAGGTCAAGGTATATGCTAAGCGCATTGACAGCACATTAAGGGGCAATGTAGGGAGTGAGACGGATGCTCTTTTAGATGCATTGGGACCGGATTATATTGCCATCTGTGCTCCTTGTTTTCCGGCCTCAGGAAGGGTCGTCATCGGTGGGTATATGATGGTAAATGGGCTTCCCCTCCACAAGACAGAGGCCGCCCTGGATCCTAAAACTCCTGTGTCTACATCGGATGTAAAGAATATTTTTGAAGCCCAGAGCAGGTACAAAGTAGGAAGCATCCAGATGAATGATATGATGGATGGAAAGCATGCCTTGGCAGACAGGATCAGGGAGTGTGTAACGGCTGGGTGCAGGATCATCGTCATGGACTGTGTGACCCAGGAGGACCTGGACTTAATTGCAGATGCGGCCATTACAAGCAAAATCAAATTTGCTGCAGTGGATCCCGGAGTGTTTACCTCCACCGTAGCCAGAAAGCAGATTGTCCCTCCAAACAAGGAAAAGAAAAACAAGATACTGGCTGTGGTGGGAAGCGTGAATCCGGTAACCAGGAAGCAGATGGAAGCGCTGTGGCTGACCCAGCGCACCGCCCATAACATTTTTATTTCCGCAGAAAGATTCCTGGAAGGAGAAGATTGCAGGGAAGAGGAGATCCGGCGCGCAGTCAATGAGGTGCTGGAAGCCGGTAAATCCTATGATATCCTGACGGTTACGGGAGATGGGATTTATCCGGAAAACAGGGTCGATTTTAAGAAATTCGAAGCTGGTTTTTCCGGCGGGGTGGATGAGATGACCAGGCTGATCTGCGACTCCTTTGCAGAAATCACCCGCAGGATATTTATCAATAACAGCAGTTTTCAGGGAATCTACAGCAGCGGAGGAGACATTACGGTAGCCATCTGCCAGAAGTTTCACACTGCAGGTTTATGCCTGCTTGATGAGGTCCTTCCCCTTGCTGCCTATGGGACATTTTTAAAGGGTGATTTTGAAGGGGTGTCCATCATAACAAAGGGAGGGATGGTAGGAGAGCCGGATGCAGCCAACCGGTGCATTACTTACCTGAAGGAAAAGCTATTTATGTAAACCACTTAAAATTCAGAAATGGAGGAAATAAACATGAGCAAACCATTAATCGTAATTCCCATAGGAGATCCGGCGGGCATTGGCCCGGAAATTGTGGCAAAGGCACTGGCTGAGCCAAGAGTTTTTGAGGCGGCCAGGTGCGTTGCAGTAGGAGACAGAAAGGTTATGGAACAGGCTGTCAGGATCACAGGGACGGATTTAAAAATCAAAACGGTAAAGGCGCCGGAGGAAGGAGTGTTTGAGGAAGGGATACTGAACCTCATGGACCTGGATAATATGGACATGAACCGGTTTGCCTTCGGAGAGGTCAGCGGGATGTGCGGCAGGGCTGCCTATGAATACATCGAGGAAAGCGTCAGGCTGGCAAACGAAGGCAGGGCAGATGCAGTAGCAACCACCCCCATAAACAAAGAAGCATTAAAGGCAGCAGGAATATCCTTTATCGGCCACACGGAAATATTCAGCGCCCTGACGGAAACAGAGGATCCTCTCACCATGTTTGAGACCAATGGACTGAGAGTGTTTTTTCTTACCAGGCATGTTTCCTTAAGGAAAATGCTAGATATGGTAACCAAGGAAAGGATCAAGGACTATGTGAAGCGCTGCCTGGAGGCCTTGAAGCGGCTGGGAGTTGAAGAGGGGACAATGGCCGTTGCCGGACTGAATCCTCATTGCGGGGAGCATGGCCTGTTCGGTGACGAAGAGGTGAAGGAAATCATTCCTGCCGTATTGGAGCTTCAGGAAGAAGGCTACCCGGTAACAGGTCCCATCGGAGCGGATTCTGTGTTCCATCAGGCCGCTCAGGGACGGTTTAACAGTGTGCTTTCCCTGTATCATGACCAGGGGCATATTGCCACAAAGACTTTGGATTTTGACCGCACCATTGCCATTACCAATGGGATGCCCATTCTGCGCACCTCGGTGGACCATGGCACGGCCTTTGACATAGCCGGGACAGGAAAGGCAGCGGCTGTCAGCATGATCGAGGCCATTTTACTTGCAGCAAAGTATTCCCCCCGCTTTAAAAAAGCGTAACAGGGGCAGTGAAAAATTAGGAGGAGGGTTTCTTTATGGTAGGAGGACTTAGCGGCGAAAGAATGATGATTGCTCTTTGCATCGGCATCGTGATTCTCATATTTCTTGTACTGAAAACAAAGATTCATGCGTTTCTTGCCCTGATCATGGCGGCGGTCATGATCGGTGTGATAGGAGGCATGCCCCTTGTAAACACCACTCTGGAAAACGGCAAGACCTTTGGCATTGTTAATTCCATAACCACCGGATTCGGGGGAACGCTTGGAAACATCGGAATTATCATCGGTTTTGGGGTAATGATGGGGCAGATCTTTGAGCGGACCGGGGCAGCCAGGCGTATGGCCCAGACGTTTTTAAAGCTTTTTGGGAAAAAGAGGGAGGAGGAAGCTTTGGCCCTTACGGGATTTCTGGTTTCCATTCCCATTTTCTGCGACTCTGGGTTTGTGATCCTGGCTCCTATAGCAAAGGCCATATCTAAAGTGACGAAAAAATCAGTGATTTCCCTTGGTGTGGCTTTGGCAGCCGGACTTGTGATCACTCATACCCTTGTACCTCCCACACCCGGTCCGTTGGGCGTATGCGGGATCTTTGGGGTGGATGTGGGAAAATTCATTCTTTATGGCATTGTTATTGCCATCCCTATGGCCATAGCATGTACGCTTTATGCAAGAAGGATCGGAAGGAAGATTTACCAGATTCCTGACGATAAGGAGGGGTTTGTTCGCCTTCCCTATCAGGAGCCGGATTATTCCCAGGACTTTTCCGTTGGATTAGAAAATCTGCCCTCCGCCATGGAATCTTTTGCTCCTCTGTTCCTTCCCATTATCCTGATCCTGATCAGCACGGTTTCCAATGCTTTGGGTAAGACCTCCGGATTTATGAAGGTGTTCCAGTTCCTGGGCAGCCCCATTGTAGCGGTAGGGATCGGACTGGTGCTTGCCATTTTCACCCTGGGAAGAAACTTAACCAGAGAAGAGGCCATAAAGGAAATGGAAAAAGGCATGGCATCTGCCGGGATCATCATGCTGGTAACAGGCGGCGGCGGTGCCCTTGGGCAGATCATCAAGGACAGCGGACTTGGAACTTATATGGCGGAAGTCCTTGCTGGCGCTTCGGTTCCCATCATCATCCTGCCGTTCCTTATTTCCACTGCCATGCGCTTTATTCAGGGATCCGGTACGGTTGCCATGACTACGGCTGCCAGCATTTCCGCCCCAATCATCCTGGCTGCAGGTGTAAACCCCATCCTTGGGGCTTTGGCCTGCTGCGTTGGCTCTCTGTTCTTCAGCTACTTTAATGACAGCTATTTCTGGGTGGTAAACCGGACCCTGGGAGTTGGAGAAGTAAAAGATCAGATCGCCACTTATTCTATTACCTCCACCATAGCATGGGCTGTGGGATTTGTTGAAGTTTTAATATTGAGTATTTTCCTGTAATCATTTATGATATACGTAAGGGATATCAGACAGGAAACAGATTCCCTGGCGCCGGAGTTTCCGGCGGCAGGGATTTTTATAATGAAACAGGTACAGGCTTTGCGGCAGGAGGAGGGGCTTATGATGATGGCGGAAAGACAGATTAAGATTCTGAACATGATACAAGAAGATGGGAGCGTCCAGGTTGAGGAACTGGCAAAGGAGCTTGACGTCAGCCCCATGACCATACGCAGGGATTTGGAAAAGCTTCAGAAAGAAGGGTTGATCGAACGCTGCCATGGTGGCGCGGTCAGCAAGACAGAAGTGGCTTATGCGGATAAAAGTGTGAAAAACCATGGGGAAAAAGAACGGATCGCAGAAAAAAGCGTGGAATTTATCAGGGAAGGGACTACCGTGTATCTGGATGCAGGTACCACCACTTATGAGATCGCCAAGCGGATCATGGATATGGAAAATATGACGGTCATCACCAATGATCTGGAGATCGCCCTGCTGATGAAGAACAGCAAGGCAGAGCTGATCCTGTGCGGCGGTTATGTCCAGAAGTCCACAGGCAGTACCCTGGGTTATTACACCACCCAGATGATAGCGGATTTCCGGTTTGATACGGGATTTTTCGGTGCAGCCGCCATAAGCGGAGAGTTTCATGTGCTGACACCTACCATGGATAAGGCATTTTTAAAGCGCCAGCTTGTAAAGCAGTGCCGGCAGTCGTTCCTTACGGTGGATGATTCGAAATTCAACCGGCAGGGGATGAACCGGATCAACTGCCTGGCCGATTATACAGGGATTATCACGGACCATGAATTTAAGGAACCGGAAAAGGCTGTCCTGCGAAAGCAGGGGGTAAGGATCATTTCTGTCAATCAGGAGATTTCCCGGGATTGACACATGAAAAAAAATGGTGCTAGAATGGTGCTGACCGGATGCAGAAATTCCAGACAGAAACAGGAGGAAGGATTATGGCGGAAATAGGGATCATAGGAATGGGAAATATGGGCTATGCCATATTGAAAGGGCTGTTAAAGACATATGGAAAGGAAGACGTAATTTTTACCGATGTGAACAGGGATCGGTGCAGGCTGATTACAGAAGAACTGGGAGTGGCCCATGGCGAAAGCAATCCATGGTGTGCGGGACAGGCAAAATACGTGGTACTGGCTGTGAAGCCCCAGTATTTTGATCCTGTGCTGTCGGATATCCGTGATAAAGTGACGGAAAACCATGTGATCATTTCCATTGCGCCTGGGATCACAACCGCCCAGCTAAAGGAAAGGCTGGGAGATGAAAAGCGTGTGGTCCGCGCCATGCCCAACACTCCCGCCCTTCTTGGAGAGGGGATGACGGGAGTCTGCTATGAAGAGAAGGCATTTAACCAGGAAGAAAAGGAGACCATCAGAAACATTTTCAGTTCCCTGGGAAGAATGCGGCTGGTGGAAGAGCGTCTTATGAATGCAGTGGTTTGTGTAAGCGGAAGCTCTCCTGCCTATGTTTACATGTTTATTGAGGCTCTGGCAGACGGTGCGGTGAAATACGGCCTGCCCAGGGAGGCCGCCTATGAGATGGCTGCCCAGACAGTTCTCGGCAGCGCCAGGATGGTCCTGGAAACCGGGGAGCATCCCGGAGTCTTAAAGGATCGGGTTTGCTCTCCGGGAGGGACCACCATTGAGGGAGTGTCGGCCCTTGAGGAATCTGGATTTCGCAGTGCGGTCATAAAAGCGGCAGATGCCTGCTATAAAAAGTGTGGGAAACTATAATAGAATAAATGCAAGAGAGTGAATGAGCCGGCTTATCATAGCGAAGGCTGAATGCTGATCATAAACCTCAGGTTCATGATCAATACACGGAGGTAAAATCATGGAACAGAAACCTGTAAAACGTCTTAACAGAGAATTAAAGTACAAAGGAAATATTCTGGATATATATGAGGATACGGTGGATGCCAACGGTCATCTGGCCCACTGGGATTTTATCCACCATAAGGGGGCTGCAGCAGTGGTTCCTGTGACAAAAAGCGGTAAGATTCTCATGGTGCGTCAGTACCGCAATGCCTTGGACCGGTATACCCTGGAGATCCCGGCCGGAGCCCTTGACAGTCCGGAAGAGCCAAAGATTGACTGTGCCCACAGGGAGCTGGAGGAAGAAACCGGCTTTAAGACAGACAAAGAAAAGCTGGAGTATTTGATCAGCATCAACACAACAGTGGCATTCTGTGATGAGGCCATCGATATTTTTGTTGCAAGAGAATTAGAGCCTTCCAAACAGAACCTGGATGAGGACGAATACATTGAGGTGGAGGAATGGGAGTTAAGTGATCTGGAACAGAAAATATACCGGGGAGAGATCACCGACGGTAAAACCATTGCTGCGATTCTGGCTTACGGCAGAAAATACGGAGGAAAGTAAGGCGGCCTTTTGGAGAATAAATGTCCCTTTGCAGGCATAAGGTAAAAAAAGATAATAGACCTGCAGGGGGATTTTTTATGGCCAGTTTCATTCGTACGCTTGGATTCCGTTTTATGAGAAGACAGGGCCCAAGGGCAATGTACGCTTCTCTGGAGCGGAACTTCAAGGCAGAGGACCGTTGCATTCTTTGCTTTTTTGCCGGGCTGGTTGCCGGGACACTCCTGGCTAATTTCTGGTACCCGTCGTTTATGGAGGAAGCCGTATATTATCTGGGCCTTTTGGACAGAAATGTAAACCTGAATCAGGGAGAGCGGCTGCAGCTTTTTTATCAGGTATTAAGACAGCGGGGGATAGAAGTGGGGATCGCATGGCTCATCGGCCTGACCGCCTATGCAATTCCGCTGTTCTGCCTGCTGACAGCAGGGATCGGTTTTTCCATGGGATTTGTTCTTTCCGTCATCACCGTCCAAAAGGGACTTATGGGCCTTCCTGTGTTTCTCATGACCATCATGCCCCAGGGGTTTTGCTATCTTCCCTTATGGAGCATTCTTCTTTTGTGGGGGATGCAAAAGGGACGGCAGTTCCGGGTCCCGGCCTTTTTGCTGCTTTTAATCCTGGCAGCTCTTGGGAGCGCCTGCGAAGCCTGGCTCAACCCTTTTTTTCTAAAAATGGTTCTTTCCTAGAGAAAATATTAAAAAAAATAATCGGTCCATTTCCCCATATCTTGCGAAAAAAGATCAAGCATTACCAATATCTTGTACATGTTATGTAAAGTAATCCCAAAATGTTAGAATGGTGGGAAAAATGTGTTTGATTTTATCGAAAATAGTCTATATAATGTTAGGAAGAAGCCTCATTTTTAGGGCATTTTTGAAGCCGGAAGGTCGGGGGATATGGAGATGGTAGCAGAGATTAATGATTTTATCATTTATTTAAGGGAGATAAAAAAAACATCAAAAAATACAGAGGTATCTTATCAGAGGGATTTGATGCAGTTGGCTTCCTTTTTAGAGCAGCAGGGGATCCGTGAGGTGGACAAGGTGACAAAGACCAGTCTTACTTCCTACATCCTGCATCTGGAGAAGGAAGGGAAGGCTACCACTACCATTTCACGCTGTCTGGCTTCCATGAAAGCGTTTTTTCATTTTGAATGCAAGGAAGGGAGAATCCAGAAGGATCCGGCGGAGTTATTAAAGGCGCCTAAGGTGGAGAAAAAGGCGCCTACTATTTTGACGGTGGATGAGGTAAACAGCCTTTTGAGCCAGCCGGGCGGGGAAACTCCAAAGGAGCTTCGGGACCGGGCCATGCTGGAGCTGCTTTATGCAACCGGCATCCGGGTGTCTGAGCTCATCCATTTAAAAAAAACCGACGTGAATCTGTCCATCGGATATATCACCTGCCGGGATGAACACAAGGAACGCATGGTTCCTTTTGGAAAGGTGGCCAAGCTTGCACTTTCGGCTTACATGGAACGGGGCCGGGTGTATTTTCTCCGGGATCAGGAGTCCCCGTGGCTGTTTACCAACTGTAACGGAAAATCCATGAGCCGCCAGGGATTCTGGAAGATCATAAAATTTTATGGGGATAAGGCCGGGATCAAGGCAGACATTACGCCTCACACCCTGCGCCACTCCTTTGCGGCCCATCTGCTCCGCAATGGAGCGGACATCCATGCAGTACAGGCCATGCTGGGCCATTCCGACATGGCTACCACCCAGATGTATATGAACTATACCCAGGGGGAAGACCTGCGCCGATCCTATACAGGTGCCCATCCTAGAGGGTGAGAAGCATTTTACAAATTATGACAATACGAGGTATGACGATGAAAAAATTAGAAGAATATGTCACAAGCATTCCGGATTTTCCCGAGGAAGGAATTATATTCCGGGATGTGACAACCATTCTGGAGGACCCGGACGGGCTTTCCATGGCAGTGGATGGAATCCGGGAGATGTTAAAAGGGGTGGAATATGATGCGGTAGTGGGACCGGAGTCAAGAGGCTTTATCTTTGGTGTTCCAGTGGCCTATGCAGAGCACAAGGGGTTTGTTCCCGTGAGAAAGAAAGGCAAGCTTCCAAGAGAGGTCCTGTCTGCTGATTATGAGCTGGAATACGGCACGGCCACCGTTGAGATCCACAAGGATTCCATTAAGCCGGGACAAAAGGTAGTTATCATTGATGATCTGATCGCCACAGGCGGTACCATTGAAGCCATCATTAAACTGATCGAGGAGCTTGGCGGAGAAGTGGTGAAGATCTGCTTTATTATGGAGCTTGCAGGATTAAACGGCAGAGATAAGCTGAAAGGGTATGATGTGGAAGCCGTGATCACCTACGAGGGCAAATAATTATATAAACATAGAATCCGGGATACCGGCGTTGAATATTTTCTTCGCCCTTATCTGCGGATTCTTTTTTGCTTCCGATATATATTTGTCTAAATTTAATTTTTTCTGTACCTGTAGGCTGTCTATTGATTTTATTATTTTGGGTGTATTGATTATCTGGCAAATCCCGATGCCTATGACCTTGAGAGACGGTAGCAATCATCGGTATGGGCAATTCCGCCATGGATGTGGCAAGGACGGTGATCTGCCATGGAGCCATCACAGTGACCCTTTGTGCCAGAGGACAATCCAGCAATGCCGGTGATCATGAAACCGTCTATGCAAGGCTTGACGGGGCGGATTTCCAGTTCGGAAAACTATCGTAGAGATCACGGATGAAGGGCTCCATGACCATGGCTGACTCTTTGAAAACGCTATAACAATAGAGCAAAGGCTGTGAACCTACGGCTGTAACAGCTTGAAATTTTTGCCTTTCAGGTCAGAAATGTCTGATATTTACAGACTTTCTGGCCTGTTTTTTTTATATGGGAATCTTTCAACAGCCGACTGTCAGGTTTGATCACATGTCCACCATATTGAGCCGGTAAAATAAAGCAAAAAGTCTTAAGGTTGCTGCAGAGGCCATTCCATGAAGAAATGGGATTTACACCAAACATTTTTATCCAAAAGGAGTACTGAAGTGGTTGGAACCGGAATAAAATTATACAGAATGCTATTTTTATTATCATCCTTACGGGCGCTGCGTTTTTCGGCATTGCAGCTTAAGTATCATTCAAAATAAACAGGACAAAAGGCGCAGGGGGTATCACTGCAGTGCCTGAATCAGAAAGGCGTATTGTAAAAATGAAAAATCAAAAAAAATTCTGTATAAAACTTATGGCGTCATTTCTTTTTATCCTGGTATATATAGCAATTCTCGTATGGATCAATCAGCCGCTGCCGGGAGAAGTGCCGACAGCGGCAAGCCAGATAAAATTTGCCAGGGCACATGTGACGGAACTCATCCGTGATGAGGGGAAAACAGAAGACTGGACAGAGGGGCTGCGCATAGGAGTGCAGGAAGTCTATCTACAGATCGACAGCGGTGAGGACCGGGGGAAGATATTGCCGGCAGTCAATTATATGAGTGGATACAACAATGTGGACTTAAAAGCAGGCACAAAGGTCATTGTCAGGATGGATATGGATGCCAGTGGACGTTCCTATATTGCCTCCATACCTAATTACAACAGGGGACCTGCATTGCTTGGGCTGACGGTGATATTCCTGCTGTTTTTAGCTGTATTAGGAGGAAAAAAAGGAATAGCCGCTATGCTGGGGCTTGCATTTGCTATGGTGGATATCTGGTTTTTGCTGATTCCCATGATCAGGCATGGAATCAACCCTATATTGTCCTCCATTGTCATAGCTGCTGTCACCACGGCCGTTTCATTGATCCTGTTAAATGGATTATCAAGGAAAACCCTCTGTGCAACCATTGGGTGCGTAGGCGGTGTAGCAATGGCAGGAGCAGCAGCTGCTCTCACGGCGGCGGCTACGCCGATCAACGGTTTTAATATGCCGGAGGCAGAAGAATTAGTGCTCCGTACAGGTGGGACAAGCCTGAATATCAGCGGCCTGCTTATTAGTGCCATACTCATTGCAGCACTTGGAGCAGTTATGGATGTGGCTATGACGATTACATCAGCCGTATTTGAGGTGCATCAGCTGAATCCAGAGCTAAACAGACAAAAACTGATTCGGTCTGGTATAAATATTGGCAGGGATGCCATGGGTACTATGGCTAACACGCTGATATTAGCTTTTGCTGGTTCAGCTCTCAATATGTTGATATTGTTCCGGATCTTTGATTATCCATATTTGCAGATTTTTAACAGTGACATGATGGCGCTGGAAATTATACAGGGGATCTCGGGGTCCATAGGCATTGTAATGACTGTGCCGCTCGTATCGTTCCTAAGTGCGTTTATGTGCACCAGAACGAATGCGGCGGACATGCCGGTGAAGGGAAAGCAAAGAAAAAACAGAAAGAAGTATTGATGATTTTTACTGATTTTACATTAAATTTATCTATAAAATTGGTGATTTTTTCTAATTTTCATTAATAAAATTAAAGACAAGTAAAACCAATAAAAAGGAAGGAGATAAAAGAAATTATGAACGGTAAGAAGCTGTTAAGTTTGTTTCTGTCAGTTGCCATGTGTATGAATATGTCAGTCGTACCTGGTTATGCGATTGAGACAGACTTAAACCCGCCAAATGCGTATGAGGCAGAAGGTTCCGGTGGGAGGGAGGATAGAGCCACCCCCAGCGAAGCAGACAAGGACACGGATGAAGACATTCCCGAAAAGACGGAAGAAGATACGGGAGATACAGGCGATACAGGTGATTCAGGCGATAAGGGCGATACAGGCGATAAGGGCGATCTAAAAAAGGATGCCGATGTTATGGATACGGGAGAAGATAAACCCGCTCTCAGAGAAAGCAGTACGGCAGACCATGTAGTGATCAGCCAGGTATACGGCGGCGGCGGCAATAGCAAAGCGGTATATAAGAGTGATTTTATTGAGCTGTACAATCCTACTGATGAAGATGTGAGCCTGGATGGGTGGTCCGTGCAGTGGCTGGCTAAAAACACGTTCAGTACCTATAATCCAGGTACAGACGGTAAGCTGTTAACGGAACTCACAGGTACGATTAAAGCAGGCGGTTACTATCTGATAAAGGAAGCAGATGGGGAGAATAAAGATAATGCGCCAGAACTTCCAGAACCAGACGCTGTGGGTATAATTGCAATGTCTGCAAAAGAAGGGGCAGCGGCATTGTCCAATGACAGCGAGAAGATCACAGATAAAAGCGATGAAAATCTTGTTGATTTAGTAGGGATTGGCGGCGCCCAGGAGTATGAGACCAAACCTGCCGCAGCAATGTCAAATTCTACCGCCGCTATCCGCAAGGACCCGGCAGTGGATACCGATGACAACAGCGCTGATTTCAAGATCGGAACACCTGAGGCGCGCAACAGTTCCTATGAGGAAGGCGGCGGAACTGATCCGGAAGAAACGAAATGTAAGACGCCTGTTGCTGCACCGGCTGCCGGACAGGTGCTGAAAGGTACGCAGCTCACCTTTTCTACAGCTACATCAGATGCTGCCATAGAGTATAATACGGAGTCTAAGACTGCCGAAGAATGGATTACATATTCAGCTGATGCTAAGCTGATGATTGATGAACCGGTTACCTATTATGTGCGTGCAGTTAAGGAAGGACTGGAGGACAGTGAAATCGCTGAATTTTCTTATACAGTCCGTGAAGCCGGTAAAGTGATGACCATTAAAGATGTGCTGGCATTGGGCCAGAATACAAAAGATGTGACGGTTACAGGGGAGCTGTCATATCTGGCCACGACATATGGAAATCCGGTGCTCCAGTCAATCATCGATGGCAGCCAGTACAGTATCTATATTTATGGAGCCGCACCGGATGATGCCAGGATCGGTGATATACTGGAAATCACGGGAGATTACCAGATCCGCTATGGGATGCCTCAGATAACATCCACGAAAGATAAAGCAAAAGTGGTTACTAAGCAGGATGAGGCATCGATACCGCCTGTGAAGTATACCATCAATCAGATAAAAGCTATGGCAGATACCGCTGATTTAGAGAAAAGCGGGCTGATTGACCGGGTTGTCCTGATAGAAGATGTCAGACTTGGCAAGCTCAATACATCAGGCAGTACGCCTGTGACTGATGCAACCGGCACCATTAATATTTATCAGGCAGCTCCATATCCGGAAGGCGTCGAAGAGGGGGAGACCGTGGACCTGACTGCCATGGTAGGCAGATATAATCAGACGATTCAGCTATACACCGGCACAGAAGAGAAAAATGGTTTTCCAGTCTATTATGTAAAAAATGACACCAAACCACCAGTCATAACCTTAAGCACCTATATTGATGCAAGACCGGAGCAGGAGTATCCCATATCCGTCCAGGTCAGGGACAATGTGGGCGTGGCGAGTGTGGAGTGTCTTTTCGGACCCTCAGAAGATGCGCAGGGCAAGTCACAGTCCATGACATTTAACCAGGATACCAATAACTATGAGACAGTCATTCCGGCAGAAAACTTTGCGAAGGGTCAGCAGGCCTTATACATAAAATTCAAAGCGAAAGATAAAACGGGTCTCGAAGCAGAGAGCGGGATTGTGAAGATCCTTATCAATGACAAGCCCCAGGTACTTGCGGTTACCCCTGAGAGAAATAAAGCCACAGGAGACGTGAAAGCACCTGAGATTTCCATCAAGCTGGCGAATTCCGGAAATAACCCATCGGTAAGTCTCACTCTCAATAAAGCAGATGGTACTGCCATATATACCGGCCAGCCTATGAATCTTAAAGAGACAGCCGCTGACGGCGCAACCTATGCTTTTTCGCCTCAGGTGCTGGAAGACGGCAATTATAACGTGCAGGTGACGATTGTTCGGGAAGATAAAGAGACTTTTACCGAGAACTGGAAATTTACCATAGGCAAGTCTGCTTTTTCCGCGTATTTCGGACAGCTTCATGGGCATACAAACTATTCGGATGGCTCCGGGTCTGTCAAAGATGGTCTTAATTATCTTGCCAATATACCGGAAGAAGACAATGTACAATTTGTATCCTTTACCGATCATTCCAACTATTTTGATACCAAAGATGCACCCAATCCGAAAGAGGCGCTGAATAACCCGGATCTTATGACATCTGGGAGCAGGGCAATCTGGGATGAATACAGAGAGCAGACGAGAACGTTTAACGAAACCAGTTCCAGAAAGGCGTTTTCCGGTTTTGAGATGACCTGGTCCGGCGGTCCCGGCCACATCAATACATTCGGCTCAGCAGGACTGGTCAGCCGCAACAATACCACGCTCAATGACAAGAAAAATGATGCAGGCATGAAGGCGTACTATGACATTTTAACTGCTGATCCGGATCCGCTGGCGAATCTTTCACAGTTTAACCACCCGGGCAAGACATTTGGTACTTTTGCAGATTTTGCATACTATACACCGGCAAGAGATGCCAAAATGGTCTTGGTGGAAGTAGGCAACGGTGAAGGCTCTATCGGTTCGGGCGGATATTTCCCAAGCTACAGTGAATATACGAAAGCATTGGATAAGGGCTGGCATTTAGCACCTTCCAATAATCAGGATAACCATAAAGGGCGTTGGGGCAATGCCAATACGGCCAGGACAGTCGTCCTCACAGATGATTTGTCAGAGACAGGGATTTTAAATGCGCTGAAAGATATGCATGTATACGCGACAGAAGATAAAAACTTAAATATCATGTATACTTTAAATGATGAACCTATGGGAAGTATCCTGGACGTGTCAGATGATGTGAAAACGCTGAATATTTCTGTAAGCGTCGATGACCCTGATCCGTCAGATGTCATCAAAAGTGTAGAAGTAGTAACAAATGGCGGCGCAGTCGCAGGAAAGAAAGAAGGTACCGGAAATAGTGGAGAGTTCACATTTGAGCTTCCTGCGAAGAAAGGATATTATTATATCCGAGTGACTCAGGCGGATAAAAATATCGCCGTAACGGCTCCTGTGTGGTATGGTTCCGCTGCAAAAGCTGGTATCTCTTCCTTCACTTGTAATACAGACGTCCCAGTGACAGGCGATCCGGTGAAGTTTACAGTCACAGCGTTCAATAACGAAGAATCAGATGCCACACTTACCAGGCTGACATTTAAAACTGGCGACAAGGTGCTTGAAAGTGAAGATTTAAATGTGAATTTGAAGTCCTTTGGTACTTATACGGTAAACAAAGAGTTCAAACTTGACAAGGTAGGAGTGAATGTAATAGAAGCCACCGCCCAAATGGAACTGGAAGGCGATCGTAAATCATTCAGCTTTACTTTGGAAATTGACGTACGTGACAGTTCGAAGATGAAATATTTTGGGATAGATGCCAGTCATTATAATGAATATGTGAATGGAAATTATAAGGACAGTATGGGGAATTTCACTGCCTTAGCGGGGGATTACAATATCAGGATGGTCACGCTTAATACTAGTGAGGAACTGATAGCCGCCTTAAGGGACGACAAGTACGTTGGACTTTTGTTAAATGCACCTTCCAGACGCGATGGCACGAAGCTGCGGGAGGATTATAAGAACTATACAGAGGCAGAGCTTGATGCGGTCAGAGCTTTTGCTAAAAAGGGCGGAAAGACGATTATGGTCTGTTCCTGGAGCGATACCTATGAGGCATACGATGGTTTCAAAGGTGATAAGTCCAAGGCAGGGGATCATATGTCGGCTCAGCAGAACAGGATTCTGGAAACGCTTGGAAGTGCATTCCGATTTGCAGACGATGAGTTGCAGAGTGCTGCCAGCAATGACGGCAGAGTGATTGGTATCCTGGGCACTGATTATAATCATTTGAACCCATATATGGCCGGAGTGGAGGCAGGTCTTAAATTCAACACCTACGGCAATGCGGACATTTACGCAATCGATGAAAATGGAAATCCAGTCAGCGACAGCGCCATGCTTCCGTCAGGAGCGGCACCTCTTGTATATGCACCGGCAGATACGAAAAGTCTGGATAAAGACGGCGTAGGATTATCTGGAGACGCATTGACGAAATTAGATGGGCGTTTTGTATTGGCAGCTACCCAGGAACTTTATGTCAGTGATGGTGAAGCATCTACACTCTATTTATCGGGCTGTTCAACCATGAGCAATTTCCAGCTGACCTTTGACAGTGCGGCCACCAATGATTACAGCAACTACCAGATAATGGCAAATTTATTAGATAAGACGAATCAGTTACAGATTACGCCTATTAAGGAAGTTCAGGATGCCGGTGAGGGCGAGCGGTTTGTGATCGAAGGAATCGCTACATCCAATGCTTCAGGTTATGATAAAGATACTGCTTTCTTTGATAGCATCTATGTGCAGGATCAAACCGGCGGAATTAATCTATTTCCCGTATCCGGAGATATAAGAACGGGCCAGACCATCAGAGTGTTTGGAAAAACTTCTTCTTATCAGGGAGAGAGACAGCTGGCAGTAGAAAAACTTATGGTAATTGATGCGGATAGAAAGGAACTTCCAGAGCCTGTTAAGGAAACCACCCAAGAAGCTTATGAGGGCAAAAACCTGGGCAGTCTGGTCACGGTAAGCGGCAAGGTTATTTCCGTTGATGCACCGAATAATCTGGTAGAAACGATTATGCTCCAGGATCAGTCAGGGAAACCTGCAAGAATCTTTATCGACGGATATATTACGAAGGATAAGGTAATAAAGGATCTGAAAATCGGTGCCTATATGTCTGCGGTAGGACTTTCATCCAGAACTGTCATAGGTGATTCTGAGGATTCTGTTCCCCGTATACGAGTTCGTGACCGAGACGATGTGAAACTTGCAGAAGAACCAAACATCCCCGAAAAGCCAGAGATTCCTGAAAAGCCGGAAATTCCTGAAAAACCAGAAATTCCCGAAAAACCAGACCGTCCCGGCAGCAAAGACAGAGAGGAAGATTCCGGCAGAACGGTTACAAAGTCCCGTGAAACCAATCCCAACGTAGAATGGAAGCAGAATACCAGAGGCTGGCAGGCGGTTAAGAAAGATGGAACATACGCAAAAAATGAATGGTATCAGTGTTCCTATCAAGGTCAGGTGTCATGGTACCGTTTCGACACAGAAGGATATATGATTACCGGCTGGTACCTGGATGGAGACGGCAGCTGGTACTACATGAGCGAAAATCATGATGGCTCATACGGTGCTATGGCTATGGGCTGGAAATGGATTAACGGAAAATGCTATTATCTCAATCCGGATCTTCAGACAACGCAATACAAATATGGCGCTATGCTTAAGGGGACCATTACCCCGGACGGTTATGCTGTCAATGCAAATGGAGAGTGGGTCGTAGATGGAGTAGTGCAAATCAGGTAAAACAAAGCTTGGCGGACTAATACCAAGGTTTACAGAACTCATTGCTTTTGCAGGTCAGAAATGTAGTATATTTCCATACTTTCTGACCTGCTTATTTTATGGAACGACAAAACCAGCAGGAGAAGAAGGATCAGGTGCTGATGAAAATAGATTTTTTTCAGAGTGTAATGATTAAAAAGCGTAAGTAGAATGTAGAATTGTATAAAAATATAAGGAAAAATGTCGAATATAATGTCAAAATTTGACACATTATTTCAAGGTGTGAAAAAATAATTCGTAATAAATGAAATTCTTTGACAAAAAGAGTTCATAAATATATAATGGAAACAGCTTTGGAGGAAAGGAAAATGGAAACCAGGAAGAAAATAAGTAAGACATAAATGAAAGAGAAAGGTATGTCTTAGGAAAGGAGAATACGGATGATTGATCTGTCTAATATGGTCACGGAAGCCAGAAATCCAAAAACCATGAATCTTGATGAAATGCTTCCTCTGGATTTAATCCGTATTATGAATGAAGAAGACAAAGAGGTAATTCAGGCAGTAAAATCCCAGCTTGATAAAATCGCCAGGATCGTAGAATGGTGCACGAAAAGTCTGGAAGGAACCGGCCGGCTGATCTATATGGGAGCCGGTACAAGCGGAAGGCTGGGACTCTTAGATGCGGCAGAATGTCCGCCGACATTTGGCGTGGAACCGGGAAAAGTGATAGGGCTGATTGCCGGAGGAGAAGGTGCTTTTATAAAAGCCGTGGAAGGTGCGGAAGACAGCGAAACCCTGGGAGAGGAAGATTTAAGAAACATTCATCTGACAGCAGATGATGTGGTCATCGGCATTGCCGCAAGCGGCAGGACTCCTTATGTATTAGGCGGACTGCGGTATGCAGGAAAAACCGGATGCAGGACGGGGGCCATTGTATGCAACAACGGTTCCGCTATGGCGGAAGCAGCGGAGATCACCGTTGAACTGGTGGTGGGCCCGGAAATCCTGACCGGTTCTACCAGGCTGAAGGCAGGTACGGCAGAAAAGATGGTCTGTAATATGATATCCACTGCTGCCATGGTGGGTGTAGGGAAAGCATACCAGAACCTGATGGTGGATGTGGTACAGACAAATACAAAGCTGATAAAAAGGGCGGAGAACATCGTAATGGAGGCCACGGGATGCAGCCGGAATGAGGCCAAGGAAGCACTGGCTTGTGCAGACGGCCATGCAAAGACAGCGATTGTATCCATTTTATCGGGATGCAGGGCACAGGAGGCGAGGGAGAAGCTGGCAAAGGCACGTGGACATGTGCGTTATGCGATAGACCAGATATAAAAATAATGGAGGGGAAAACATGAAAAAAAGAAAACTATCCGTACTATTGACAGCAGCCATCATGGCCAGTACACTGGCTGGCTGCCAAACTGCCGCAAAGGGCACTGCGGTACAGCAGAGCAATGGAAAAGACATTGTCAAGGCATTGCTTCCGCCTGTTTCTGCATCCTATCAGGATAAACTGGTGGAATATGCAAAGGAATTCAACGAAGCCAATCCCGAAATGGAGCTGCAGATCACAACGGCAAGCTGGGAAGATATTACGCAAAAGCTGGATGTTCAGGTAAACGCAGGATCTCCGCCTGATATCGCATTCATCGGTTCTAACGGAGTCACGAAATATCTGGACACGGAAATGCTGGTAGACATTTCCCAATATGCGGATAAGGAAATGATAGAAGATTACAATGCGGATATTATAAACTATTTCAAAAACGGCGACGGGCTTTATGGATTCCCGGCCTATGTGGAGGTACAGGCGATCGGCGGAAACAAGGCCATGCTGGAGGAAGCAGGAATTGACTGGAAGGGAATCCAGGAAAATGGCTGGACCTATGATGAATTCCGGGAAGCCGTCAAAAAGGGCGTTGTAAAAGACGGAGACAGCTATTCCCGGTACGGCTTTGTTTTTGCCTGCTCAGGCGTAGCGGCAAAGGATTATTTTTCGATTTTTGTTAAAAATGCAGGTATGCCTTCCGCCTTTAATAAGGATTTGAAGTATACATACACCAGCAGTCAACTGGTTCCGTTCTTAAAAGACATCAGGGCCTTAATCGATGATGGCTCCATGCCGAAAGAACTAAGCTCCGTTGATGCGGGAAAACGATGGAACATGTTCTTAACCGGGCAGACCATGATCACCGGCAAGGGGCTGTCGGTTTTTGAAAAGTCTGCTACCGATAATAATAAAAAGCTGGCTGCAAAGGACGGAAGTGCAGTAGAAGGAAGCCAGGAGGTGGAATACATTGTATTGCCGGTTCCTACGTTCCAGGGAAATATCCAGCAGGCGCAGGGTGCGGTAGACGGATATGTGTGCTTCCGCGGAAAAGATGAACCAAGTCCGGAGCATTTAAAGAACGTGGCAAAGGCCGCCTATTTCCTGGCAAGCGGAAAAAGAGCGGCAGAAACCTGTCAGGAACTTTATATCAGCCCCATATGCAAATCCGGAGAGGAAGCATTTGCAGCCCTTCCGCCCATGGAAGGCAAAAATGAGAACAATACAAAAGCAGTTAAAAATCTTGCTACCCAGGTTGCGGAAGCCAGACCTGACATTCCGGCTGATTTAGGGGCAAAGGCCATAAAAATTGAGGAAGAGGTTATTCTGCCAAAATTCCAGGGTTTGTTAGCTGGAGAAATCACTCCGGAGGAGATGCATGAAGCCATTAAAAAGGCTGCTGTGGAAGCCTTTGGCGAGGAAGGCTGTGTCATGGATTAATGAAAAATGAGTTTCATAGAATCTCATGATTTTTCGGGCATTGGTAATCGTAACAGGTGCCAATGCCCATTTCTTATCCGCAGGATCATTGTGTTTTTAGAGAGAAGGGAGAGGGTAATGGGTATGCAGGCAGCAAAGAAAAAAAAACGATTAAACAATGACGCCAAATGGGGGTATGTCTTCGTGCTCGTGCCCATTTTGTCATTTATTATTTTTACGTTATATCCGGTTGTACAGGCAGCGATTGTAAGCTTTCAAACTTATAAGCCTTTAAAAACAGAGTTTGTGGGATTTGCCAATTACAGTAACACATTAAAGAACGGACTTTTCTTTAAATCCATCTGGAACACTGTGGTGTATACGGCCGTAACGGTACCCGTCTCCATCCTCGTGGCGTTCATCATCTCTATTCTGTTAGTCCCCTTTAAGAAAAGGAGCCAGTCATTTTTTAAAGCAGTATTTTATCTGCCCGGGATTGCATCGGGAGTAGCCCTCTCCTTTGTGTGGAAATGGATATTTGATCCTCTGCCGAGCGGTCTGTTAAATTCCGTGATCCGGTCATTTGGAATCCAGAACCAGAACTGGCTTGGCAGTTCTCAAACAGCCATGCTGTCGCTGATCATCATGACGATATTCTCAGGCATCGGTCCTACCGTTATTATTTATGTGGCCGCATTGCTTGGGATTGATCCCACCTATTATGAGGTTGCCAATATTGATGGAGCGACTTTTTTACAGAGAATCAAGTACGTTGTATGGCCTATGGTCAAGCCGACCACCGTTTTTCTCACCATAACAGGAGTGATCAATGCGTTTCAGACATTTCAGACGGCGTTTTTAATGACAGGGGGCGGGCCGGATAATGCCACTACCATGGTGGGATTATTGATATTTAACAATGCCTTCAAATATTTTAATTATGGAGAGGCATGTGCCCAGGCATTATTATTGGCAGGAATCATCGCAGTCTTTGCAGTTTTCCAGTTTAAGGTAATGGCTGCAGACGTAGAGTACTAGGAGGGCTGGTATGGGTTTATTCAGACAATATGGAAACGATCAAAAATATAAATTAGTGTTCAGAACTGTGATAATGACAGCCATCCTGCTTATCTTAGGTCTCCTGACCCTGTTTCCGATTTATTACATGATTATCTCTTCCTTTGGGGCGCCAAATGAGATAGGGGCAGCCAGTTACACTCTGATCCCCAAATATTATACATTGGATTCCTATAAATTCTTTTTTGGATTCAGCAAAAGCTCGTTCCGGTGGATTGTAAATTCCATGATCGTTGCAAGCACCGTCACATTAAGCAATGTGGTTTTTGCCGGAATGGCAGGGTATGCGTTTGCAAAAATAAGATTTCCCGGAAGTAAAATATTATTTTTCCTGCTGCTGTTTGCGATGATGGTACCCTATCAGGTCACACAGGTCCCTCTTTATATCCTGGTAGCCAATGTACTGAAGCTGACAGATACTTATACCGCATTGATCGTGCCGTCCCTGGTCACCTGCTACAATGTGTTTATGGCGAAGCAGTTCTTTTCATCCCTTCCCACCTCCATTTTGGAAGCGGCAAGAACAGAAGGCTGCAATCAGTTTCAGATCCTGATAAAAATCGTCATGCCTATTTCAAAAACAATTTTATCCGTTATGGCAATCATGACTTTTATGGGAAACTGGAATACCTTTTTCTGGCCGTTTCTGGTATGCAACAACGAGCAGATGCAGACCATCCAGGTGGGGCTTAAAAATTTCAGTTTTGCAAATACCACTTACTTTTCCCCTATGATGGCAGGCGCAACCATCTCGGCATTGCCCATGTTTATTCTGTTCTTTGCCTTGCAGAAATATTTTCTGGAAGGAGTAACGGTGGGCGCGGTAAAGGGATAAGAGAAGGAAGAATGGAGGAAATAAGTTGAAAGAACCATTTGTGATAGGAATGGATGGAGGCGGGACCGCCACCACCGTAATGGCAGCAGGACTTCATGGCGGCCTTATAAAAAAATTCCGGTTAGGGCCTTTAAACATCAATGGACAGTCCCGGGAATCGGTAGAACATACTTTGACGGACTTAAAGAAAGAACTGGAACAATCAGGTCTGAATCTGAGGGACTGCAAAGGGATCTGCATTGGAGCCGCCGGAATCAGCAACCGGGATACGGCAGAGCTGCTGACCGGGAAATTGAAAGAACAGGGGATGCAGGGAGTCATCAGGCTGGTGGGAGACCATGAAACAGCTCTGGCAGGCGCTCTGGAGGAACCGGAAGGCGTTATTTTAATTGCCGGGACCGGTTCCATCTGCTGCGGGATCCATGAGTCCGGGGTTAAGTTCCGGGCCGGCGGCTACGGTCACATCATCGATGACGCCGGAAGTGCCTATGCCATTGGAAGAGATATATTAAAAGCAGTGGTGAGGGCAGAAGACGGCAGAGCAGGCCGGACCTTATTGAAGGAAAAAGCATTCCGCTTCCTTAATGCGGAATCCGTGGAAGATTTAATCACCTGGCTGTATCAGACTGGAAGAAGCAAAAAAGAGATCGCTGCCCTGGCCCCTCTGCTGGAAGAAGGGATCCGGGAAAAGGATGAGGCTTCCATTGAGATTTTGGACCATTGTGCCGGGGACCTGGCGGAGCTGGCCGGAGCCGTACTGATTCATTTTGATTATCCGGTCTCTCTGGTGGTGAGCGGAAGCGTATTGATGAAAAATAAAGAAATATACCACCTGTTCCGTGAAAAGGCTCAAAAAAGATTTCCACTGCTGGAAATTATGAAGATGAGGGGAGAGGCCGCCCAGGGAGCTGTCAGGATCATATTACGGGAGATGGAAGAAAGGAACGGATATGGAACAATACCTGGGAATTGATATAGGCGGTACTTACATAAAGTACAGTCTTATGGACCCGGAATACCGGGTCCTTCATGAAGGAAGCGCACCAACGGAAAAACAGCCGGCCAGGTTTCTCCGGCAGTTCATGGAGATCGTGGAAACCTATGTGGATCAGATAAGCGGCATTGCTATCTGCATGGGCGGCTTTATCCATCCGGTGACAGGAGAAAATACGGATTTCAGTGTTGGAGCCAATTTCAGGGCATATCGTTTAAACGATGAGATAAACAGGAAATATCCGATTCCCGTAGCACTTGAAAATGACAGCAATTGTGCCGCATTGGGAGAAATGGTCCGGGGAGCAGGAAGGGGCTATGAGGATATATGTATGGTCACCTTTGGGACCGGGATCGGCGGCGCCATCATCATAAACCGGAAATTGCACCGGGGCAGCCACTTTAAATCCGGTGAGGTGGGCTTTACCGGAGTCGGCCTTCGGGAGGCGGACGGAAAGCCGGCGGCAGAAGGGGCAGGAGCCACCTCTCTTCTGGTGAGAAAAGGATCGGAAATCCTTGGCAGGGAAGTGGACGGATCGTATATTTTCAGCCATTTAGACCACCCGGATATTAACCGGATATACCGGGAATGGCTATACAAGGGTGCAATGGTAATCGGTAACTTTGCAGTTACGGTGGATCCCCAGATCCTTTTAATCGGCGGGGGAATCAGTGAAAATGAGATATTTATAAGGGATATGAAAGAAGCGGTATATACCCTGTATCCCCATCTGGAACCGTATACGGCCATAGAGGCCTGTGAACAGGGAAACATGGCAGGGAGAATCGGAGCCCTGTATTTATTGCTGCAAAGCAAAGAAGGAGGCGTTCAGTCATGAAAAAAGGTGTGAAGATCGTGGCAATCGGAGGAGGGTCCAGTTACACACCGGAGCTGGTGGACGGATTTTTAAAACGGTACGAATCATTGCCTGTGGAGGAACTATGGCTGGTGGACATCCCGGAGGGCCAGGAGAAGTTAGGGATTGTAGCTGAATTTGCAAAGCGCATGGTAAAAAAAGCAGGAGTTCCAATGGAAATCCATACAACCCTGGACCGGAGAAAGGCTCTTTCCGGAGCTGATTTTGTAGTTACCCAGCTGCGGGTCGGACTGCTCCAGGCCAGAGTGAAGGACGAAAGAATCCCCTTAAAGCACGGACTCCTTGGCCAGGAAACCAATGGGGCTGGAGGTTTGTTCAAAGGGATGAGAACCATACCGGTCCTGTTGGATATCTGCAAAGACATGGAGGAGCTGTGCCCGGAAGCATGGCTGATTAATTTTACGAACCCGGTGGGCATGGTCATGGAGGGATTGAACCGATACAGCAGCTTTCGGAGGTTCATCGGACTGTGCAACATACCTTACGGCATGCATAAAGCAGTGGCGGATCAGCTTGGAAAGTCCATGGAAGAGGTGAAAATTACCATGGGCGGCTTAAATCATATGGTTTACGTGACCAGAGTGGAAGCGGATGGAAAGGACATGACGGAAGATGTGATCAGCCATTGGGGCGAAGGCGGCACTGTGAAGAATATCAAGGCAGTCACCTGGGACAATGATTTTGTAAAAGAGCTTGGAGTGCTGCCATGCTCCTATCACAGATATTACTATATGGCAAAAGATTATCTGGAAGAAGCCCTGGAAAAGTATGAAAAACATGAGACCAGAGCCGAGCTTGTGGAACAGGTGGAAAAAAAGCTGTTTGAGCTGTATCAGGATCCGGAATTGAATGAAAAACCGGAATTGCTGTCACAGCGGGGCGGTGCCCATTATAGTGATTCGGCATGCAATCTGATCCATTCCATTTATAATGACAAGGGAGATATTCAGGTGGTAAACACCGTAAACAGAGGTGCCATTAAAAATTTTAGGGACGATGAGATCGTGGAAGTAAGCTGCAGGATCACAAAGGAAGGACCGGTTCCGGTAAATGGCGTGGAACTGCCGTGGACGGTCAATGGTCTTTTGCAGCAGATCAAATCCTTTGAAATTGCAGGCTGCCAGGCGGCCGTAACAGGAAGCCGGCAGAAGGCCCTGCTGGCCCTAATGATCAATCCCCTGGTTGGCTCCCAGAAAGAAGCAAAGGCCGTGCTTTCTGAGCTGTTGGAAGCACATAAGGAATATCTGCCTCAGTTTTTTGAGGATAAGGAGCGGTCGGAATGAAATTTTTGGATTTGAACCAAGAGAATGCAGGAATCGCTTTTGAATTGTTTGAAGATGCGGTCAAGGCAAAAGAAGTATTGTTCCGGCCATTGGAAAACCAGAGTGCCTTTTCCGGATTTTTTATGGAAAACCAGGCAGATGAGGTACATAAGATCACCATTTTAGAGGAGCATGGCTGGGGATTTGCTTCCGGCTGCTTCTTAAACGGTGAGGACCGGGCTTATCTGTCCGTGATTGTTGTAAAAAAGGAAATGCAGGGCCGGGGAATCGGAAAAGCAATGCTCGCCTGTCTGGAAGACAGACTTCGGAAGGAAAGCAAAGTTTCAAGGATCGAAATTGTTTTCTTTAATCCCATGATGTTTTCCTGGTATATTCCAGGGAAAAAGAAGGCGGATCATCCCAATGCTCCGGGAGTGGATGTGGGGAGCAATGCCTATCTTTTCTTTAAAAATTGTAAGTACCGTGATTTTGCCATGCAGAACAGCTATTATCTGGACCTTAATGATTATCTGGTGCCGGATTTTGCGGCAGACCTCATAGAAGAACTGGAAAAAGAGGGCATTACAATAGAAGTCTATGATTCTGGCAGGCATTACGGTATGGAGGAAATGATACATAAGTTCCATAATCCTTTGTGGGAAAGAGATATTCTGGGAGAAACGGCAAAGGGAGAACACAGCCGTCCCATTCTGATCGCAGCACACAATGGCAAAGTGATCGGCTTTACAGGGCCTTTGGATGTGGAAAAGAGCGGGAGGGGATTTTTTTGCGGAATCGGCGTGGATCCGGATTACCGGGGGAAAAAGATATCAACGGCCCTGTTTTGCAGGCTATGCACAAGTCTGAAGGAAATGGGTGCAGATTTTATGAGTCTTTTTACCGGAGAAAATAATCCCGCAAGAAATATTTATGAAGCCGCAGGATTCCGTATTGTAAGGACCTGGGCGGATATGAGGAAGGAATGGAAGGACCGATGAACGGGGAAAGAAAGTGCATCATGGCAATCGGCGGTCATGTGGGGGATGCAGAGCTGACAAGCGGCGGATTCCTGGCGACTATGGCATTAAAGGGCTGTCAGATCGTTACCGTAGCATTGACCGGCGGGGAAAGAGGGAATCCGCCTGGTATGCCGGTGGAAGAATACAGAATACAAAAGGAACAGGAAGCCCATTCCTTTGCCGAAATGCTGGGAGGGGAGGCTGTGGTATTGCCTTACACAGATGGAGAATTGCCGGACAATGATGAGGTGCGGTTTCAGCTCTGCGATATAATCCGCCAATACCGGCCCGCTGCATTGCTGACCCATTGGAAGAACAGCATGCATAAGGACCATGAAACAACCCACAGGATCGTAAAGGATGCCCAGTTTTTTGCAGGACTTCCCGGGCTTGAGAGGAAATACAGTGCTCATTTCGCAAAAGGACCCTATTATGCGGAAAACTGGGAAGATTCGGCTGGCTTTGAAAAATATATTTACCTGGAAGTTTCAAAAGAAGGATTTGAGCTATGGAAAAAGGCCATTGACACCCATTGGTTTGCCGTGCACAGCCCGTCTTTTCCCTATAAAGAGTATTATGAGCATCTCATGAGGGTAAACGGCTGTCTGGCAAGAACCGGATATGCGGAGGCTTTTGATTTGGATCAGGAACAAAAAAAGGTTATATTATCGGAAGTGTAAAACCACTTCCGATAATCGTATGGATGGCAGTGATTAACTGGATATGCAGGCATATCCGTTTAATCCGGCAGGAGGCAGGTTATGGTAAAAAACGGGATCGATTGTGTGGACCGCTGGCATAAGGTCTTTGACGGGAAACGTCTGGGTCTGATCACTTCTATTTCAGGCGTTGACAGGAATTTGAATTCTACCATTGACATACTTCATAAAAAATTCCGGCTCACGGCCCTGTTTGGACCGGAGCACGGCGTCAGGGGAAATATAGGAGCAGGCGGAGATGTTGAGGATTACAAGGACCCGGATACCGGATTGCCGGTATACAGCCTGTACCGGAGAAATTCAAAGAGGCTGACCAGGGAAATGCTGGATCTGGTAGACGCCGTTGTATATGATATCCAGGATCTGGGGGTCAGATATTACACCTACATATCAACGATGATCTATGCACTGGAAGAGTGCGCAAGGTTTCATAAGGAGCTGATTATCCTGGACCGTTATAATCCTCTGGGAGATCTGGTGGAGGGAAACTGCTTAAAGCCCGGATTTGAAAGCTTTGTAGGGGCATATCCTCTGTGTATGCGCTATGGGTTAACCGTGGGAGAACTGGCCCTTATGGTAAATGCGGAGAAGAACCTTGGCTGCCGGCTGACAATAATTCCCTGTGAAGGTTTAAGCAGGCATACCATGCATCCGGATACCGGCCATGTGTGGGTCATGCCAAGTCCGGCAATGCCAAGATATGAGACTGCACTGGTGTATGCAGGAGCCTGTCTTTTTGAAGGAACAAATATTTCGGAAGGAAGGGGAACTGCAGCACCTTTTGAAATAATCGGTGCGCCATTTATAAATGCAGGTAAGCTTGTGAAATATATGACAGAGAAAAAGCTTCCCGGCGTGTTGTTTTCGACCGCTTATTTCACCCCATTTTTTTCAAAGTTTCAGGGAGAAGCCTGCGAAGGAGTCCATATCCACGTTACGGACTGCCGGGCCTTCCGGTCCACGGTCTGCGGTCTGGAGCTTCTTGATGCAATAAGGACCATTTATGAAGACCGCTTTGCTTTCCTTGATCCTTATGAGGGAAGTACCAGACCAATGGAAGATCTTTTGTTCGGCTCAGACCAGCTTACAGGGAAAACAGCTTCAAAGGAAGAATTGCTGGCTGGTTTCGAACGGGATTCAAAAGCATTTTCAGAACGCAAAAAGGCATATCATCTTTATGGATGAAAGGGGTGACGTGAGTATGGGGGAAATGACATTAAAACAGAAGATCGGACAGATGATGGTGGCAGGTTTTCCAGCCGGGGAATTAAGGGAAGAAATGACAGGGCTGGTAAGAGAGCATAAAGTGGGGAACGTTATTTTGTTTTCCCATAATATTAAAAGCAGGGATCAGCTGAGGGCACTTTGTGATTCCATTCAAAGGCTGGTGAAAGAAGAAACCGGAGAATATGCTTTTATCACCATCGACCAGGAGGGCGGAGTTGTAAGAAGACTTCCGGAAGAATCGGTCAACATACCGGGAGCAATGGCTCTTGCACAGACCGGAGATAAGAAAAATGCATATGAGGCGGCACTGCTTACGGGGCAGGAATTGAGAGAGCTGGGGATCAATTTCAATCTGGCTCCGGTTCTGGATATTAATAACAATCCCCATAATCCGGTAATCGGTGTACGAAGCTTTGGTCCGGACAGCACCGTAGTTACCGAATACGGCTGTGAAATGGTGAAAGGATATTTAGATTCCGGAATCATGTGTTCGGTAAAGCATTTTCCGGGACATGGGGATACGGCAGTGGATTCCCATCTTTCCCTGCCCTGTATCGGAAAATTCTATGAAGAACTGGAGAAAGAGGAACTGGTTCCGTTTAAAGAAGCTTTCCGTAAGGGGGTTCCGGCGGTAACTCTTGCTCACATATTGTTTCCAAGAATTGAAAAGGAAAATTTACCGGTCACCATGTCAGAAACCATGATCCAGGGAATACTGAGAAAAAAACTGGGCTTTCAGGGACTGGTGATTTCGGATTGCCTGGAAATGAATGCCATCAAAGAATATTTTGGTACTGCTTTCGGAGCGAAAAAGGCCATTAAGGCAGGTGCTGATTTGATATTCATTTCCCATACGGCAGGCCTTGCGGCGGAAGCGGCAAGGGAAATAGAAAAAGCAGTGGAAACCGGCGAGATTCCCATGTCCCGGATCGACGATGCCGTGGAGCGGATCCTTGCATACAAGAAAAGGTATGCTTCCCCCCATGCAGATACGGGAAAAAAATCGGGAAAAGAACCGGAGCAGTTTGTAAAGTCGCTGTTTCGCGAAAGCATACGGTTTACAAACCGGGAAAGGGGATACTGCCATCTGCTGGGAGATAATCCTGTATTTTTAAGCTGTTACGCCGATCGTTCCACTTTGGCCTCCAGCCGATTCATGGATGATCTGCTGTTTGCAGCATATATGCAGGAAAGGTTTGGAGGAGATGCATACTCTTTTTCCATAGATCCCGATCCCGGTGAAATCGGCGAAATACTGAAAAAGGTAGAAAGTAAGGGATATACGAATCTGGTGCTCGGCACCTATAATGGGCATTTAAACCGTGGACAGAGTTCCCTTGCTAAAGAACTGGAACAATTAAAGATCCCCATGGTTATGGCAGCATTCCGGAATCCCTATGATCTGGATGAAGTTGGTAACGGAGTGGATAAAATAGCGGCATATGAATACAGCAGGCAATCCTTTGAGGCGGTATTGCCTTTGTTTAAGCAGTGCGTCTGTAATTGAATCATACCATGAAACGTCATATGGCACCCTGATGAAATATCCTCCGTCTGCTGGTAGGTTTTCGTAATTACCCTGATACACCGCGGCGGAGGATTTTCCGGTCTATCCGGTCTTGTATCATCCTGGAATAAAATATATATTTCCGGACCATTCATTTCTGAACAGTAAATCAATCCTGATTTTATCACAATTCCTGTCTTATGATTTCTGAAAGAATCCCCTGGTATGGCCAGCCGTAAAACCTATGCTTGACAGGCTGGCAGAAAGCAAAATGAAATAATTGTTACTTTTCCCGTAGTATGATAAAATGTTTTCATTAGTATAGAAGGAGGGATCGTTATGAAACGATTGGAAACAGACCTCCATCTGCATTTGGATGGCTCCTTATCCATTGATACGGTAAGGCTGCTTTCTGCGCAGATTGGATATGATTTTGAAGGGCAGGGCGGAAGAAAGAGCCTTGTTGCAGGAGATAACTGTGAAAGCCTGGTGGATTATTTAAAGTGCTTTGATCTGCCGGGGAGGCTGCTTCAGACCGAAGAAGCTCTGGAACTGGCTTCCTGGCATTTGACGGAGGAACTGGCTTCCCAGGGACTGATCCTCAGTGAGATACGCTTTGCCCCCCAGCTTCATACGGGTAAAGGACTGTCCAAGGAAAAAGTATTGGAAGCGGTCATAAGAGGCGTTAAGAAGGGGACAGAAAAGTCACGGATGAAAGCAGGCATTCTTCTTTGCGCCATGGTAAACGGGCCGGACCGGGAAAATGAGGAAACCTTTGAACTGGCCCAGGCCTACTTAGGGAAGGGAGTCGTGGGAGTGGATCTTGCAGGACCGGAAGGGATGATCCCCATGGAGCATTTTGAGCCGCTCTTTCTGGCGGCCGGGCAAAAGGACATTCCATTTACCATCCATGCAGGAGAGTGCGGAGATTATGAAAATATCATAAAGGCGGTCCATTATGGGGCAAAACGGATCGGACACGGATGCGCGGCAATCCGTTCGGAGGCATGTATGGACCTTCTAAAAAAGGAAAAGATTACCTTAGAGATGTGTGTGGTCAGCAACCTTCAGACAAAGGCGGTACCCTCCATTGAGGACCATCCCTTAAAGGCCTTTTATGACCGGGGGATCCGGGTTACCTATAACACGGATAACATGACCGTTTCTGATACTACCCTGGAAAAGGAAGGGGAACTTATTAAGAAATACATGGGCTTTACAGAAGCAGATTTAAGACAGATGAACCGGTACGCCCTGGAAGGGGCCTTCCTTGAAGAAGGGGAAAAAGAAAAATTAATTGCATTTTTCGACAAAAATAATTATAATGAATGTTAACTACGTTTAAAAAACAGGTGAAAACCAGGAATGCTACAAAAAAAGGTGACGGCATATGGCAGATAATCCGAAAATGGAACAGAATAATTTGGCAGCTTTGGAGATGGAACGTCCGGAGAAGCGGAAGGTAGATATCGATCTGGAAGCTCCGGCTGATTTTACCAGCCCGGACGTGCTTTATGAAGAATTGGTCCACAGCATAAGGAGATATCATCCTTCTGATGATATCACGATGATAGAAAAAGCATATCATATTGCGGAAGAAGCGCATAAGGACCAAAGACGCAAATCGGGTGAACCCTATATCATTCACCCTCTTTGTGTTGCCATTATTCTGGCTGACTTGGAGATGGATAAGGAGACCATAGCCGCCGGGATCCTCCATGATGTGGTAGAGGATACCATCATGTCCTTGGATGAGCTGAAAGCTGAATTCGGAGAAGAGGTAGCCCTTTTGGTAGACGGCGTCACCAAGCTGACCCAGATCTCCTGGTCCATGGATAAGATGGAGATCCAGGCTGAAAACTTACGGAAAATGTTTCTGGCCATGGCAAAGGATATTCGTGTCATTATCATCAAGCTGGCGGACCGCCTGCATAACATGCGGACCCTTCAGTACATGAAACCGGAAAAACAAAAGGAAAAGGCAAAGGAGACCATGGAAATCTATGCCCCCATTGCCCACCGCCTTGGTATTTCCAAGATCAAGATCGAGCTTGATGACCTGTCCTTAAGATATTTACAGCCGGAAATCTATTATGAGCTGGCAGAAAAAATATCCTTAAAAAAAGATGCCAGGGAAACCTTTGTAAAGAGCATTGTGGATGAAGTGCAGGACCACTTAAGGTCCGGAGGGATCGAAGCCAGGGTAGACGGCCGTGTAAAGCATTTTTTCAGCATCTATAAAAAAATGGTGAACCAGAACAAGACCCTGGACCAGATTTATGATCTGTTTGCAGTACGAATCATCGTAGACAGCGTCAAGGACTGCTACGCTGCCCTTGGGGTGATCCATGAAATGTATAAGCCCATTCCCGGCCGTTTCAAGGATTATATAGCAATGCCCAAGCCCAATATGTACCAGTCCCTCCATACCACTCTCATTGGAAATAACGGGCAGCCCTTTGAGATACAGATTCGTACTTACGAGATGCACCGCACTGCAGAATACGGAATTGCCGCCCACTGGAAATACAAGGAAAGCGGAAGCGGACAGGTGGCGGCAGGCAAAGAGGAAGAGAAGCTAAGCTGGCTGCGCCAGATCCTGGAATGGCAGAAGGACATGTCCGATAACAAGGAATTCCTGAATATGGTAAAGGGAGATCTGGATCTGTTCTCCGACAGTGTTTACTGCTTTACTCCCTCAGGAGACGTGAAAAATCTTCCCGCCGGTTCCACGCCCATTGATTTTGCATACTCCATCCACAGCGCGGTAGGCAATAAAATGGTGGGAGCCAGGGTCAATGGAAAATTAGTGAACATAGAATATGTGATCGAGAATGGGGACCAGGTGGAGGTCATTACATCCCAGAACAGCAGAGGCCCCAGCCGGGACTGGCTGAATATGGTAAAAAGCACCCAGGCCAAGAACAAGATCAATCAGTGGTTTAAAACGGAGCTGAAAGAAGATAACATCCTTCGCGGCAAGGAAATGGTGGACCGGTACTGCAAGACAAAGGGAATCAATTACCCTGAGATCAACAAGCCGGAATACCAGGAAAAGGTCATGAAACGCTATGCCTTCCGTGACTGGGAATCCGTCCTTGCTTCCATCGGACACGGAGGCCTAAAAGAGGGCCAGGTCATCAATAAGATGGTGGATGAGCGGAATAAAAAGCTTAAAAAGGATGTGACGGACAACAGCATTTTAAATGATATAGAAGATATGAGCAGCAGGCTGCCTGTGAAGCGGCGTTCCGGCAGCGGAATCGTGGTAAAGGGGATCCATGATCTTGCAGTCCGTTTTTCCAAGTGCTGCAGTCCGGTTCCCGGAGATGAGATCGTGGGCTTTGTTACCCGGGGACGGGGGATCTCCATCCACAGGACAGATTGCGTCAATGTCTTAAACCTGCCGGAGGATGAACGAAACCGTCTCATTGACGCGGAATGGCAGCAGGCAGAGGGCGATGACACCAAGGAACGGTATTCTACGGAAATCAAAATCTTTGCAAATAACCGGATCGGTATGTTTGTTGATATATCCAAGGTGTTCACGGAAAGACAGATCGATATCACCTCCATGAACTCCAGGACCAACAAGCAGGGAAAGGCCACCATTACCATGACCTTTGATATCCACGGCGTGGAAGAGCTGAGAAAGCTGGTAGATAAGCTAAGACAAATCGAAGGGGTCATAGACATTGAGAGGACTGCGGGATAACGCAGTTTTTCTCATTTTGCGCAAGCCATGAGCCGAACGAATAAGCAGCAGAGTTCTATAAAGATAATTTGAGTTAGGAGATAAAGACATGAGTGATTTCAGAATAAGGACCTATCCTGTAGGCCAGCTTGGAACCAACTGCTATGTGATGTACCGTGAATCATTAAAAAAAGCGGTAATCGTGGATCCTGGCGGTGACGGGACATATATTCTGGATATGTGCAGACAGCTTTCCCTGATCCCGGAGGTTGTTTTATTAACCCATGGGCATTTTGATCATATTCTGGCGGTGAAAGACATTAAAGAAGCGTTTCCTGAGGTGAAGATTTTGGCCGGAGAACAGGAAAAAGCACTGCTGAAGGATCCGGCGGTCAATTTGTCATCCGCTTTCGGCAGGGCCTGCACGGTCAATGCAGATGAATATGTACGGGACGGAGCCATTCTTTCCTTTGGTGGAATAACCTTCCAAGTTTTGTTTACTCCCGGCCATACCGCAGGCTCAGTCTGTTACCTGATCCAAGCAGAAAGTGTTCTTATAAGCGGAGATACTCTTTTTTCGGGGTCATTGGGAAGAACGGACTTTCCTACAGGCAGCCAGTCCATGATCTTAAGTTCCATTAGAGAGCGGCTTTTTGTCCTGCCTGAGGAAACTCTTGTCTATCCGGGCCATGGGGACATAACCAGTATCGGTCACGAGAAGGTGTACAACCCGGCGGCTGGAAATCGAGAATAAGAGACGCCGTACCGGTATCTCACCATGTCCAACATCTACGGACGGATAAAGAGGAAACAATATGATAGGATTATTATTAGACGACCAATCCTTTGAACAGGATATCAGGGAGCTTCTGATGGCTTTTTATCCCGGAGAGGGTTTTGTCCATGAGGAAAGCCCGGGGGAAGCATACCGCCTTCTTGTACGGGGGAGGAAATGGAAAGATGCTTTTGAGCTGACGATTCAGGATTTTGAGAATGAGATCACAAAATCGTCATCCACAGAGGCAGATTTTTCCGACCGTTTTGACACCAAGAACCGGATCAAGCGGATGCTATACGGCATGGTACAGGAACTTACGGGAATGGCCCTTCCCTGGGGTACTTTAACCGGAATCCGGCCTACTAAGATAGCCATGACAAAGCTTTCCCTGGGTTATACGGAGGATGAAGTCCGCAAATACATGAAAAACACTTATTTGACCAGCGATGGAAAAATAGATTTGAGCCTGGAGATCGCCGGCCGGGAGATGGAACTGCTTTCCTCCATTGATTACCACCGGGGATACAGCCTGTATATCGGAATCCCTTTCTGCCCGACCACCTGCCTTTATTGCTCTTTCACTTCTTTTCCCATCGGACAATGGGAAAAGCGCATGGAACAGTACCTGGAAGCCTTATTTAAGGAAATGGATGATACGGCGGAGAAAATGGCTGGCAGGACCCTTGATACGGTTTATATCGGCGGAGGGACGCCTACTTCCCTTTCCTCCCTTCATTTAGAGATGCTCATAAGCAGACTGAAAACCACCTTTGATTTTACCAGGGTGAAGGAATTTACTGTGGAAGCCGGACGGCCGGACAGCATCACACTGGAAAAGCTTCAGGTTTTAAAAAGCCACGGAGTGACCCGCATATCCATTAATCCCCAGACCATGAAGCAGGAAACCCTGGATCTGATTGGACGCCGCCACACCGTAGATATGGTAAAGGACCGGTTTCACATGGCCAGGTCTTTGGGCTTTGATAACATCAACATGGACTTAATCATCGGCCTGCCGGAAGAGGATATGGAGGATGTAGTACGCACCATGGAGGAAATTCAGGCTCTTGGGCCTGATGGCATTACCGTTCATTCCCTTGCCATTAAGCGTGCGGCACGCCTTAACATGTTTAAGGATAAGTATGGAGATTTAAAGATCACAAACACGGAGGAAATGATCGGCCTGACTGCTTCCTATGCCAGAAACATGGGGCAGGAGCCTTATTACCTGTACCGCCAGAAGAACATGGCCGGCAATTTTGAAAATGTTGGTTATTCCCTTCCGGGCAAAGCCTGTATCTATAATATTTTAATTATGGAAGAAAAACAGACCATTGCAGCCTGCGGGGCAGGAACCACCACCAAGGTGGTATTTCCTTCAGAAAACCGTCTGGAACGGGTGGAAAATGTTAAGGATGTAGAACAGTATATTGCCAGAATCGACGAAATGCTGGCAAGAAAAGAAAAAATGCTTGCAAATTTAGAAATGTAATTTACAATAGAGGCATGATTTGATGAAGAAAGTCCAATGGGACTTCCATAAAATTTAAAAAATAACGGAGAGAACGAAATGGCATTAAAAAAGAAACCGGTTACCGGAATGAAGGATATTCTTCCTGCCGAGATGCAGGTACGGGAATATGTAATGAACCAGATACGTGAAACCTATGGCGGCTTCGGCTTTCATTCCATTGAAACTCCCTGTGTGGAGCACATCGAGAACCTTACCAGCAAACAGGGCGGGGACAATGAAAAGCTGATTTTCAAAATCATGAAGCGGGGAGAAAAGCTTAATTTAGAGAGCGCTCAGGCGGAAAACGATCTGGTAGACAGCGGTCTCCGGTATGATCTGACCGTTCCCTTGTCAAGATATTATTCCAACAATGCGGCGTCTCTTCCTGCGCCCTTTAAATCCCTTCAGATGGGGAGTGTATGGAGGGCAGACCGTCCCCAGAAAGGACGTTTCAGACAGTTTGTCCAGTGCGACATTGACATACTGGGAGATTCCACCAGGCTTGCGGAAACGGAACTCATCCTGGCAACTACAACCTTGCTTGGAAAGATCGGCTTTAAAGGATATACCGTAAGGATCAATGACCGGAATATTTTAAAGGGAATGGCGGCTTTCTGTGGTTTTCCGGAAGAAGCTTACGACCAGGTATTCATTATACTGGATAAGATGGACAAGATCGGCAGCGATGGCGTGGCCAGGGAACTGGCGGAAGCCGGGTATGACCAGGATAAAATCAATAAATATTTATCCCTTTTTGAAACGGTGGCTCCCGATGCTTCCGGAGTGCGCAGCCTGGGGGAAGCCTTAAAGGATTCCATGGATCAGCAGCAGGCGGAGAATCTGGCAGCCATTATGGACAGCGTAAGCCAGATTTCCACCAGCCAGTTTCATATTGTTTTTGATCCCACTTTGGTGAGAGGGATGTCCTATTACACCGGAACTATTTTTGAGATCCAGGTGGACGGCTTCCCCGGCTCTGTAGGAGGCGGCGGCCGTTATGATAAGATGATCGGCAAATTCACGGGCATGGATACCCCTGCCTGCGGATTTTCCATTGGATTTGAACGGATCATCACCATCCTGATGGATGAGGGCTTTACAGTTCCCGGAAAAGAAGATAAGGTGGCGTTCCTGATAGAAAAGGGCGTCAGCGATGAAGTGCTGAACGGGGCCATGAAAGAAGCGATGGAAAAACGGGCAAAAGGTGGGACCGTTCTGGTTTCTCAGATGAATAAAAATAAAAAATTCCAGAAAGACAGCCTTCAGAAGGAAGGGTATACACAGTTTAAGGAATTCTATAAAGACGCACTGAAGTAAAGATCAGAAGGAAAGCCCTGAGGCATACCAATATGTGGTAAAAGACACGGGCAGGAAAGAGGAACGCCCAAGGGCATACCTATATGCCCCAAAAAAACGGGCAGGAAAGAGGAACGCCCAAGGGCATACCTATATGCCCAAAAACATGGGCAGGAAAGAGGAAATTATGGCAGAATCAATGTTAGGCTTAAAAAGATCCCATAGATGTACAGAGGTTACAAAAGACAATGTGGGCAGTGAAGTCACGGTTATGGGCTGGGTCCAGAAAAGCAGGAATAAGGGAGGAATCATTTTTGTTGATTTAAGAGACCGTTCCGGGATCCTGCAGATCATATTTGAAGAGAGCAACTGCGGAGCGGAAAGCTTTGCAAAGGCTGAAAAATTAAGGAGTGAGTTTGTCATTGCGGTGGCAGGTGAAGTGGAAAGCAGGGCAGGCGGCGTGAATGAGAACCTGGCAACAGGCGAAATTGAAGTGCGGGCAAAGAGCTTAAGAATCCTTTCCGAATCCGAAACACCTCCCTTCCCCATTGAAGAGAACAGCAAGACAAAGGAAGAACTACGATTAAAATACCGTTACCTGGATCTTAGAAGACCGGATATCCAGAGGAACATCAGAGTGAGAAGCCAGGTGGCTACCTTAACAAGGGCATTTTTAGCGGAAGAGGGTTTTTTGGAGATCGAAACCCCCACTCTTATTAAGAGCACGCCGGAGGGTGCCAGGGATTATCTGGTTCCAAGCCGTGTCCATCCAGGCTCTTTCTACGCCCTGCCCCAGTCTCCCCAGCTTTATAAGCAGCTTCTTATGTGTTCCGGCTATGACCGCTATTTCCAGTTGGCAAGATGCTATCGTGACGAGGACTTACGTGCCGACAGACAGCCGGAATTCACCCAGATTGATATGGAGCTTTCCTTTGTGGATGTGGAGGATGTGCTTGAGGTGAATGAACGGCTGTTAAAGAAATTATTTAAAGAAATCTGCAATTTAGATATTGAGCTTCCCCTTACGAGAATGACCTGGAGAGAAGCAATGGACCGCTTTGGTTCTGACAAACCGGATATGCGTTTCGGAATGGAGCTTAAGAATGTTTCTCAGGTGGTAAAGGATACGGAATTTGCCGTATTCAAAAGCGCCCTGGAAAACGGCGGTTCTGTCCGGGGAATTAATGCTGAGGGACAGGGAGCCATGCCGCGTAAAAAGATCGATGCACTGGTAGAATATGCAAAGGGCTTTGGAGCAAAAGGGCTGGCTTATCTGGCCGTCAATGAAGATGGGACCTATAAATGTTCATTTGCAAAATTCATGACAGAAGAAGAGCTTCACACTCTGGCAGAGGCAATGGGAGCAAAGCCGGGAGATTTACTTTTATTTGCAGCAGACCGGGACAAGGTAGTATTTGACGTACTTGGCAACTTAAGACTGGAGCTGGCAAGACAGCTTGATCTTCTGAAAAAGGATCACTTTAAGTTCTTATGGGTAACAGAATTTCCGCTGCTTGAATATTCCGAGGAGCAGGGACGCTTTACTGCCATGCATCATCCGTTTACGATGCCGATGGATGAGGACTGGGCGCTGATTGACCGTGATCCAGGCGCTGTCCGGGCAAAGGCATACGACATTGTGTTAAACGGCACAGAGCTTGGCGGGGGTTCCGTCCGTATCCACCAGAGCGATATCCAGTCCAAGATGTTTGAAGTGCTGGGCTTTACAAAGGAACAGGCGAAGGATCAGTTTGGCTTCCTCTTAGACGCGTTTAAATACGGTGTTCCGCCTCATGCAGGTCTTGCTTACGGCCTGGACCGGGTGGTCATGCTCATGGTGGGCGCAGACAGCATCCGTGATGTAATTGCATTCCCCAAGGTAAAGGACGCCTCCTGCCTGATGACAGAAGCACCGGCTCAGGTGGATACAAAACAGCTTGTGGAGCTTGGAATAGAAATCAGTGACGAAAAGGAATAATTGAATCAAGAGGGATGTCCCTCTGCCGAAAATGTCAGTTTAAGGCGGAAGGACATCCTTTTTTTGTATTTATGTCACCTGAATCCATGGAAAAGCCTGAGAAAGAAATGAAATTATTGAAAAATATCGAAATAATTATATACTAATTTTACATTTATCTGATATAATAGAGGAAAACGTAATTTAAAAAGGAGGGTTTCAAAAATGAAAGGAAGTAAGAAAAGAAAGTTTCTGTCACTATGGCTGGCTCTGCTCATGGTCATGTCCCTGACAACGGGCATATCCTTCTCCTCGCTGGCGGCAGACCGGGATATCGTGGTCCTCTACACCAACGATGTCCACTGCGGCGTTGACGGCAACATAGGATATGCGGGACTGGCTCTCTATAAAAAAGAGATGCAGGCCCAGACTCCTTACGTGACACTGGTTGACGCAGGGGATGCCATTCAGGGTGCGCCCATTGGAACACTGTCAGACGGAGGATATTTAATCGACATTATGAATAAGGTCGGTTATGATTTTGCAGTTCCGGGCAACCATGAATACGATTATGGGATGCCCCGCTTTCTGGAGCTGGCTGGTAAATTAAGCTGCGGCTACTATTCCAGCAATTTCATGGATTTGAGGACAGGCACCACAGTATTTGCTCCCTATAAAATTTTTACATATGGTGATACGAAAGTAGCCTTTGTGGGAGCTAGCACACCGGAAAGCTTCACCAAATCCACACCGGCTTATTTCCAGGATGGTAACGGAAATTACATTTACGGTTTTTGTGAAGATGAAAATGGACAGAAGCTTTACACGCAGGTCCAGTCTGCTGTAAACAGTGCAAAAGCGGAAGGGGCGAATTATGTAGTCCTGGTAGGCCATTTGGGAGAGAACGGCACAACAGACCGTTGGACCTCTGACAGTGTGATCAAGAATACCACGGGGATTGATGTGCTGATTGACGGCCATTCCCATGAAGCATATGGAAAGTACGTAAAGAATAAGGACGGCAAGGACGTGCTTCTTACCCAGACCGGTACCAAGTTAGAAAATATCGGAAAACTGACGCTCCGCACCGATGGAACGATCACCAGTGAGCTGGTTTCACAGGTTCCGGCAGGAGCAGGCACCAGCGCTTATACGGTAAAAACCGGTGATTCCTTAAGCAGGATCGCAAAGAGGGAATTAGGCTCTTATAACCGTTGGAAAGAAATTTATGATGCAAACAGAGACAAGATCAAGGATCCCAATGTCCTGACTGTTGGAATTCAGCTTGTGATTCCGGGCAAGAGTGCGGTGACGGCTGACGGAAAAGCAATTGACTATGATACAGACAAATTTGTAAAGGCCATTCAGGCCCAGTATAATGAGACATTAAAGACGGTGATCGGACACACGGATGTGGAACTTACGGTGAATGATCCTGCCACAGGAAACCGTGCGGTCAGAAGTGCAGAAACAAACCTTGGTGATCTGTGTGCAGATGCATACCGTTACGTACTTGGAGCAGATATCGGATTGTCCAACGGCGGCGGTGTGAGAGCCAGCATAAAGGCCGGCAACATCACTTACAATGATACGCTTACCGTGTTCCCATTCGGCAATATGGGCTGTGTTGCGGAAGTTACCGGCCAGCAGATCAAGGATGCCCTGGAGATGGCTTCCCGCAACTGCCCCAAAGAAAACGGCGGTTTCCTGCAGGTATCCGGTCTTACCTATACCATTGATACTTCCAAGACTTCCAATGTCCAGGTGGATGATAAAGGTAACTTTATAAAGGTAAACGGAGCATACCGAGTAACTGATATCTTGGTAGGAGGTGCTGCTCTTGATGTGAACAAGACCTATACCGTTGCCTCCCATAACTACATGTTAAAGTCTGCAGGTGACGGCTTGACCATGTTTAAGGGAAGCAAGGTGATCCGGGACGAGGTCATGACAGATGTAGATTTACTTTCCGCATATATCCGCAGCAATTTAGGCGGCAATGTAGGTGCTGATTACGCAAATCCGGCAGGTCAGGGCAGAATTACCATAAAATAACCATATAAAAGGAAGACCAGCCTGCTCCGGAAACATGGGGCAGGCTTTCCCATTGCTTCTTTTGACAGAAGATGATACACTGATAGACAGAAACAATTATAGATAAAGGATTAGGAGATTGATATTATGTTGTTAAAAAACCCGCAGACCCGTTTTGAGGAAATATACCCGATTTATAAGGAGTCATTTCCTGACATTGAGCGCCGGACGAAAGACGATCAGAAAAGGGTTTTCGGAAATCCCTGCTACGGAGTGCGAGCCATTGAAGAGGAAGGAAAAATTCTGGCGTTTCTTGGATACTGGAACTTGCCCTCCTGTGTTTTTTTGGAGCATCTGGCCACGGCGGAAGCGTGCAGGGGCAAAGGATATGGAAAACAACTGGTGCAGGAGGTCATGAACGAAACAGAAAAGCCTGTGTTTTTGGAAATAGAGCCAGTCACTGAGAAGGATCCAATGACCAGGAGCAGGGCGAGCTTTTACAGCAGGCTGGGATTTCATGCCAATACGTTTCCTTATGAGCAGATGCCCTTAAAACCTGTGGACAGACCCACTCCATTGTGGATCATGAGCTATGGAAAGCCTGTGACGGAAAAGGAGTTCTGGCCCTATAAGAAAGAAATATATGAATTGGTATATGGTGTGGAGATCGCGTAAAAACAGAAGGCGTGAAAACAGAATGCCCCAAACGCCGGTATCATGCCGGCTTCGAACGGCGATAACCCCAGATTAAAATGCCGGAGGTTCAAATGAAGAACATTCCCAACTTGATTACTATGACGAGGATATTAGGAACCTTGGCTTTGCTGATTTTAAAACCGTTCTCAGGACAATTTCTTTTGATCTATTTTCTTTGTGGTATCAGCGATGTTTTAGATGGGATGATAGCACGGAAGATGCATATCATAAGCCAGAAAGGTCAGATTCTGGACAGCATTGCCGATGCGTTTATGGTCACTGTTGTACTTCTTCTCTTTTTTCCGGGTTTTAAACTGCCTTTATGGGGGGTATATTGGATCGTTTTGATTGCCGCCATTCGTCTGGCTTCCTTAGGCATTGGCTTTATACGATACAAACAGTTGGCTTTTTTACATACCTATGGGAATAAAGCGGCGGGGATCGTTTTATTTTGTTTTCCACTTCTCTATATATGGTTAGGATTATATACAGCAACCATTTTGGTTTGTTTTATTGCAAGCATTTCGGCGGTAGAAGAATTGATCATCAATATTATTTCTAAAAGGTTACGGAGAGATATTAAATCTATCTTTTCATTATGCTTATAGCACAGATTCATTTGGAATTAAAAGGTGATTTGGATATGGAAGAGAATTTATTTGTAGAAATCATAAAAGAACAGACATACCGTGCCTTATGGGAGGTAAAAAATGTGATCGATTGTGTTCCGGATGAGTTATGGAGCAAAGCCTATTGTGAAATGCCATGTTGGAAACACATTTATCATATGCTTCATTCCTTAGATCTTTGGTTTATAAATCCAAGAGATAAAGGGTTTACAGAGCCTGATATACATGAAAAGGATTTAAACAGCTTAGAGGTAAGTCCAGGCAAATATCTCTCAAGAGAAGAAATAAATCATTATTTTTTTGATATTGATATAAAAATAAAGGTTTATCTTTCAATATTAACGGATAACCAGCTATTGGATACTCCACCGGATTGCGAATATAATAGATTTACTTTGATTTTAGCACAGTTCAGGCATTTGCATACCCATATGGGAATGATCATGGGCTTTATTATTGATGACACAGGCTTATGGCCAAGAGTATTGGGGTTAGAGAGCGGTTTTCCGATTGGAGAGTACAGTAAATATTTTTAATAAGTCATGTTGCCAGTAAGACTTAGAAAACTTACGAAGCTGATGAAACACCCATACAATTAATGAATAGAAATATAGGGGGTGGTCAGAAAATGGCTGGACATGGATTCTGTAATGGCTTTTTACTATGTGCCTATAAATATATGTCTCAAAAAGATATTGAATTAGTATATAAAATACCGAGAATATAATATAAAAATATAGCACTGAATATTTATAACCCATATTCAATGCTATATCTAAAATTATTTATCTGCAGTCCGTAGCCGGCATCATGCCGGCTTTTTTCTTTGCTTATTTCTAAGTTATTCTACACGGAAATCATATTGTCTGACTTCCATTATTTTGCCAGCTCTAAGATATCCATCACCTGCTCTTTCCCCAGAGGAACATAATGTCCGATTGTACCGTTTGAAGTCGCCCGGTCTGCCATTTCTTCAAAATGTTCTCTGGTGATTCCCATCTCTGTCAGAGAGGTTCTTAAATTGAGAATTCTGAAAAATTCCGTAAAACGGCGGCGGAGTATCAGGGCCATTTCGGATATGGAATGGTCATGGTAATCTGCGTGGAAGATACGGTTTGCAAGTTGTGCCGGTTTTTCCGGCTTTACTTTTTCCATGTATTTTAACCATGCCAGAAGCACCACTGCCATGCCTTCCCCGTGTGTAATACCGTATTGAGCGCTTATCTCGTGTTCGATGCGGTGGGAACCCCAGTCAGCTACCCGTCCGGTATCCAGAAGATTGTTATGGGCAATGGAGGCGAGCCACTGAATCTCAGCCCGTGCATGATAATCGTCCGGATGGGCCATTAAGCGTTCTCCGTTTAACAAAAGGGCCTGTACCGCTCCTTCAATCAGGAAATCCGTGGTATCCACAAAGGGGACGTCGGTAAAATACCGTTCCAGCAGATGGGACAGGATATCCGCAATTCCGCAGCTGGTCTGATACGGTGGAAGGGTTAAAGTAAAGGCTGGATTCATAATGGCAAAGCGTGGAATGATGACGTCACTTTCAATTCCAAGCTTGTGAAGTCCGTTTGAAAGAATGGAACAGTTGGAAGTTTCGCTTCCGCTTGAAGGAAGGGTGCTGATAACGCCCATGGGAAGAGCAGTACAAAGAGTGGCCCTGCCTTCGAAGAAGTCCCAGACATCTCCGTCATATGGGATGCCTGCGGCCACAGCTTTTGCTGTATCGATAGCACTGCCTCCTCCAACCGCAAGAATAAAGTCGATATTTTTCTCTTTTCCAAGGGCGGTAAGCTGGCGGACCAGTTCTATTTTCGGATTTGGAACAACCGATCCATTTTCAAAAAACACGATGTTTTCCTTTCTGCAGGCATCTTTGACCGTGTCAAAGATACCCAGGGTTTTGATGAAATCTCCGCTGTAAACAAGCAGGAGTGAATGAACGTTTAAATCGTGCAGAAGAGCTTGGATTTCTTTTTCCGAATCTTTGCCAAAAATAATTTTTGCCGGGTTGTGATAATTAAAGTTTTGCATAATCAGTCTCCTTTTTGATAGGCAACTTACAAATACTCTAAATGAATTTTTTTATTTATGCATTCAGTTTCCCATCTTGACGGCAGAGGCTTGTCTGTAATGATTGTATCCACCACCGACAGACCGGCGATCAAAACAGAGGCATTGCTATAGAACTTGGTATGATCGGCAATCAAAAAACGTTTTCTGGAGTGATCGATCATCCCTTTCCGCACCATGGCCGATGCCAGATTGTTGTCGGTCAGTCCAAAGGTCATGTCGATGGCGGGGCAGCTTATGAAAGACTTGTCTGCAATGTATTCGTTAAGCTCATTGGTGGTTTTATAGCCGATGAAGGAGTTGGTCTTTGCATGAAGTTCTCCTCCTAAGCAGATGATGCGGGGAGCAGCATTGGGCTGCTCGTTGAAAATATAACATATTCTTAAGGAATTGGTGATTATGGTAATGGGAAGCCCTGCTTCCAGAATTGCCTGGGAAAGCTTTAAGCAGGTCGTGCTGGCATCCAGCATGATGACATCTCCTTTTGAAATAAAGCTGAGAGCATGCTCTGCCATTTGCCGCTTTTCCATCGGAAAAAAGGTTTCCCTTAATTTTGCGGGAACTCCTAAATCATTTTCTTCTGGTAGAAAAGCTCCACCGTATATGCGTTGTGCTTTTCCCGCCGCTTCCAATTCTTTTAAATCCCGCCGTATGGTTTCCATGCTGCAGTCAAGAGCCTGGCATAAATCAGAAATAAGAACGCTTTTATTTTTCTTTAATTCATTTTCAATATAAGCTTGTCGCTCAATTTTAAACATATTAATCTCCGGTCTTTTTTAATAAAGGGCAATGCCCTTGTAAAAAACGCTACATAAAGTTTGTTATCATTTTTTTATTATAGCATCTATACAAATAGAACGCAAGCAAAATGTGATGTTTTGAAGTATTTCGAGGTTTTTAGACGTATTATGACGTATTAAAAGAAGGTTTAATGACAATATGTATAAAAAAATAACATTAAAATAAAAAAATATATGCAAATATTATTGACATATGTGGTTTTGTGATGTATCTTTAGAAAGACAAGCAACATCCCACACAAAAACGGTCTTTTTATCAGATGCGGAAAATTAGCATCTGAATTAGAGAAAATGTATGGGAAGGCTGATCAAAAAAGCGTACGCATAAAGTTGACAATCATTAATACGTTAGGAGGAAAAGTTATGTCTGAAAAGAAAAAAGGAAGTATTATAGGTTTGATGCCATTGATTGTATTTTTAACACTGTATCTGGCCACAGGTTTTGTCTCCGGCAGTTTTGATAATATGCCGCTCATGATAGGCATTTCCATTGCATGTTTTGTGGCATTTCTTCTGCAGAAGCCAGGGGAAGAAAAAGTGAGCTTTACAGATAAGGTTACCATATTCTGTAAAGGCGGGGGAGATGATACCCTGATATTGATGGTGATCATTTTCCTTCTTGCCGGCGCTTTTTACAGCGTGGCGAATAATATGCATGCGGTGGATTCCATTGTAAACATCGGCCTTACCATATTGCCGACCAGAATGCTGCTTCCCGGATTATTTTTGATAGGCTGTGTCTTGAGTTTTTCCATGGGAACCTCCATGGGAACTGTTTCGGCCCTGATGCCGGTGGCGGTTGACCTTGCTGCTAAAACCGGTGTCAATGTTGCACTGATTGGCGGTGTAGTGGTTGGAAGTGCTATGTTCGGCGACAATTTATCCTTTATTTCTGATACTACAATCGCCGCCACCCGTACGCAGGAGGTCAGTATGAAGGACAAGTTCAGGGCCAATTTCCTTATGGTACTTCCTGCTGTCATCATTAACCTGGTCTTATTGAGTTTTGTTCCCATGGGGAAGGAGGTTGCGGCCCAGGTATATGATTTTAATGTTATTAATATTCTTCCATATGCGGTTATCATTGTTTTGTCTCTGATTGGTATGAACGTTATACCGGTTATGGGCCTGGGGATTTTAAGCGGCCTTGTTATTGGCATGATGCACGGTGATTTTAATCTCTTAGAGTCTCTGGGTATTCTGCATGAAGGCATGACCTGGATGGAAGATATGTCCTTGATTGCAGTATTGGTTGGAGGCATGGTGGCACTGATGAAGTATTTCGGCGGTATTGATTATCTGCTGGAAAAATTAACGAATAAAACAAAAAGTGCCCGTGGCGGGGAACTGAGCATAGCAGCATTGGTTTCACTGCTTGATATATCAACAACCAACAATACGATTTCCATTATTGCTGCCGGTCCGATTGCCAGGAATATTGCGGATGCCCAGGGAATCGACCGCCGCCGTGTAGCCAGTATTCTGGATCTGTTTTCTTCTGCTTTTAATGGTTTGCTTCCTTATGCGGGACAGTTGCTGGTAGCCGGAGGTCTGGCCGGGATCAGTCCCACCGCCATCATGCCATATGTATGGTATTGCCTGTTGATGCTTGCTTCTGGTGTGCTGTTTATTGTAATCGGATTTCCAAAACAGTTTGGCAGCAGCAAATAATTTGCAAGGAGAATAGGAATGAATACAAAATATACGGAACATTTTTTGATGAAGCTTGAAGACGTTAAGAAGTATGCAGCCGAGGTTATCTGTTTTTTCGGACCGGAAGCAGAGCTTACAGTGTCTGAGATTGGCGATGGCAATATTAATTATGTTTTTCGGGTATCTGAGAAAGCCACAGGCCGTTCCCTGGTCATTAAGCAGGCGGATAAGGTGTTAAGGGCATCAGGCCGTCCCCTGGATTTACACCGTAATAAAATAGAAGCGGAAATATTGAAAATACAAGGCAAGCTGGCACCTGATTATGTGCCCGGGGTCTATCAGTATGATGAAATCATGTGTGCTTTGTCCATGGAAGATATTTCTTCTTATAAAAATCTTCGCAAAGAAATGCTTTTAGGGAAAACATTTCCCCGCCTGGCGGAAGATATTTCTTCATTTTTGGTGGATACACTTCTTCCTACAACGGACCTTGTTATGGAGAGAGGGTTAAAAAAGGAATGGGTTAAATTGTTTACCAATGTGGAATTGTGTGATATCTCGGAGGATCTTGTTTTTACTCAGCCTTATTATGATTTGAAAGGACGCAACTGCAATATTGTTACACCGGGAAATGAAACGTTTGTGGAATCCTGCCTGTATTCTGATGAGGAATTAAAAGGAGAGGTGGGGAAATTACGGGATGACTTTATGAACCATGCTCAGGCATTGATTCATGGGGATCTTCATTCAGGCTCCATCTTTATAAATAATGAAGGAATAAAAGTCATTGACCCGGAATTTGCATTTTATGGTCCTATGGGTTATGACATTGGAAATGTGATTGGCAATCTATTCTTTGCATGGACGAACAGGGCTTATCTTGAACCGGAAAACAGCGAATTTTTAAAGTGGATTGAAGAAACGGTCATCCAGTGCTACGATATGGTAAGAGATAAAATAGATAAAAAGTATGATAAGATTGTTACATTTGATATGTACAGAAAATCCGGCTTTAAAGATCATTATATTCATAAGATAATGGCTGATACCCTGGGATATGCAGGTACAGAAATAATCCGCCGCGTTGTGGGAGATTCGAAGGTAGAGGAAGTAAGCGGCGTGGAAAATGCAGAAAAACGAATTGAAATAGAAAGGGCCTTGATTTTAACCGGGATTGTCCTGATTAAGGAGAGGGAAAAGCTTTCGCAGGGAAAGGAAATTGCCGATCGGTTTCATGAAATCATGGAACATCAGGTAATTGGAAAGATGTAGCCTTTGTGACGTTTTTGCTGACAGGAAGGCGTGTACCGGTAGTAGAAAGGAGTAAGTAATGAAAAGAGGAGACGAAGGCTTGGCATTTATGCTGCGCTATGAAAATGTTGCATGGTATGAAGACGGAAAGGTACGAATATTAGACCGGCGCATTTATCCGGTGAGAGCGGAATATGTAGTGTGCAGAAAGCATGAAGAGGTGGCTCAGGCCATTGCAGATATGGTTACCCAGAGTGCGGGTCCTTATACTGCAGCTGCCATGGGAATGGCACTTGCCGCTTATGAAGTTATGAAGAGCGGCAGGGCAGATGTGGAAGAATATATGGAACATGCTGCTTATACGCTTTCTCATGCCCGTCCGACAACCGTGAACGCTATGGTGAAAATCACGGATGGAGCCATGACAATCGTAAGGGAGAAAGTCAGGGCCGGGGAAACCGGGCAGAAGCTTGTGGATGCCATGCAGGAATATGCGTTTCATTATATAAACAATAACTATTTGAAATACTGTAAGGTAGGTTCTTATCTGGCTGACCAGATACCAAAGAATGGAACTGTTATGACCATCTGTTTTGCAGAAACAGTCATTGGAACAGCCCTTCGGGAATGTCGTAACAGAGGGAATGAAATTAAGATGATATGTGCAGAGACACGTCCATATTTTCAGGGAGCACGCTTGACGGCCAGTGTTGCCTGTGATATGGGGTTTGATGTAACAGTTGTGTCTGATAACATGCCAGGATATGCCATGAAGGAGAAAAAGGTTGATGTATTTACTTCCGCTGCGGATGTTATTACCATGGATGGCTATGTAGTCAACAAGGTGGGTACATTTCAGATGGCACTTATGGCAAATTACTGGGGGATTCCTTATTATGCAACAGGAGAACCTAACGAAGCTCATAAGACCATAGATACGGTCAGAATCGAAGAACGTGATCCGGACCAGGTCCTGGAGGCCATGGGGACCAGGGTAACTATGCCGGGTGTGAAGGGATATTATCCGGCTTTTGATATCACTCCGCCCAAGCTTTGTGATGGTGTGGTAACGGACAAGGGGATTTTTGCTCCGTTGAATTTAAATGCATATTTTAACCAAATCAAGTAGGGTTGCGGATTGCGAAGATCCGCCAGACATAAAGGTTCCATAAAGACCGGGGAGAGGGCTGATTTTAGGAGGATAAAAATGTTATTACAAGATGAAAGAAAATTAATTGTTGAATATGGAAAGAGAATGAGCCAGGAGAAACTTTCGCCGGGAACAAGTGGTAATTTAAGCATTTATAATGAGGAGAAAAAATTGATGGCTATTACGCCTTCCGGAATAAATTATATGGACCTTCGTCCGGAAGACGTGGTGATTACGGATCTGGAAGCTAATATCGTTGATGGAAGCCGTAAGCCATCCAGCGAGTGGGCGCTTCACTCGGTTTTTTACAGAGATAAACCGGAAGCCCGCGCGGTAGTCCATTCCCATTCCATGTATTGTACGGTCCTGGCGGCTTTAAATCTGCCTGTAAAGGCGGTTCATTACGTCATAGGCGATGCCGGAGCGGCTGAAGTGCCATGCGTGCCGTATCACACATTCGGGACGGTGAAGCTGGCGGAAGAGTCTATAAAGTACTGTGGAAACGGCAAGGCAGTACTTCTTGGAAATCATGGACAGATTGTATGCGGCAGTGATCTTAAGAGCGCTTATGGTCTTGCATGCAATCTGGAGTTTCTGGCAGAAGTCCAATATAAAGCAATGTGTCTGGGAAACCCTGTCATCTTAAATGACGAACAGATGAAGGAAGTGATGGAGAAGTTCAAGACCTATGGCCAGGCGAATCATTAAAAGCAATTACTTAGGGGGGGATGCAGTGATGCAGCCCCCCTTCTTCACAAGATAAGCAACAAGATGCATATACTGAATTTAGTATAGTAAATATAGCAATTAAAAATGTCTAAAGGAGCCGGTGGAAGTGAACCAATATAAAATTTGCGTATATGCAATCAGTAAAAACGAGGAACAGTTTGTAGACCGCTGGATGGATGCTGTATGCGAAGCCGATGCCGTCATTGTGACGGATACAGGCTCAACCGATCATACGGTTGAACGGCTTCGGGAAAGAGGAGCCATTGTTTATGAAGAGACCATATCGCCGTGGAGATTTGACACGGCCCGTAACGTGGCATTAAGTCATGTCCCTGAGGATGCGGATATCTGTGTTTCAAACGACTTAGATGAGGTCTTTGAGCCGGGCTGGAGACAAAAGCTGGAATCCATATGGAAACCGGGACACACTCGTGCACGGTACTTATTTACATTTGCCTGCAATCCTGACGGCACACCCCAAAAGCAGTATCCCATGGAAAAGATTCACAACCGCCATGATTACCGCTGGGTACATCCGGTACACGAGATCCTGGAATATACCGGTGCAGATTCAGAAAAGATCACATGGATCAAAGGGCTGGTTCTGAATCATTATCCTGATTTGTCAAAACCCAGAAGCCAATATCTGCCTCTATTGGAGTTATCGGTCCAGGAGAATCCACTTGATGACAGATCAATGTTCTGGCTTGGAAGAGAATATATGTATCATAAAAAGTTTGATAAGGGGATTGAAATGCTGAAAAAGCATCTATCCCTTCCAACCGCTAAATGGAGTGAGGAACGAAGTGCTTCCATGCGGTTTATCGCGCGGTGCTATGAAGAAACGGGAAACATGAAAGAGGCCAGGTCGTGGCTTTTCCGCGCTCTGGCAGAATGCCCGGATGTGCGGGAACCTTATCTTGCATTGGTAAAATCAGGTTATAAGGAAAAAAACTGGCCGATGGCCTATGCCATGGCAGAAAAGGGTTTAACGATCACAGAAAACACAGGGAGCTATCTGGTAGATCCTGAAAGCTGGGGATATGCCCTATATGATTATGGCTCCATCAGTGCTTTTAATATGGGACTGTACGAGAAAGCCAGGGATTATGCCAAGAAAGCCCTTGCCATAGATCCATCCAACCAAAGGCTGCAAAATAATCTGCTGCTTATTGAAGAGAGGATAAAAAAACAGGAACAAGCGGAGGAATACTCATGAAGCTAAAAGTTTGTGTCTATACCATTTGTAAAAATGAGGTTCAATTTGTCGATAAATGGATGGACTCCATGAGTGAGGCTGATTTGATTGTGGTCACAGATACCGGCTCTGAAGATGGGACTGTTGAAAAGCTGAAAGAACGGGGCGCGGTTGTATATGTGGACATAGTAAAGCCGTGGAGGTTTGATGTGGCGCGGAATCTTTCCCTGGATCATGTGCCTGAGGACGTGGACATCTGCGTCTGTACGGATCTGGATGAATTATTTGAGCCGGGCTGGCGTAAAAAGCTTGAAGAAGCGTGGCTTAGCAAAAAGCCGGGAGCGTCCATACCCACCGCAAGAACAGGAAGGTACTTATATAACTGGAGCCTTAAGGAAGATGGGACTCCCAATATTCAATTTTATTATTTTAAAGTGCACAGCCGGAAGGGGTTCATCTGGAAATGCCCGGTCCATGAATATCTCCAGTATATAGGAAAATTGCCCCTTGAAACCGTATATATCGAAGGTATGGTTCTCAGCCATTATCCGGACCCTGAAAAATCCCGTGGTTCTTATCTTCCCCTTTTGGAGCTTGCTGTAGAAGAAGCCCCGGAGGATGAGAGGATGCGGTATTATCTTGGCAGAGAATATATGTACAAGAGCCAATGGAAAAAAAGCATTGATACCCTTAAGGAATATCTTGCTTTGCCGTCTGCTGTTTGGAGTGATGAACGATGTGCCGCAATGCGCTGGATTGCCAATTCCTGTTATAAAATTGGAGATTTCAAAGGGGCATATACCTGGTATTATAAAGCCATTGCAGAAGTACCGGATATACGAGATCCCTATGTGGAGTTTTCTAAAATGTGCTATGAATTAAAAGACTGGGCAATGGCGTATTTTTTAACGAAAGAAGCCTTGAAGATTAAAGATAAGTCGAAAACCTTTGTCAACATGGGATATTCCTGGGACTATACTCCGGATGATTATTGCTCCATAGCTGCTTTTTGGCTGGGTATGCCAAAGGAGTCCCTGGAACATGCAAAGTGTGCTCTTCAATATGCGCCCGATAATGAGCGGTTAAAAAGCAATTATAATATTATTGCTGCTGCGCAGAAATCAAATTGTCCTTAAAAACCGGAACGTGTTAATTCTGATATTATAATATGTTCCTGTAAGGATTTCAGAAAGGGTGTCAAAATATGCAAAATCACAGTGATGGTTATGAAAGGGACCCGGCAGTGACAAGACAGGAGTGTTCAGAAAAATATAGTGGTTGTAGACGGAGCTGTTGTTCCGGCCCAACAGGCCCTACAGGGCCGCCGGGACCACAGGGCCGGCAGGGTCCTCAAGGTCCGCAAGGTCCGCAAGGTATAAGAGGTTCTCAGGGAGTACGAGGTGACGTGGGGCCGGAAGGTCCATCTGGCTGCCGGGGGCCCATGGGTCCAAGAGGTTGTCCAGGCCCGACCGGCCCCCAAGGCCCCATGGGCCCCCGTGGCTGTCCAGGCCCCACCGGCCCCTTGGGCCCAACGGGTCCGACCGGTCCGAGGGGAGATACCGGTCCAACGGGTCCCCAGGGAGTTACCGGGCCTACCGGACCTCAAGGACTAATCGGTCCGACGGGCCCAACGGGTCCCCACGGAGAAACGGGTCCAACGGGCCCGCAGGGATTAATCGGTCCAACAGGTCCGACCGGTCCGCAAGGAATAATCGGCCCAACGGGTGCAGCGGGTCCCCAGGGAGCTATCGGTCCAACCGGCCCAACGGGTCCCCAGGGAGAAACCGGCCCGACCGGCCCGCAAGGACTAATCGGCCCAACGGGTCCGACGGGTCTCCAGGGAGATACTGGCCCAACGGGCCCTCAAGGATTAATCGGCCCGACCGGTCCGACGGGTCCCCAGGGAGATATTGGCCCAACGGGTCCGACCGGTGACTCTGTTATAATTGGACTAAGTAAGTGAAAGCCGCTATATCAAAGGGTTTTCGCTAATCTTAGTCCAATTTTTTTACCCTATTTACCCATTATCCAAAATCTTTTTACCCAAGAAAGGAGCGCGCCGATGGCAAAAATCATTGCAATTATCAACGAGAAAGGCGGAGTGGGCAAAACAGCCACGGCTACCACCCTTGCCTATCTCCTATCCAAGAGAGGACACCGTACCGCCCTGCTTGACTTTGACGGTCAGGGGCATTCCAGTATTATCTTTGGCGTGAAGAACCCCAATAAACTGGAGGTGACAATTAACACCCTGTTACGCAAACTGGTTGAGGACGAGCCTTTACCCGAACCCGAAAGCTATATCATCAAGACCGGGTGTGGTGTTGACCTGATCCCATCCAATACCCAGCTTTTCACCCTTGAACGCAATCTCTGCAATGTAGATTTCAGAGAGAGGATTCTGACCCAATATATTGACACCATCAAGGATAGCTATGAGTACATCATCATCGACTGTATGCCGCAAATGGGTACTCCGATGATTAACGTGATGATGTGTGCCGACAGCATTATCATCCCAACGCAGGCGGAGCTTTTGTCCGCCCAAGGACTTGCGGAACTGCTAAAGCACCATCAGGCCATTCAGAGGAACAGTAACCACCGCTTGCGTATTGAAGGAATTTTGATTACCATGGATTCCCCCAACACGATACTTTCGGCACAGGTAAACGAACTGATTCAGCGTGGTTTTGCGGACAAGGTTCCTATTTTCAAGACCCATATTCCAAGATCCATCAAGGTTGCGGAAGCCGTGCTTCACCATCAGACCATTTGTGAATTTCTGCCGGGAAACCCTGCGGCAATCGCCTATGGGCAATTTGCGGACGAACTGCTTTCGGGTGGACATGGTAAAATTGCGGAAAGGAGCGTTTAACCTATGGCGATACCAAAACCCAAGGCGCCCTTAATTGATTTTGATGAAATGCTGGGTATAGAAACTCAGCACGATACCGCCCCTGCTCCTGTGCAGGTCGGTATCGTGGATATGGATTTCAGTTTGATGGAGTCCTTTCCAAATCACAGGTTTAAGCTCTATGAGGGACAGCAGCTCACAGATATGGTGGACAGTATCTGCCAGTTTGGAATTCTGCTCCCCATTATCCTGTGGTACACTGAGGATGGGAGATATATCATTCTCAGCGGACACAATCGTAAAAATGCCGCCCAGCTTGCCGGGTTTGCAAAAGGTCCCGTTATCATCAGAGAAAATCTGACCTATGAGGATGCCGTCCTGATCGTGACGGAAACCAATCTGCGCCAGCGTTCTTTCTCCGATATGAGCCATTCGGAACGTGCCTACTGTCTTGCACAGCATTATGAAGCCATGAAATGCCAAGGCAAAAGAAACGATCTTTTGGCAGAGATTGAAATGCTCTTAAACCCGCAGGATACCAGCGAAAATGAAACCTTGGCTGAACCTCAGACGAGGTTTAGAACAGACGCAAAACTTGGTCAGGATTATGGGCTTTCAAGGGACAAAGTGGCGAAATACATCCGTATTTCAAACCTGATTGAACCTCTCATTTTCCGTGTTGATAGTGGTGAGATTGCCTTTCTTGCCGCCTATGACCTCTCTTTTGTAGAGGACGAGGCACAACAGCAGAGAATTGCCGACCTCATGGAGTCCGACAGCTTCAAGTTAGATACGAAAAAGGCGGAGTTGTTCCACGGCTACTACAAGGCTGGAAAGCTAACTGACACCGCCATTGTGCAAATCCTTTCAGGGGAAAAAACACGCAAACCCAAAAGCAACAAGCCACAGCCGGTCAAAATCAAGCCTGCGGTCATCTCCAAATATTTTACCGCACAACAGACCCAAAAGGAAATTGAGGAAGTCATTGATAAGGCTTTGGCACTGTACTTTGAAAATCAAGAATCGGAGGTGACAGCTTGAGTAAGGCGACCCTACTTGCCGACCTATATAAAAAGTCGGTACAGGAATACACGAAAAATCCTGTGGAGTGGAAAGGTCTGCTGTCCTGTGTGGCGAGGTATTACAAGCGTTCCTTTGATAATGCGGTACTCGTTTACGCACAGCGGCCTGATGTAACCCAGCTTGCCACCTTTGACGAATGGCATGACAAGCGAATTGACCGAAATATCAATGCAGGAGCAAAAGGCATTGCGGTCATCGACATGACAAACCCCACAGCAAGTTTGAAGTATCTCTTTGATTTCATGGACACCAATGGCAGTGAGCAGAGTTTCAAAAAGGTTATGAGCTACCTTTGGGAGTTGGAAGATCAGTATAAACCCAGCGTAATGGCGAGATTTCACGAAAAGTACAATACCCCAGCCTCCAGCATCGAAATGTGCCTGTATAAGATGGTACAGCAACGGGTTCGTCAGGTTTTACCGCAGAACATGGAAAATTTCAAGGTGCGTGACGAAAGCAGCGTACTCTACGATGCGCCTATTGAAGCGGTAAAAGCGGAATTTGTGGAGCTTATCACCGACAGCGTAGCTTATACCATGTTTTGCAAATGTGGGCTTTCCACTGAGATGTTTGATGAACACACCTTTGAGAACATCAGCCACTTTAACAGCATGGAGCTGTTTATGACTATGGGAAGCTGCACGGTTTCCCTTGCAAGACCCATATTGAGAGAAATCCATCAGGAAATCCAACAAATTAAAATCGAAAGGAGCCAAATTTATGAGAACCGAACCGTTAATGAACCTCAGTTACCGGCAGGCCGAGGACGGTCTGCTCTACCCCGAACTGCAAATCTCGGAGAACGAGAAAACCGATCAGATGCCGGTGGGCAGATTCGGGAACCTGTGGAAGAACTTCATGCTGGAGAACCACCCGCACCGCCTGTCGGAGCTGGTAGCACAGGGCAAAATCAACGAGATGATTTTGAAAGTGGACGAGGAAGCCGAGAGCCGCAAGGAACGGCTGATACAGGAGCTTCTGACCGCACAGCCGATGCCGGACACCGAGGACACGATGGAGAGAGCCGCCCACATGGGCATGATAACCGACACAGCGGAGGAAATCGTGATCGGCGAATTGATACTGCAACCCCGATAACACAAAGAACAGAGCCGCCCACAGATGGTAAACAGCCGTCTGTGGGCGGCTTTTTTTCTGTCCCGCCTACATCGAAACCACCTGAACCTGTTTCCGTGCAGGAAGCCCCTGAACAGGTTCCTGCACTGGACGAGGAAGAAATCTCCGATCTCATTGATGTGGTGCTGTGTGCCGATGATATTACCCCTGACACAAGGGAATGGGCAGCGGAAATCCATAAATTCTTTGAGGGTGGGCACAAGCAGACTACGAAAGCCAAAATCCTGAAAGCCTTTTATGGCAAGCTGGATACCGACTACATCACGGAAACTGGAGAGCATCTATATCTCACCGCAGGCGATGATGGATTAACCCTTGAAATCAAGGGTCAGCAATTCACCGAGGACTATGGCACGCTCGTCAGCCGGATTGACCGTTTGATTCTGACCGGGGCATATCCGTTTAGCTCCGCAGACACCGTGATTGACGATTATGCCATCCCCGATGAACAGGAGGAAATGCAGGGCTTTACAAACGAGGATGAAAATAGTCCTGATAAACCGCTTGCGTCTGTCGAGTTGTCTGAAACGGATAGACAAAAAATCATTGACGAATACCTCCAGTATGGCAGCGGCACACAAGGCGGCAGACAACGAATTTTTCAGATTATGCTGTCCATGCCTACTAAAAAGGATCGTGTGTCATTTATTCGGAAGGAATACAATTCCTACGGCAGTTACAGTAAATCTCCCAATGGCGACCAATGGCATTTGGAATCTACCCCCAAGGGGCTGGCGATTGATTATCGACTTGGTTCGCTGGAACTGCACGAAGTCCTTTCATGGAATCAGGTGGAAAGCGGCATTTCCGACCTGATTCGCCAAGACCGCTACCTGACAGAAAAAGATAGAGTAGAGATGGAAGCCGAGGGGCAAACGGTGTACTTGCCCGCTCCCGAAGTGTCAGAGCAGGAGGCTCCCGACAGGCAGATTACCCTATTCGATACAATCCCTGTCATGCAGGACAGCTATGAGGACGCCGCCGAGGACAGCAACGACGACCTGATTGATGGAAACTCCATGGAGCTGGTGCAACTGCCTTTTCAGGAGGGTGACCGCATTTATTACCATGACCGTGTGTTTGAAATCGTTAAATTCCTGCACGATGGGCGCACGGTAGAGATCGGAGATATTGCACAGCTTAAAAATCTGAATGGGCTAAAAATTACCGAGCGTGTGCCGCTTTCAGCTATTGCGGACTGTAAGCCGTTAAAAGACCATTACACAAATGGCGAGATTGCTACCATGGTGGTAGAAAGCGTACAGAGTGGTGATTTCTCGGAAGAAACAAAGGCTGCCATCCAAGCCGCCACCCTTGTCAACCAGTCCAATGATGAGTACAACCGTACCATTATGGATGATTTCCATGCCCGTGCTTGGGGTGAAGGCTTTAATTACCGTTATTCCCCCGACCATCATCTTTACGATGGCGGCCCGAAAACCAAATTCAAAAACAACATTGCAGCCATTCGGCTTCTCAAGGAGCTGCAAGCACAAGGGCGCCCGGCAACTGCGGAGGAACAGATTACCCTTGCCCGGTTTGTGGGCTGGGGCGGCCTTGCAAATGCGCTGACACCGGATAAAAACGGCTGGGAAACAGAATACTCGGAAATTAAAGAACTGCTGACCGACGAGGAGTTGCAGGCGGCACAGAAAAGTACCCTGACCTCCTATTATACGGAGCAGAGCATCGTCAGCCATATCTATAAAGGGTTGGAGCGCATGGGGTTTCGGGGCGGTAATATCTTAGACCCCGCCCTTGGTACGGGCAACTTCTTTTCCGTATTGCCGGACAGCATGGAGTCCTCCAAGCTCTACGGCTGTGAAATCGACCCCATCCCCGGACAGATCGCAAAACATCTTTATCCCAATGCGGATATTCAGGTGATGGGCTTTGAAAAGACGGCTTTCCCTGACCATTTTTTCGATATGATGGTGGGCAACGTGCCGTTTAACTCCATCAAGGTGGATGACCCCCGATACAATAAACACAACTTCCACATTCACGACTATTTTATCGCAAAATCACTGGATAAGGTCCGTCCGGGCGGCATGATGGCGCTGGTTACCTCCAAATTTACCATGGATAAAGCAAATTCCAGTATGCGCCGTTATATTGCCGGGAAAGCAGAGTTGATTGGAGCAGTCCGCCTGCCGAACAATGCGTTCAAGCAGGTCGCCGGAACCGAAGCCACCACAGACATTCTCCTTCTGAAAAAGCGGGAACGGGAAATTGTGCCGGACGAGGAAAGCAGTCCTTGGCTGACCGTAGAGCAAGACCAAAACGGCGTTCCCGTGAACACCTATTTTATTGACCACCCGGAAATGGTGCTGGGTGAGATGGTGTTTGACGAGTCCATGTTCGGCAACGAAAAGACCACCGCCTGCCACCCGATAGCCGGAGAGGACTTGAATGAACGGTTGGAGCGCGCCATTTCCTATCTGGACGGCGAATATACCGAGGCCACCTCCGAATATGAGGGCGAAAAGGAAGTGCTGCCCGAATCCATTCCCGCCGACCCCAATGTGCGCAATTTCAGCTATGGGCTGGTAGACGGAGAACTGTACTACCGTGAAAACTCTCGGATGTATAAGCAAAACATCACCGGCCGGAAAGCCGAGCGTATTCGTGGCATGGTGGAGGTTACGGCAGCCATCCGCAGTCTGATTGACTTCCAAAACAGCGAATATGCAGACCTCCATGAACTGCCCACCATGGAATATGAAAAGCAGCTTCAGGAGCATATCGCCCATCTCAACCATGTTTATGATGCCTTTATCAAAAAGCAGGGGTATCTCAATTCATATGCCAATGTGATTGCATTTTCAAGGGATTCCAATGCCCCTCTGCTCCGTTCCATTGAGGCGGAGAAGAAAGACCAGAAGGATGTATGGGAAAAGACTGCTATCTTCTACAAAGCGACCATCAAGCCCAAGGTCATGCCCAAAACGGTGTTTTCGGCGGAGGAAGCCCTGATGGTATCTCTCAACGTAAAGGGCAAGGTTGACCTTGCCTATATGTCCTGGCTCTATCAGTATCCCGATCACCGCAAGGCTACACCGGAGGAAATCATTGATGAGCTGGGGGATAAGATTTACCAAGACCCCGATGATTACACCGGCAACCCGCACACCGGCTGGAAAACCGCTGACGAGTATCTAAGCGGCTATGTCAAGGATAAGCTGATGACGGCAATCTTGAAAGCGGATGAAGAACCGGAACGGTTCAGCCGAAATGCAGAGGCATTGAAGCTGGTGCAGCCGGTTCCCCTGACTCCGCAGGACATCAGCTTCACCCTTGGCTCCACATGGATTCCCCCGGAGATTTACCAGCAATTCATGTATGACACCTTTCAGACTGCGCCCAGCAATCAGGGTGGGCGTTTTAGTATCTCCCTTGAGTTTTCCAAATACAGCGGTGCCTATTACATTTCTAATAAAAGCGCAGAAAGCAATTCCGTAACAGTCAACCGGTCTTACGGTACGGAACGGCTGGGCGCCTACGAAATACTGGAAACCACCCTCAACCTCCGACCTGTGGAGGTCAAAGACCCGGTTGATTATATTGACCCGAATACCGGGGAGGAAAAAACGAAGTACGTTCTTAATAAAAAGGAAACCATTCTGGCCCGTGAAAAACAGGCGGAAATCAAGATGGCCTTTGAAAGCTGGCTGTTTGCCGATCCAGAGCGTGGAGCAAGCCTGACAAAGCTCTACAATGACCGTTTCAATAACATCCGTCCCCGTGAATATAGCGGTGATGCCCTGCTCATGCCGGATATGGCGGAGGGCATCAAGCTCCGTAAGCATCAGAGTGATGTCATTGCCCATGGGCTTTACAGTGACGGCAATCTGCTGATGGCACACGAGGTTGGCGCTGGGAAAACCTACGCCGCTGTCGGCCTTGGCTATGAAATGAAACGGCTGGGGGCAGTCCACAAGCCCCTGTATGCCGTACCAAATCATCTTGTTGGCGAATGGGCGGCTCACTATATGAAGATGTACCCTAACGCCAATATTTTGGTGGCCGAAAAAAAGGATTTTGAGCGAAAGAACCGCCGCCGCTTTGTCAGCAGGATTGCCACCGGTGAGCATGACGCCATTATCATGGGGCATAGCAGCTTTGAACTGATTGGCTTATCCAGAGAACGCCAGCTTGCGGCTATGGAATCGGAAATGGCGGCTATCACAGCGGCGATAGCGGAGGTAAAAGCCCGTGACGGCAAGGACTGGACGCTCAAACAGATGCAGATTTTCAAGTCCAACCTCCAGTTTCGCTATGACAGGCTGTTTAATGCAGAGAAAAAAGACGGTGTTATCAACTTTGAGGAATTGGGTGTAGACGCTCTGATTGTGGATGAAGCCCATGCCTATAAAAATAACTTTTCCTATACGAAAATGCGGAATGTGGCCGGAGTTACCGGGGTCAGCAGCCAGCGCGCCATGGATATGCACCAAAAATGCCAGTATATCAATGACCTGAACAATGGCAAAGGTGTGATTTACCTGACCGGTACTCCCATCTCCAACACGATGGCGGAGTTGTATGTCCTGCAAAAGACCTTGCAGCCATGGGAGCTGGAAAAGCGTGGCCTACTGATGTTTGACGCATGGGCAAGTACCTTTGGCGTGGTGGAGTCCTCCTTGGAAATCAAGCCGGAGGGCAACGGCTACCAGATGAAGAACCGTTTTGCAAGGTTTCACAACTTGCCTGAGCTGATGGCTATGTTCCACATGATTGCAGACATCAAAACCGCTGATATGCTGGACTTGCCTACTCCAAAGCTGAAAACCGGCGGTCCACAGGTTATCAAAACGGAATGTACCCCGGAGCAGAAACGCCTTGTAATGGAGTTGGGAGAACGGGCGGAGAAAATCCGCAACGGCCAAGTGGACAGCTCTGAGGATAATTTCCTGAAGCTCACGCTGGAAGCCCGCCTGCTGTCCACCGATCCGAGAGCCGTTGACCCGAATTTACCGGATGACCCCAATACGAAGCTCAATGTCTGCGTCCGGAAAGCGGCTGAAATCTACCATGAAACCGCTGAGAACCGCTTGACCCAGCTTATTTTCTGCGATCAAGGCACGCCCAAGGGTGACGGCAGCTTTAATTTTTACGAGGCTACCAAGGCGGTGCTGATTGCACAGGGGGTAAAACCGGAGGAAATTGCCTTTATCCACGATGCCAAGACGGACGTACAGCGGGAGCAGCTTTTTGAAAAGGTACGAACCGGTGAAATCCGCATACTGATGGGCAGCACCGGGAAGATGGGCACCGGCATGAATGTTCAAAATAAGCTGGTGGCGCTCCATCATCTCGATGTGCCGTGGCGCCCCTCCGACCTCATTCAGCGCAACGGCCGCATTCTCCGTCAGGGCAACGACAACGAGGAAATTTCCATCTTCAACTACATCACAGAGAATACCTTCGATGCGTACCTGTGGCAGATTTTAGAGCAGAAACAGCGGTATATCAGTCAGATTATGACCGGTCGCTCTACCCTCAGAACCTGTGAGGATGTGGACAGCACGATGCTTCAGTATGCCGAATTTAAGGCCCTTGCAACCTCCGACCCAAGAATTAAGGAGAAGATGGAAACGGATAACGAGATCAGCCGCCTGACGGTGCTGAAATCCGCATGGCAGAGCCAGCGCAATGACCTTCAGTACAAAATCGGAAAACACTATCCAAGCAAGATTGCCGCAACCGAGCGTAAAATAGCAGGAATGGAAGCTGACCTTGCCGACTATACAGGAAACAAGCCGTCCGAGTTTCAAATGACCATTGACGGCAGGCTCCATGATGAGCGAACCAAGGCTGCCGAACACTTCATGGTCCGTTCCCGCAAGCTGGGGCGAAGCACCGGGGACACTCTTGATATGGGCAGCTATGCAGGCTTTCCGGTCCGGCTAGTACGCCGTATGGGAGATGGTGTTGGCATCCAGCTCTGTGGCAAATGCACTTATACCACAGAATTGGGTGAGTCGGAGCTGGGAAACATCACCCGCATCGAGAACCTTGCGGAACGCATTGCATCAGAATTGGAAGTCGCCAAGAATGAGCTTGCGGATTTGCACCGCCAGCTTGAGGCGGCAAAGCTGGAGAGTGAAAAGCCCTTTACCAGTGAAGAAAAATTGGTGCAGTTACAACGGAAAAAGGTTGAGCTTGACCTTGCTTTAGAATTTAAGGATACCCCTGACCCTGTTTTAGAGCCGGATGAGGATAATACGGATGTAATGAATTATGAGCAGGACGGTGAAGAAGGTGTGCCCGTCAGAACTACACCGCCCTCTGCACAGCTCACTTTGGAACAGCGGCTGTATCGGAAGCTGGCGGTTTTCGCAAGTCCTATCCTTGAAGGAGAAGCCTATTATATGAAGCTCAAAAGCGAAGGCTTTGAGGATTTGGTGCTGGAAGCCATAGGCGGTGATGAGTACAGTATTGCCCATTATTACAGACAAAATGGTGATTCCATGCGTGACCCTGAGATTACCTATACCATTGACAAACAAACCTGTTCCATTCACCCTACATCGTTCTTACAGGACGATATAGGGCTTTTTTATGATACGGACAACGTGCCGCCGTCAAGGGTGCGTGATTTGAAGGATTTCATGTCACAGTGGTTTACCAACATCAAGGAGCAGGGGTTTGAGCCTGAGAAGGTATCCGTATATTCATCGGAAAATGAAGATGAAAGCGAATTTGAAAGATAGGAGGGATTTTTTTGAAACACGATATTTCACCGGAACTGGCCGAGCTTTTCAAGAAAAAAGCATCAGTCTTAGGGTATTCTGTTCGTGAAGAAGCTGCGGAGCATGACCCGCAGCTTCTTTTGTCTGCTTTTCGGAATCAGGAGGAAATCTGCAAATTTGAAAAGACCGGCGCCATGCGTTTCAGGCGGGACAGCCCTTTTGTGACGGAACGTAAGGAACTGCACAATCTGCTGTTAGACCTAAAAGAGCGTTATGATTTATACCTGAACGCAAAACCGCTTGATTGTGAAGGGGTCCGTGATTTTCGGCTGATTTCAGAGTTTGGAAATCATCTTCTTGCCGCCAAGCAGTCCAAGGATAATGAAATCCGCTTTGTCACATGGCAGTACGACTATGACCGCACCGGAGTGAACCTTGGGCATTACTATGAAACCAATTATCAGGGGGCGCTGGGGGATTTTACCGTGCGTTCCGGTCTGCTTGACGAAAACCGGCTTTTCTCAGAGGATGAAATGGCGGTCTTATATGCCTCCTGCGTATTTCGTGGACGGCATGACGATGACCTGACTTTTGAAAGCGAAAAGGAATTGCAGGCCGTCATAGAAAAACTGGAAAGCAATCTGCCCCAGCAGAGTATGGCGCAAGAAGCCGCGCCGGAACAGGAGGTTGAACATGGAATATAGCCAAATCAATACCATTACCAAATTCGGCCCGGACGATTATTCCCTGTGGACGCTCACCATGCCCCGTGACCAGTTAGGGCAAATCCGGCAAGGTACACCTGTTGTGGAAGGCGATATGCGCCGGGTTTTTGAGGAAATCCGTTCCGTCGATTATCAGCCGGAATCGGTATGCAACTTTGTCCTCCCCCAAAGCAAGGGTTTACGCCTGTTTCGGGTTGATATGGGTGAAGATTTTGCAGACAGAAACCGGCATAACGGCTGCTCTGTCCGTGGCTCCAGAGAACAAATCATGGCGGATCTGCGTGAGGTACTCAAGGGGCAAGGCTACCACCTGTATGGGAACGCCCATTTTTTGAATGTGGATGTGCTGGAAACTCTCCAAAAAATTGTGGAGCATAACACCGACTATTATCAAACGGACTTCAATTACGATATGGAAAAACTGCGGGCGGCCGCCAATGACCGTAATGCCCAACGGCATTTTCTATGGATGAGCCGGGGCAGCGGAACATGGTGCTTTGCAGAACCAGAGGTCTATATCCGCAGAACCAATGCGCATAACACATGGAATTATTACGGCGCCGGGAATAGGAGCGAACACGTTAAAACCTTTTGGATTGAACTGAAAGGTATGCGGGATGAAATGGTTATGGGCGATATTGTGGAGATAGATTATCAGAAGCACTTGGACTATCTCTGCACCCATTCCTTTGAACCGGCGGCCGTAGAAGTAGTGTTCAAGAACCCCAACGGTTTGCGCACCTTTTCTTATCAGGAATATGACGAGAATTATCAATCTATCGCCCAGCGCTACGGTACAGTGGAACGAATTGCATTTCAGGTGGAAAACTCCGTTCAGTTTGCCCGTGCGGTCATAGAAGCACACGGACTGTTTTGGGACGCCACCGAGCCGATGGGGATTGATGATTATGTGAAACGGCTGGATCGTGACCGGCTCCATGATTATGGCTATACCGCCGATGATTTGGTTCTAACCGGTCCTTTGGATGCGGAAAAGGCGGTGAAAAACGGTCTTTCCTGCTATGCCCTTTCCCCGGATTGCTCCAAGGAGCTGATTGCCGACCGAGAAAATTATCAAGAACACCATTACAGGGGCGCTTTGTTCGGCATGACAGCCGAGGAGCGGGACACCTTGCAATATTTCAAGCAGGACTGCACCCCGCTGTTTTCCCATGAGGAAATGCGGGAAATCTGCTCTCTTGCGGTACAGGCAGGGATGGAGAACCATCCTGAAAAGTCTCCCCTGCTGGATCGCATTATCCATAAAGCAGAGTGCGCCATGTCAAAGGCGGAAATCTCGCCTGCTTTGGAGCAGGAACATCAAATTGAGATGGAGGATAGAGAATGAAAAAGAAGATGAATCCCAAAACCAAACGGGCGGTGGTGGTGCTTTCCATCATCGCCCTGATTATTTTTATTATCGGGCTGGTAAGCTGCTCTATTCAGCTTTCGCAGAAAAACCCGTCACTTCCTGCTGTGACGGACAGCGGCAATCCGGTTCCCACCCCTGACGATAAAATTGTAATCCCCAAAATCGACCAAGGGAACCCCGGCAATCTGATTGATGATGCACCCCCGGAGGAAATCGAGAACGGTGGCAAAGATATGGAACAGGGAAAGGCTAAGCCTTCCCCTGCAAAACCCACGGAGAAACCGCCAGTATCCCCCAAGCCGGTAAAGCCTGCCGACCCTACCATGCCACCGGTTACTCCAACCCCTAAACCAAGTGAGCCTGTGAAGCCGACAAAGCCCACTGAGCCACCGAAGCAGGAAGAAAAGCCAAGTACGCCCGACAAACCGGGCGGTGGCGGTTCAGGCGGCGGCAGTACCAGTTATCCCGCCGCTGTGGTAGAAATCCTTATCCCTGAGTACAGTCACGCGGATATGGAGTTTGAGGTAAAGACCACGCTGCGCAACGTGAAGTCGCTGGATTGGACTATTACCGAGGACGGAAAAGATACCCCGCAGGGGGATTTTCTGAAAGGCACGCTTGATAAGAATGGCGGGAACATCACCATTACCCAGCCGGGGCAGTATCTATTGACCGCTGCCGCTAAAAATCATGGAAACCGTACCTATACCTTTACCAAGACCATTACCATACATCCCACTTTTGAAATCAAGGTGGGGGCAGACAAAACCGCCCATACGGATCAATCCTTTGTGGTAAAAACTACGCTTTCTGACAATGTGAAGCAGCAATTAAACTGGCATATCTACAAGGATGGCAGCGAGGTGAAATGGCAGGAAGCCGTAACAGGCTCCCTTGCCAATGATGGCGGCTCCATTCAAATCAAGGATAAGGGCAGTTATATCCTGAAGGCTACCGCCTACGATGAAACCAGCCGGGAATTTTTCGGAAAAGCTGATGTGACGGTTTATCCCATTGTAGAAATCGGCGTACAGGTTCCTGTCGCCGCCCACACCGATACCCCCGTCACCGTTGCTGTGAACACCAAGGAGTTGGGAGATCTCACACTTGTATGGACTGCAACCAAGGATGGGGAGGAAATCCCCCTGGCCGACTGTATGGAGGGCAAGCTGGACAATTCGGGCGGAACAGTGCGTTTCCTCGGCAAAGGAGATTACAGCCTGATCGCCACAGCTACCGATAAGGCTGGCAGGGTGTTCAGCGGAAAAGCGGATATTAAAATCTACCCTGTGGCAGCCTTTGCGTTTGAACTTCCCACCACTACCCACACCGATAAACCCATTGAAATAAAGGTAGTGTCCTCTGAATTGCAGGACATGACCGCTGACTGGACGGTACTTTACAATGGAGAGATTACCCCTGCCACCTCCGTGCTGGAGGGCAAGCTGACCAATGCGGGCGGTACGGTACGGTTTAAGCAGAAAGGCGCCTATACGCTGAAAGCTACCCTGATTGATGCCCTCGGACGAGAATACAGCCATTTGTCTAGCATTGTTGTCTATCCTGTTGCGGAAACAGGTTTTTATATCCCCCCTCAGGCCCACACCGACACAGCCGTGGAAGTCAAGACCAGCTTTCAGGAAGCAGACGGCTTGACTGCTGAATGGAGCTTGGCGAAGGACGGCAAGCCAATCACACTGGAAGACGGCTTTGACGGAACCCTCACCAATGAGGGGGGCAAAATCCGCTTTAACAAGATTGGCGAATATATTTTACAGGCGGCTGTTACCGACAGCACCGGCCGCAGCTTTACCTATACCGCCCCTGTTAAGGTTTATCCCGTCATCACGGTTGCAATGGAACTTACCAAGGAAACCCACACGGATAAGGGGGCAACGGCTTCTGTCAAGCTGTCAAACGCCGGTTCCCTGCCTGTGGCTTGGAGCATGGCGAAAGGCAATGTGCCGGTACAGCCGGAGCATGAACTGACCGACAAGGGTGGTTCTATCCGTTTTTTAGAAAAGGGCAGTTACACAGTGAACGCAGCCGTAACCGATGAGGCCGGGAGGACTTTTGAGGACAGCAAGACTGTCAAGGTTTATCCTATCCCCGGCATGGCGTTCAATCTGCCTGCCGCCGTTCATACCGATGATATGGTGACGGTTGATACTGCCCTTACCGATATGGAGGGGCTGACAGCGGTATGGTATGTTGACAATACTTATGGCTTTCAGGATTGGGCGGTTTACATCGACGGCCAACTCAGCAATCAGGGCGGCTCCATTCACTTCAAACGTGCGGGAGTATATGATTTGCAGGCACGGGTGACAGACGCCACAGGACGAGTATTCCACTTTAACAGCGGAAAAATCGAAGTCCTGCCGGTGCTTTCCCTCTCCTTTGAACTTCCTGCCACCGGGCATACCGATACGCAGATCGAGGTCAGAACGAGGGGAAACAATAACGTGCTGCCGGTAGAATGGTCGCTGATGAAAAACGGTACGGTCATTCCTTTGGAGCAGGCTGTCAGCGGCTCTCTCAATGCACAGGGCGGTAAAATCCGCTTTATCGGGAATGGTGAATACCGTCTGACCGCAACCATGATGGATGCGCTGGGCAGGATGTTTACCGCCAGCAGACAGATCAGTATTTTCCCCCTTTACAACTGCGATTTCTCTATGCCAGCGGCAATTCATACAGGGCAAAACTTTGTTGTCAACATGAGCAGCTCCATCAATCTGAACGGCAAGAGTATTGTATGGACGGCAACGAAGGATGGCGCAGCCGTGGCAGTTTCCGACTTCTTTAAGGGGACGCTGGGCAACGGCGGCGGTACGGTTCATGTGAATACAGCCGGAAGCTATCAGCTCACCGCATCTATCACAGATGAACTGGACAGAGTGTTTGCCTGCACCCAAACTATCACGATTACCAATACCGCACCCAGCAAGCCGACCCTGACCGCTGGTGTGACAAGGACATATGCAGACGGCAAATTTTTGGTGAACCTCACTGCCGCCAGCACCGACCCGGATGGGGATACGGTCATTTATGAGTTTGAGGGTAAGACCGCCGATAATTATTACCCCATTGGAACGCATACCGTCAAAGTAAGAGCAAAAGACAGCTATGGCGGTATTTCTGATTGGACATCAGCAACCTTTACTGTCGCCAATGCCGCGCCCGGCAAGCCTGCTTTTTCTGCCAGCGTGACGAGAACAGCCAAGGGTGGAAGTTTCCTTGTGAATTTCTCCGTAAGCAGCACCGACCCGGACGGCGATACTGTTATTTACGAGTATCAGAACATGACCGCTGACCGTTATTATCCTGTTGGTACGCATACTGTCAAGGTAAGAGCGAAAGACAATTATGGCGGTGTTTCCGATTGGGCAGCCGTGACCTTCAGCATTTCCAGTTCTGCGCCGACCCGTCCTGAAATCACGAGAACACCGGGCGGAAATAGCGTTGTACCAGGAACGCCTGTTACCATCACCGCAAGCAGTGTTGACCCGGACGGAGATAGTATCACCTATGTTTGGGAGGGCAGACCGTCACAGACGGCTACCTACCCCCTCGGCAAAAACACTGTAAGAGTAAAAGCCGTTGATAGCACTGGTACAGAATCGCCATGGGCAGCTATTGTTTTCTTTGTCATGGATGCAAATGGCAGCGGTGGTATGATGTTGACTGGTCCCGATTCTACCATCAACGAGAACGGGATTGAGGGGGCGACCATTGCAAATTATACCTTTAATGTACCTCCCGTTTCCGGTCACAGTGGGCAAGACTATGGTAGAGTGCGTGGATACAATGTAATGACCGGCGCGTGGGATCAGCTTGACTATGGGACGACCAGCAATGGCATATCCTTCAGCCGGAATTTAACACCCGGCGTATATTCCAAGCTGGAATTTTACTATTATACCAACCACTCGTGTATGTATAACAAATCCAATATTACCTATACGGTGGAATATCACTTTGAATAAGTAAAACATTTGCTTCGGGGCATCGCCAGCCATGGTGATGCCCCTATACTTTTTGGGAAAAGGAGGTCACAATGCAGGGATTTTTGAAACCTTATCAGGTGGAGCAGATTAAAAAGAAATACCCGCCCGACACACGCATCCAGCTTGACCACATGGAAGGAGAGCGTGATATGCCTGACGGCTTGCAGGGCGTGGTGAAGCACGTTGATGACCAAGGGCAGCTACACATGGCATGGCAGAATGGGCGTTCACTTGCGCTTATACCAAATGAAGATCAGTTTCATATCATCCAGCCTGAACAGAAACCGGAGGGAAATAAAATCCGTGTGCTGGTGGTGGAGCCGGGGAAAGCCCCTTATACCCAGCAAATTGAAAATGATTATCGGGCTATGCAGAAATTGGTGGACGGCTGTATTGAATTTGTTCCCTTGCCGGAACTGAGTTGCCACCTCTACTGCAATGAGGAAGGCAAGCTGATTGGTATGCCCGGAAACCGTCGCCTTGACAACAAAGATATTATCTGCGGTTCGTTTTTCATCTGCGCTGGAGATGAAAACGGAAACGATATTTCTCTGAATGATGAGCAGCTCCGCTACTACACCGAGCGTTTTCGGGAGCCGGAGCAATACACCGATGAGGAAGCCCACCATGTTGAATGTGAAATCAAGATTATGCCCTCCGCAAGCGACAGTATTGAGGATGTTATGCGTATGCTTGGGCTTTTGCGGGACGGCAATGACGGAATGGAGAGATAGTATGGAAGAAAATCAAAGTAAGCTGGATAGCTATATTGACTATATCAATGCACATATCCTACCTTTTATCGACTACGACGAGCTTGACCGTTCCTACCAAACGGAGGAAAAAGCGTATGCGAAAGGGATTTTGAACCGCCTGCATACGGCTATGCTGGAGCAGTATGGAGATACCCGGCTTGTTTGCGGCCATGGCGATATACAGGAGGATTATGCCGTGGTTCCCGGCGTGATACAGGGAAAGAAAACCGGAGAAATTGCCCTTGCTCTGCTGGGCATAGACCTCTCATCCTCCGGCGAACACTGCCAGACAGAATTTCTCTGTAAGTATGGCGTGATCTCACAGGGGAATAACGACTTGCCGAAAGCTCTTGCCGGTGAAATTACCGTAAGGTATCTTCCCTATGACTATTGTTATACTGCCGATATTTCCGGTGACATTCATATTTCTAAGGGTAGGCTGCCGGAGGGTATCAAGGAGATTCTGCAAACCTTTCAGGAGCATACTACGGAGCTTTTGTTTGAAGAAAACAAGGATATGGATATGGAACGCTGATCGTCCTGCTTGCAGGGCGGTTTTATTATGGAGGTGAATGAGATTGAGAACACAGTCAAGGCCCATGCCATTTACTGAAGAACAGATGAAACAGGTCTTTGACACAAACCTGATTGATTTTGCCGTTCAGAACGGCTTTCAGATTGAAAAGGGCGACCGACACTCTGTTCATGTAAAAAACAGCGGCGGTCTTTACCTTTTCAATCATGGGCGGGGATATTATTGCTTCACCACTGAAAAAAAGGGCAATATCGTTGACTTTGTGAAAGACTATTTTGGGCAAGATTTCAAGGGCGCCGTGAAAATGATTTTGGGTTGCCGTGCTTATGAAATGACCGAACACTATGTCCCCCCCAGCGAAAAAAAGCCCAAGGGAGATTTGGTTCTGCCACCCAAGGACAAGAATTTCAACCGCACCATTGCCTACCTGACGGGGACTCGTGGCATTGACAAGGAAATCGTCTATGCCATGATAAACGCCGGTAAGGTTTACGGCGCAAGGACAGAGAAAAGCGGCTATTCGTTTCATAACTGTGCCTTTGTCGGATATGATGAAGCCGGTAAACCACGGTATTGTGCTCTGCGGGCGCCAAGTGCAGACAGCAGCTTTCGGCAGGATGTGGAAAATTCGGATAAGACCTATGGTTTTTGCATGGAGGGAAAATCAAATCGGGTGTACGCCTTTGAAGCCCCCATTGACGCCATGAGCCATGCCACCCTTTGCAAATTTCACGGCATTGACTGGAGGGAGGATCACCGGGTAGCCGAGGGCTGTCTGTCGGATAAGGCACTATACCGTTACCTTCAGCACCATCCTGAAATCACCGAGATTGTTTTTTGCTATGACAACGACATGGATGGCAAGCTAAAGGACGGTACACCACACAATCATGGTCAGGTGCAGGCGGAGCTTTCCGCTGAAACCTTTGCGGATTTGGGGTATAACACCTTTATCCAGACCTCGAAAAGCAAGGATTTTAACCTTGATCTCCTTGCTTTTCGAGAAGTTGCTGACCATATACAGCCGTTAAAGCTGGAATCGGAGCTGGAGCGGTAAAAGTAGCGAAACAGGCTAAAGCGGAAAATACCATGCAGGTATTTTCCGCTCTTTACTGATGCTCTAATTGTGGTCAGAATGCAAGTGCTGCTAATTCGTTCACCTTTGATTCAATGGTTCTTATGACTTTAATAAATTCTTCATCACTTTTGCCTGTCGGATCGTCCAGTCCCCAATCTTCTCGGTGCTTGCAGGGGAGGAACGGACACTGAACATTACAGCCCATCGTCACCACAATATCCACAGGAGGAATATCAGACAAGAGCTTACTATATTGTGTTTGCTCCATATCTATACCGTAAAGTTGTTTCATCAGTCGTACAGCGTCCCCATTGATTTGCGGTTTGGTTTCTGTTCCGGCTGAATAACACTCCAAAACATCACCTGCAAAATGGCGGCCCAACGCTTCAGCAATCTGACTGCGACAGGAATTATGGACACAAATAAATGCGACTTTTTCCATCTGATCTCCTTTCTTACAATGCGAGCAATTTATCATCTTTAATTTCTTCGGCGTTCCACCTGATAACGGCAAAGTTATCATGGGAGATTTCGCCCACTTTATTTATCCACTCAATTTCATGACTGGCTTTGGCTTTCAAAAGCTGATTGCTTGTTTCGGTAGCGTAAAGAGAGGAATTGATAACCCACCATTTTGTTGCGATCTCGGCGCGCTTCAAATCTTCCTCCAACCGCATGGCTTCAAAGACAGGCGTCGTTTCTGCAAGGGTTACGATGATAACCTCTGTTTCATCGGTATTGCGGAGACGGGGCAGCAGCTTTTTGACCGCTTCGGGGATGTCCCCCTGTGTACGTTTTACCTCGCGGTGATAGCTCTGCGTGGAATCAAGCAACAGCAGTGTATGGCCTGTAGGTGCAGTATCAATGACAACAATCTCATTTTCAGCCCGCTCCACAATCTCGGCAAAAGCACGGAATACGGCGATTTCCTGTGTACAGGGGGAGCGCAAATCTTCCTCCACATAAGCAACATCATCTGCCGACATGGTTTCACGCGCTTTAGAAAGTACTTCTTCCTGATAACGCCGAAGTTCTTCTTTTTCATCAATATGGCTCATGGTAATGCCACTTGTTTCGTCCATGACAAATTTAAGATGGGCGGCGGGATCGGTAGTTGTCAGATGGACCTTTTTCCCTCTGGACGATAGGCCAAGCGCGATGGAAGCGGCAATCGTCGTTTTCCCAACACCGCCTTTGCCCATCGTAAAAATGACTTTTTTCCCGCTTGTATCCAAATCATCAATGACCTTACGAAGCGTGGGAATATCAGCGGCATTTAAGGTATTGCCACTCACGAAAAGGCTGTCTTTGACAAGCAGATTGCGGACATTTTCTATGCCAGTAATATTGTAGGCGCGTAGCGGTACAAAGTAGGCAGCAATATCTTTCAGTCCAGCGGGCATACCGGCAAGTGCCTTTTGCTGCTTATTATACAGGCTTTCAGATATGTTGTCGTCATAGGCAGGCAAGACACCATTCACAGCCAGAAGCTGATTGTGTACACCCAAATCGGCAAGTTCCTTTGAAGCCCGCTCCGCTTCTTTGAGAGGGGAGCTTTCAGGCCGGGATACGAGGACGAGGGTGGTTAATTTGCTGTCGGCCAAGGTGTCTACCGCTTCTTTGTACATTTCTTTGCGTTCTTCCAAGCCAGAGAGCTGTCCTAAGCAGGATGCGCCGTGTGTGCTTTCGCTGATGAAATTGCTCCATGCGCTCGGCAGTTGCAACATCCGCAGAGTGTGGCCGGTGGGGGCAGTATCAAAAATAATGTGGTCATATTCCTTTGCGGCAGCTTGATCTGTAATAAAGTTTGTGAACTCATTGAAAGCAGCAATTTCAACCGTGCAGGAACCGGAAAGCTGTTCTTCCATGTTTAAAATCACCGCATCGGGCAACTTACCACGGTAAGGGGCAACAACGCTTTCGCGGTATTCGACCGCTGCCTGTATTGGGTCGAGGTTTGCAACTACAAGCCCCGGCACTTCCGCAATCGATACACCTTTACCATCAAGATCGGTATTAAACACATCCTGCAAATTGGATGCGGGGTCGGTGCTGACAAGCAGCACCTTCTTCCCGCTGTCAGCGAGGGTCACAGCGGTAGCACAGGCAATAGAGGTTTTTCCAACGCCGCCCTTGCCTGTATAGAACAGGTATTTTGTAAGGTTTAGATGTTGCAAGTCAAACTGTTTCATTAGCAGCAACCCTCCGAACAGCAGCACCCGCCATCTGCTTTTTTGTTTTCAGTCGCTTCCAGATACGATGCTGGGATTTCAAGCCATGCTGCAATTTCCTCATTAGTGGGGTATGCCTTGGTTTTGACAATTTTACCGTCAATGACCGTGGCAGGTAAAGACTCGACGCCATCGCCCATAATCAGTCTGTTGATATCGGTGTTGTTAATAAACGCTTGCGGGGCGCTATTCAAATTAAAGCGAGCGGCGGTAATGCCGTTCTTTTGTAGATTATTGAACACTGTGGAAATACGGAGCAGTTCGGGATCAACACCGACACCGCAGATACCGGTTTCACAGCACATGGCTGGTTCATAGATGGACATTGTTTTCATAACAGCACTCTCCTTATAATAATTGAATGTTTCTACTATATCAGGGTAACAGCATACACCCTTGGGATTGTTGGCGGCGCAGTTGCTATCTTTCATTGCGCCTGTCAGTTTGATAACTTCATCAACAGTTCTTGCTCCCTTGTTCCGAATAGCATTGATGATGTCATTCTTTGTAACGTGATTGCAATAACAAATGTACGCCTGCGATACTTCTGCTTTCTCATCCTTCACTAAGTTATTGCTTGACGGTGTATCACCACAGCAACAGTTGCTATCACAGCAGCTATTTTTACCGCTAAAAAACTTATCGAGATTGTCTGGAAGCTTATAGGTTTCTGTTCCTTGAGATTGCCCACCGTAGATGGCCTTTAAGATGCCGTCCACAATCATCGGTACAGGCGGCTGCTCGTAGTTTTTACCCTCGTAGACGAACACCCGACAGTCAACGCTATCACCGCATAGGTCACCGCAATCCGCGCATTCGCTTTCTACAAGCTCATTGCAGATATCCACGCCGTTCACGCGGATGGTCGGAGAGCTTATAAAGCGATATTCCTCCGCAAGCTCCCTCGATGTAATGTTAACCGAGTTGATCTTGACTTCAAGACCGAGTGTATCAAATACGCCGGACAGGATTTTAAGCGCCTGTTTGAGCGTTTCATCTGTTGCCATGCACCGCTCGCAGGTATTCAAATCGAGATAGAGAAAATCAATAAGAAGCTGCTTCATTTGGCAAACCACCCTTTCGTCCGATTGACTACATTCACAAGGATCAACATAACAGGCACCTCTGTCAGCACTCCAACTGTGCAGACAAGAACCACGGGTGAGGTCGGGCCGTACAAAGCAATCGCCACGGCAACGGATAATTCAAAGAAGTCCGATGCGCCGATTAGCGCGGCGGGTGCGGCTATGTTATGCGGTTGTTTGCATACTTTGCACATGAAATAGGCAAAAGCGGCTGTAATGACGTTTTGCAGGACTAAGGGTACAGCAATGAGCAGCACATGAAGCGGATTGCTTAAAATGGCGTCGCCCTGAAAAGTGAATATGATAATGAGGGTTAGCAGCAATCCAATGGTGGTAATGCCATCAAACTTAGGAATAAAATTTTCATTAAAGTGCTGTATGCCTTTTTTCTTGACTACGATATTCCTTGTCAAAGCTCCGCCAACGAGTGGTATTACTACAAACAAGACAATGGACAGAAACAGGGTATCCCACGGCACGAACATATCATTTACGCCCAGCAGGAATGAGACGATGGGCACAAACGCCACAAGAATAATGAGATCATTGACAGCCACTTGCACAAGCGTATGTGCAGGGTCGCCCTTTGTCAGATTACTCCATACAAATACCATCGCCGTGCAGGGGGCGGCCCCTAAGAGTACGGCTCCGGCCACATAGCTTTTAGCGAGGTCTGCGGGGATCAGATTTTTGAACACCACATAAAAAAAGAACGCCGCCAATCCGAACATCAAAAACGGCTTAATAAGCCAACTTGTTCCGCTTGAAATGATCAGTCCCTGCGGGTTGTTGCGGACATTTTTAATCGACTGAAAATCCACCTTCATCATCATAGGATAAATCATAATCCATATCAGCACGGCGATGGGGATGGATATTTGTGCATACTCAAAGCGTCCCAAAAAGACTGGAACGGCAGGCAGAAATTTGCCTATTAAAATACCTGTCGCCATGCAAATGAGTACCCATACCGTCAGATATTTTTCAAAAAAGCCGATACTTTGATTTTGTTTATTCTTTTCCACAATTACACTCTCCTTCCTTACAAATGCAGTCCTCTTTGTCAATGGTAATGGCGCATAAAAAATTTTTGAAATCTTGCACCTTTTCACTGTTCAGTGAGTAGTACATCCACTTACCCTCTTTACGCCCACTCACCAAGCCGCAATCGCAAAGGATTTTCATGTGGTGAGAAAGGGTTGGCTGCGTAATATGGAACTTCTCTAAAATGTTGCAGGCACATAGCTCACCGCAGGACAGCATATCCACGATCATAAGCCGGTTCATGTCTGCAAGGGCTTTGAACAACCCAACATTTTCAGCGTATTTATTGCTCAATTAAATCACCTCACATAGATAATAGTCTATGTGTATTATATGCCAACACATAGATGGATGTCAATGTATTGGGAGATTTTATTTTAATGAAATAAGAAAGGTGGCAATAGAGTAGTTCAAATTAAAAGTTAACCATGTTGTCTAATAGAAACCACATGGGAGCAACTTCCTTTTCGCTCTTTTCGGGAGCGAAGCAACCCACGCCCCCACCGCTTGCCGGTGGGGGCTACTTAATGCCAAAATCTTAGATTTTGGAGTTAAGGCAGGAATAGGCGGGTTCCACCCGCCAAGAAAACAGCTTACAGGCAAAGCCTGTAACGGGGTTCCCCATCAGATAGAAGTGTTCCAAACGGAACACCGTAGAAAGGAGGCTGTGATGCCTGAAAAAAGCCTGAAACGGTCTATCAATTTTTCGCCCGAAACCTTGAAAGCATTGGACACACTTGCGGCGAAAAACAACACTACCACCTCGGAACTGGTCCGTCAGTTTGTCGAAAAGGGGCTTTCCATTGAGGGATACACGCAGGACATTGATTTCATCGCAAGGATTATCCGGCAGGAGCTGATGGCAGTTTATCACCTTGAGGATATTAAGTCCGTGGTGGAACAGCAGACAAACCGCATTGCCAAAATGCACATGAAGTCCGGTAAAATTGACGCCGCTGCCTTCTTCCTGCTTATCAAGGTTTTAATGAACATTGCCCATGAGGGTACGGAGGATCAGTTTGACCAGATGCTGAATGAGGCCATCACGCTGGGCGTTGACTATATGCAGAAAAAAGATTTTCAAATCAACAGCTTTTTGCAAGACACAGACAATCTGCGTAGACTTGCAGAGAAACTGTAATGAGAGGAAGGGAACATGACGAACATTTATATTCTGTCAGCCTGTGACGCATGGGCAGGCACAGACAGTATGCGTACATTAGGTGTTACCACCGATGAAACCATGCTTTATGCCATGCTTGCCGCCAAAATCAAAGCCGGTGACATGGAATATGGCGGTTTTGGTGATGAGAAAGCATGGCTCTGTTTTCAAGAGGATTTCAAAAAAGAGGAAGTCAATTTTAACAAGCTCAAATACGGCTTTGTACAGACTTATGAGGATATGCAGATCACAGAGCCGGTTTCCCTTGCACAGTTCCCTGAAGCGGGCGCAGCTTATGAGGAGATTACCGGAGAAAAAGCCAAATTAGAGCTTGAAAAGTTGGAGCTTGATCGCCGCAGTTTGATTTATTCTGAGGTGGAGATCCGCACGGACTTCGGCTATACCTGTTTTCTGATGGCGGGTTTTTGCGACCGTGATAGGCTGGAGGCAGACGAAAACTTTCAGGCGTTTATGGAGGGCACTACTGATTCAGAGGTAAATGCCAGTGTGTATTCCTACTCTGTGGGAACCGGGGAAAGTGTGTCGCCCAATGAGGACGAGCTTGCCATCATCAAGCAGTATGCAGATGAACTGGGCGAGGAATATGATGTTGACTCCATCCAAAGAGATTTTATCAGCTTCTATTACGAAGCAGAACAGGAGTATTGAGCACATGACACAGGCAAACCGATACAAAGAACTTGCCGTACTGACAAAGCGGGTTGACAACCTCGACCCTGCTTATCATGCGGCTTTTTATCTTCTATCCTATGACCCAGAGCTTTACGAAACCGCCCGCAGATTTGTGAACGTGGACGGCATCGGCTTCTCCGGCATGAAACGGGCGGCCCGTGACTTTGACGAGCGCACACGCTTTGTCGTTGACATTGCCCACAACCTGTTTTCCTACAACAGCCCTTGCAAGGCTACTCCCTTTGAAATCTCACGGCTGGGCTATCCCTACTTGGAACTGGTGTGCAATTCCTTTTATATTGCTACCGGGGAGGTTAAGGTTGTTTTGGAGCCGGGACGGAACGGACAGCTTGGAATCAAGCTGGATGACAACCATTATCAGCAAAGTAAGCGTATCCAGCAGAAAATTGAACAGCTTCAAAATGCTATGACTGCGGACATGGTGCAGGACGAGGCCACAGAGCCGGAAAGGTAAGGTGAATTTATTATGATTACAGGAGTTATCCGTTATCAGGGCGGCACGCTGGTGGTGGAGCTGCCCTGCGGAGCTTATGAGCTGGCGGAGCATTTGGGCAGTATCGGCATTCGTTCCCCGGCTTCGGAGATTTTAGCCCATGGCACGGAACAGGTTGAGGTAAAGCTGGCAGCCGATGAGCCAATCGGAGCATTCATTCTTGCCAACCTTCGGGACAGCGACACTCTCTCCGGTGTGAACCTTGCCTGTCAGGAGGTAAACCGTGTTTGCCCCTTTGGATATGAGGAATTTCTGGATATGCTCGATCCCGACCCGCAAGCCGGTTTCAACCGCTATGCGTTTTACAAGCCCTACGAAACCCTGCCGCCCAGCACCGCAGGGGGCATGAAATTCATTTTGGAGGAAAGCAGGCGCTATCACTCCACAATGGAGAATTACCGCACTGTATGCGAAGCGGAGGCCGCGGAGGACGACCGCAATATCAGGGAAGTAAACCGCATAATGGAGTCCGGCGAGGATGAATGGGAACGCTGACGGGAGGTGATGGGCAATCTCCCTTTTAGTCTATAAGCAGAGATTCAAAAATCCCAATTATAAAAGCACCGCTGGCAAGAATTATGCTCATGTGCGCTATATTGCCACCAGACCGAGGGTTTCTAAAAATGAGGGCATGAATCATGGATTGTTCGGGAAGCTCTCCCCTGGTCCTGTTACCGAGTTTGAGGACTGGCGTGATGTGGCAAGGCTGGTCTATGTCAATTCCAAAAAGCATATCACCATGTACCGCAGCGTGATTTCGTTTGACGAGGAAACAGCCGCCGAACTGAACCTGACCGACCAAAAGGCATGGCAGCGGTATATTGAAAACCACATTATGACGATTGCCGAAAAAAACAATATCCGGCGTGAGCATTTGCAATGGGCCTGCGCGCTCCACAAAGAAAAACACCACCCCCATATCCATGTGGTATTTTGGGATACCTCATCACGGGTCAAAAATCCCTTTACCCCGCCTGCCGTTCCCAATGCCATCAGAAAGCAGCTCATTAAAGATACCTTTGCGGAGCGCATCCGTGCCTATGGGGAGCAGAAAAATAAGTCCACCGCCGAACTGCGCAGTATCAGCAATGAACTGGTAGACGAGTTTGAACAGCATCTGCGGCGGCTGGGCAAGGATCAGTATAAGCGGCTCCGTGATGACTATGATGAGGAAAATGAACTATCCGGCAGCTTTGATTTTGACGATGAGGTTCTGAATGAAACCGCCGACCGTGTATTTCGTCTTAAATCCGCGCTCCCGCCCACCGGCCGCATTGCCTATCAGCTTTTGACCCCGGAGATCAAGGCCAAGGTGGATGAGCTGGTATCATATCTTCTTGAAAATGTCCCTGCACTTAGGGAGCAGAAAGAACGCTACATAGACAGCAAAATGAAGATGACCCTGCTATATGGCGGCAGTGATGAATACCTCGGCAGCCTGCGGAACCGCTTTGCCGGGGAAGCGGACAAAATTATTGCAAACCGTGTGCTGGGTATGGTAAAGACCTTGAACCGGCTGGACTATGAAATAAAGTCCGAGGAATACCAAAGCGCCCGCCGTTCCTATTTTGCTGAACAGATGTTAATGGAAGCGTTGGATATGCTTTCCGGTCTGACCCGTGATAATGACAGCCGATTTGATGATTGGGAGAAGAAAAACGGCCGGGAGCTGTCAAAGGACGCGAAAAAGGAACTGTTTTTGAAGCTGCAGGATAAAGGCTATGAACATTAACCTTCAGGGAGGAATGTAGATTGAAAACAAGAAAAGAATTTTTTGAGGACTTCTTTGCACGGCTAACCAAAATGGGTTTCCGTGTGGAAAGCATTATGGAAAGCGATATAGCTGCCGAAGTCTATGATGAAGGCTCCCTGTTCTGTGTGGTTACACAGGATGGGGAGCTTATTTTTGAAACCTATGGCGGCGATAAAGTCCGGGCTTTGGAACAGGCGGCCGGAGAAACCCGCACCGACCTTTCCTGCTGTATGCGACCGCCTTTTGCGGATATGGAACGGACGGAAACGGTCCTGCTGACAGGCGGCTCCTACATCAAGGTGTTTGAGAGTGCCGGGGTGGTGTTGCTCTGCCGCCGCACAACGCTGTTTGGATATGAGTTTGTTACCTGTCAGAAAGCCATGCCAAAGCACAACACCAAACGCTTTTACAGGGAACATTTCTTCTATGATCCCGTATTGGCGCAGGATGATTTTTTGGAACGCAGCGGCTTAAAAATACCGGCTCCGCTTTCCTTTTCTCACGATGAGCTTCGGGCGCTGGTATCTTGCTGTGCAAGGTGCGTCATGCTGGATAATGAGATGGACGGCGGACAGGAAAGCTGTATCCGTGAACTGATGGCAAGGATTGAGGAAAGCCTGCCGGGGCAGCTTGACCTCTCCCCCCGCCATTATTTTCAGAATGAAATGTAAGGAGATTGCCTATGAAAACCAAAACCGAGTTTTATCAAAGCTATTTTGAAACCCTGCAAAAGAAAGGGTTTACCGTACAGCCCTCCACTTCGCCGGACTATGTGGCGGATATTTATCACAGGGATAAGCTGATCGCCTTTTTCACCAAGAATGACATGGTGATGAAAAATCCCTTTGTGGAGGTACAGGATAAGCTCATGGACAGGATACAGACCCTTGCCAAATCTACGGCGGTAGCTTGTGGGGTCTGCTCGGATAAGCCCTTTGACGAGGAAAACGCCGTGAAGCTGCCCAACAACCTGTATCGGATCAATGAACATAACGGCGTGGTGCTGGCCTGCAAGCATCATCCCCTGTTTGAGTATGTGCTTTCCACCTATCGCTGTGACGAAAATAAAAACCCTATCCAGCGCCAGTATTTCTATAACAAAGAGGATGCCTTTGAGAGCTTCGCTACCAGAAGCGGCTTGATTGATGAAAAACGGCTGTTCTCCGAAACGGACTTGAAAGTAATCTATGCGGGGCTTGTCAAAATGCGCACCATTGACAATGACATGACACAGGACGATTTTAACTCTGTGGAACGGCTGGTGGATAAAATTGAGGACATTATGCCGGAGTTGCAAAAAAGAGAAAAGGCGCTGGATTTCTCTTGGCTCTTTGGCAGCATGGAACGAGGGATTGAACGAGAATAAAAAAGTGGCTGCCTTGTTAGGGCAGCCGTTTACTTTGCCATCAGCTTTGCGAAATGGAGAACCGCATCAGCCTTTTCTTGATTCAGCACACGGACACTTTCTATAAGTTCCCGTTCGTATGCAGTGGGGTACAGCACATCGTTACTTTCGTTATAGAATTCCGAAATCGTTGTGCCAAGGCGTTTCAATAGCTTTTCAAGCACAAGCACAGACGGCTGGCTTTCGCCTTTCTCAATTTTGCGAATATAATTTTCCGATATGTCAGTTTCCTTTGACAGCTTATAAACACTAATGCCCCTTTGCGTTCGGAGCTGTTTGAATTTTTGAGCTAAATCCATCGTTATCCTCCTATATTCTATACTTCTTTTATTATGCTGTATAACACAACAAAATATAAGATAACGATAGTGGTTGATTATACGGATATATAGTTGTATTATCTAGGTGTAGTTGAGCAACCCATCAGATAAGGAGAGTGATTTTATGAACCATCCAAGTGGAGAGTCGATTTGGGGCAACATCAATACTGCCCTTGAAATCGCACTGAATATTTATGTTATTGTAGCAACAGATGAAAACGGCATTGAGCGTGAGGGGATTATGGTCCCGAAAGATAAGGCCAAGGAGGTATTGTCGGACAAAGCCATTTCCATGGCAGAGCAGGACGGGGATTGGCTCTGCTACGGCGAGGACATCAAAGATGTTCCCATGTATGAAATGCTTCAGCGGCGTGTGGCCGCCTGCAAGCGCATGGAGGCCAAGGCGGTGGAGATGATGGAGGAAATCAGGCGTGACGGCAAACTGCGTCTGACCGATTACTTTGGCGAGTGCGCCCCGCCTGCCCAGCAAGAAAAAGACAGCACCCCTCCTGTTCAGGTGAGAAACGGTATCTATTTCGTACAGTCAGGCGGACAGGATTTCTTTGCTGTCCATGAGGCAGTGGCTGATAATTTCATGTCTGATATGGCTGTAGCCTTTGGAACCCGTCAGGGCGAATATCTGCTTTACGATCTGACCACCGCCGTTGTCCCTCTTTTTGAACTGCGCCAGCTTTATGAGGAAGTGAGTGACCTGATTGTTTCCGAGGACAGCCTGCTGTCTACGCTGAACACAAACTTCAAAACCTATGTTTTGTACTATAACGAGCTGATTCAGGAGGAGGCGAAAATCCCGCCTGTGAACGCTCCTGCCAGCCTATTCCTGCAAAAGCAGCTTGACCGGTCAGCCAATGAGCCGGAACACACGGATTTCGAGGAAAATGTCGCGAAGGAATCCCATGATCATAGCGAGGAATCCGAGGACTTCGGCTATGAGCCTTAAAATTTGAATTACCAATAGAATAACGGCAACCGCCCCCCTGCACCGCATTGATGGTGCAGGGGGGCATTTTTTTGTTTTTCAGGAGGTGAACAACTTGAACATGGTGTATATCGCAAGTCCCCTGCGTGGGGACTATAACACCAATATTAAAAATGCTGTGGAGTATTGCAGCCTTGCAGGGGAGCAGGGTGTCCTTCCCCTTGCCCCTCACATCATTTTCAGCCAATGGTGCAACGATACCATTCCTGAACAGCGTGAAAAAGGCTTGCAGCTTGGCCTTGCCCTGCTGGAAAAGGTCGATGAACTTTGGGTCATGGGAACTGAATTCAGCCAAGGGATGCAGGGAGAGGTTGAATTTGCTCTGAATCACAAGATACCGATATTTTTCGTGACCCACCCCCATGACCCAGCTTACTACCCTGTCAGTGCCGATGAAAACAGGCTTTTAACTTCAGTTGACTGTACCCCCGAAAGCAACCGGGAAAACTACGAGGGGCAGCTTGTGGTACTTCGGCATGAACATCTAAAGCCGGAGTATAGGACACCCCGCAATCAGATATGGACTGTCACCCATGGCCCCGGCTGTCGCCCGGATTATGTCCACAGTGATACCATTCACCTAACGCACCCCGTGGACGGGGATCGTATGGCTGTTGGACGAGGTGAGGTATGGGGAGTTGCGGCGCCGGAGGCTTTGGCGTGGATTAGCAATGCTTACTCTGAGTTTGACGCCACCCTGCTCCCCGGTGCTACACCGGAAGGGGAGCTTTGCCGATGAAGAAAAAGGAAAAGCTCATTTTAGGCTCCATCATCATTGGCCTTGGCACAATTTTCAACCTGTTCTTTACTGCGGCTCTGCATGGGCTGCTGTCGCATCGGGTCCGCACCTTGACTTTACTCCCGTTATGGGATTGTATCACAGGGCTGTTTACCCAGCGCCAGCAGCTTTTGTTGTTCTTATCCTTTGAGGGATTTCTGTGCCTATGCTGTGTCCTGTTTTGGGTGCAGAACAACCGACCCTATCAAAGTGAGCTTGTGCGGGTAGCCGAGGACATTTTTACTCCTGCCCCGGTAGGACAGTATCAGCACGGTTCGGCCCGGTGGCTGCGGGAAGAAGAAAAAGGCAAGGTGTTTGGAACACAGGTCATCCATCCGGCGCATCCCATTATTCGCAAGCTGCTGGACACAGGATTTGATGATCTGCCGTTTGTGAAGAAAAGCGAAAATGAAGGTATGCTTTTAGAGCAAGTGGAAACCGGGCAAGGTACGGCGGCACAGGACGAATCCGTCACACTGCCTGTTCCTATAAATCCAAAGGAAGAAAAGGAGGACATGATACAGGATGAGGACTTTGAAACGGTGGATTATGACCTTGCGGCTGCGCATTTAACCAAGGGACAGCCGCAGGATACCCCGGCTGTCCCACAGAATAAACCGGAGAAAGAGAAAGCAGACCCCTACAAGCTGTTTAATGAGGGCGGCATCGTGGTAGGCACGGAGAAAATCAGAGCGAAAGAGCTTGGAGAGCCGTCCGAACGGCTTTACTACATTCCCGATGATACCCATACCCTGACCATCGGCGCTACCCGTTCCGGCAAGACCCGGTGCCTTGTCATCCAGTCCATCTGCCTGCTGGGGCTTGCCGGGGAAAGCCTTGTCATCAGCGACCCCAAGGCCGAACTGTTTCATTACACCTCGGTATTCCTTAAAAAGCTGGGCTTTGAGGTAATCTGTCTGGATTTTAAGAACCCTGAAAAGAGCACCCGTTACAATCTCCTTCAGCCGGTCATTGATGCGGTCAACAAGGGTGACATGGAGCGTGCGGAAATGTATGCGTGGGATATTACCAACATCCTTGTGGGCAATGATGTTTCCAACGAGAAGATTTGGGAAAACGGTGAGAAATCCACCATAGCAGCGGCGATTCTCTGTGTGGTAGTGGACAACAAAAAGCGGCCAGAGTATCAGAACCTGACCAATGTGTACTGGTTTATCGCGGAGATGAGTAAATCCGTGGGCGGCAAAACTCCTATGAGTGAGTACATGAAAAAGCTACCCAGCAGCCACCCGGCACGGGCGCTCATGTCCATTGCCGAGGTTGCGCCAAGCCGCACCAAGGGCAGCTTTGATACCTCGGCACTGACTACCCTACGCCTGTTTACCAGCCGTTCGGTCTACTCTGTCACCCATAAGAGCGACTACAACATTTCGGAGATCGGGCAGAAAAAGCAGGCGCTGTTTATGATTCTGCCGGACGAGAAAACAACCTATTACCCTATTGCCAGTCTAATGGTATCCCAGCTCTATGAGTTGCTGGTCCGTCAATCCGATCAGCGGGGCGGCAGGCTGGAACGCCGGGTCAACTTTGTGCTGGATGAATTTGGAAATTTTACAAAATTGAATGATTTTCCAAATAAATTGACAGTGGCGGGCGGACGAGGGTGCAGATTTAACCTCTATCTGCAATCTTTTGAACAACTTTCCCTAAAATACGACAAAGAAACGGCGGCTATCGTTAAATCCAACTGCCAGACATGGATTTATCTGCAAGCGGATGATAAGGAAACCTTGCAGGAGGTATGCGACAAGCTGGGTAAGTACACCACCAGCGCCTATCAGCTTTCCAGCCAACATGGAAGGTATGTCAATCCATCCAGCTCCCACAGCATCAGCCTTGTGGCAAGGGAGCTTTTGACAACGGACGAAATCCGTAGAATCCAGCGACCGGCACAAATTGTCATCAGCCGTTCCCATCCGGCTATGATGAACGCTCCCGACCTGTCACAGTGGTATTTTAATCAGATGTGCGGATTGGGCGGCAAGGAGCATAACCGCATGGTGCGGGAAGTAAGGGAAGCAGCCCGGCCGGTTCTATCTGACATGACAGGCGATATTCCCCTGTGGAACATTTGGGTGTATTACGCCAAGGATTTGCAGATGAAAGAAGCCCAGCAGAAGTCACAGGCGTTTGCTTCTCAGATGGGTGCAATTTTTTCAGAAAAAGGGTTTCGGAAAGGAGGTTCCAAACACAGTGAAAGTGAAGATGGAACAGATGATTAAAAAAATCAGAGCCAAAGGTAAGGCGGTGAGTGCAGTAGCGCTCACCGCTTTTCTCATGCTTCAAAACAGCACGGTGGCCTATGCCGCCGGGATTGGCGACAGCCAGATAGCCAAGGGTACGGAAAAGCTCATTCAGGACGCCACCACATGGCTGATGATTCTGGCTCCCGTGGTGGCGGGTCTGCTCATTATCTATTTCTGTATCAGGCGAAGCGCAGCGGACGAGATGGATCAGAAAAAATGGAACAACCGCATTGTGGTTGCGATTGTGTCCTGCATCGGTGCGGTGCTGGGCAGCGCCACCCTCAATATCATCATCGGCTATTACCAGTAAGCCGATGAACCCTTCGGTATAAGGCCGGGAAACCTCTCCCGGCGTTATCATAACTCAAAATCTATCAATGAAAAGGAGAGCAAACACGATGAAAAACTTTATGAACAAGGTCATTTCCAAGGTAAACGATGTGAAAGAAAAGGCGAAGGACACCGCCATGGCGGTCGTTTGGAAGCTCCAGCAACTCAAAGCAAAATCCGGTGCGGTTCTTGCCCAGCAGTCCGGCGAGGGCTTTGTGGACACTGCCCTCAAGATTTTGATTTCTGTGGTGATCGGCGCCCTCCTTCTGGCCGGGCTTTATATGCTGTTCAACGACACTGTACTGCCTACGCTGGTTGAGCGCGTCAAAGAGCTTTTCAATTACAGAGGGTAAGACCCACAATGACCCATGCTGCCGTTATGATGCGGCGGCACGGGATTTTTATAAAGGTAAAGGAGAAATTGAAGATGAAAGTAACCGCTAAAATCGTTGCGCATTTGAGTGACGAAGGCAGACTCAAGGCCATTGCCACGGTCTGCTTGAACAACGAGTTTCTGATTACCGGGGTGCGCATTGTCGAATGCGAAAAAGGCCCCTGCGTATTTATGCCCAGCAGGAAAACCAATGCCGGGGATTACCGGGACATTTGCTTTCCCATCACGCCGGAGCTGCATGGTCAAATCAAAGACACCGTGCTGGAGGTTTACCATAGCCAAGGGGAAGAAACGGTCCCGGCAGAGTAAGCCGCACGGAATTTATGCCCTGCGGGAGATCCCGCAGGGCAAGGAGGTGATGTTCGATTGGAAGTAATTCTTGTACTGCTGATTGTTGCGATTCTAAACGGCGCGGTGATATTCATTGATGAAATGCTCTCCGGTCTTGTTCCCATGACATTAAACGCCGACCAGTACATGACGGCGGTAGGCGGCGGCAGTATGGTGAGCGTGCTGTTTGATATTCTGCTGGGCTTTGGCGTGTCCCTCATTATCCTCAAATTTCTGAAAAAAGGATTTGAGTGCTATGTCATGTGGACGGACGGCGACCCGGACGCAGAACCGGCCTATTTGGTCATTCGTTTTATCCAGGCCATTGCCGTGGCGGTCTGCTTTCCGGTCATGTACGGCTGGCTTGCCGAGATCACGCAAAGCCTGACGGATGAACTGATGGCGGCAATCAGCGCAAGCACAGGCTATAACTGGCAGGCTTGGGTAAACGGGATCAGCTCACTCGGACTGGTGACAGCCATTTTCGGGTTGGTTTTCGTGATATGCTACTTTGTGCTGTATTTCCAATTCCTGATGAGAGGGCTGGAAATTATGATTCTGCGCATTGGCCTGCCTCTTGCCTGCGTCGGCTTACTGGACAGCGACAAGGGCATTTTCAAGACCTATATCAATAAATTCTTTCAGACCACCTTTGCGGTGGTGGTGCAGATATGCCTTTGCAAGCTGGGTGTCGGCATGATGATGAATGTAAGCATAATGAATATCTTTTGGGGCATTGCCTGCATCGTGCTTGCCATCAAGACCCCTCGTTTCCTCAGTGAGTTTATGGTTCCCACCGGCGGAGGCGGCGCAGGTGTCATCAACAATATGTATCATTCCGTCCGCCTTGTGGGTATGGCAAAGGGTATGGTCAAGTAAAGGCGGTGATGAAATGATAACCCTCGACGATATTTCCACGGCGGTCATTTCCCTTATCCGCTTGGGTGCGGTGTTCCGCTTTATTTACTGCATGATCTGCCTGCAATCGGCAGAGGAAGAACAGGCGCGGTATAGGAAGCGGGCGAAAAACACCGTAGTTTTCTATGTGATCGCCGAATGTATCTGGCAGATCAAAGAGATTGTGTTCTACTATTACAATATATAGGTACAACTCATCTTTTTCCGAACAAAATATAACTTGACAAACAAATAAAACTTTGTATTGACAAAGGCAATAATGTGAGGCAATATAAACATAGCAAACAAAAAATAATTTGTTCGTCGAAGGAGGAAGATTGAAGTATGTATAACTATATTGTGAAACTAGAAATTGCAAATGACAAAAAAAGAGAGGAGTTTGATTTAAGAACTATCAAATCAGAAATCCAGAAAGCAATCGACAAGTACCATGCGTTGAAAACAGTCCGCAACAAAAAAAGTCTAACATTTAGCGTTGAGCAGAAGGTTCTCGAAATAAAAATTGAGTCCCCAGTACAACTTGATGTTCCTAGTAAAGCGTTGGCAAAGTTCACACGACTGTTACTCGAACTATCACCGGCTCTTGCTGGCACAATTAACAATGGGCGTGTATTTCAGTCAGTGCAAACAAGCATTCCCCCCAGCGATATAGATCGAATATCGTCATGTGATACGTTAAAAAAGATAATTGATTTATTCTGCGGGGAATTGCAAACAAACGCAAACTTGGAATTACAACGGAAGATTAAAGCCTTACTTTTTAATGTCGAAGAAGTGATAGACTAAGTTATACCCTCACAGCACTCTCAAAGTATTTTTGACTTTGAGAGTGCTGTTTTTATAAATGAATTTTTCGTGAAGGAGGTTCTCTATGTGTTAAACGATATCAATCTGTACATTCCCACCGGCGTAAAAGCCGAAAATGAACTGTTTAACGGCTTCGGAAAAAGGGAGCTTTTTCAGAGCATCATCGGCTCTTTGTTCGGCGGTGCTGTGGCGGCTCTTTTGTGGCTGATTGCCGGAAATGTGGCGCTGACCGTAGTGGCAGTCCTGTCCGGCATTTTCGGTTCGGTGATGATGTGTACCAAAGACCAGAACAATCAAAGCGTGGTTGACCAAATCGGGGATATGCTCCGGTTTCGGCGCAGCCAGCAGATTTACCCCTACCGTATGCAGGATGAATGGGGTATGAGATAGGAGGAAGCATTTTGACGTTTCTTGACCTTTTTGCAGGAATCGGCGGATTCCGTAGAGGTCTCGAAAGAAGCGGACATACCTGTGTCGGTCATGTCGAAATTGATAAATATGCAAATAAAAGCTATATGGCAATGTACGAGCTTGCACCTTGTCCTTATCGGGAAGATGCAGGCTCTAATTTTTCTATGATGTGTAAACCGGAGGTGAGAAAAAACTGTGATGGGAAAAACTGCACAGGCGAATGGTACGCCAAAGACATTAAACAAATCCGAGCAGGAGAAATTCCAAAAGCTGAAATCTGGACTTTTGGATTTCCTTGCACTGACATTTCCATCGCAGGACGCATGGAAGGTCTTAGAGGAAGCCGAAGCGGACTGTTTTTTACAGTCGTTGGCCTGCTCAAAAGCGCGAGTCCCGAAAATCGACCCCAGCGGCTTATCGTTGAGAATGTTAAGCATCTGCTGTCAAGCGAGAATGGCGGGGCATTTACCACCGTTCTCGCTGAACTATGGGAAGCTGGGTATGACTGCGAATGGCAGGCCGTCAATTCAAAGCATTTCGGCGTTCCCCAGCACAGGGAGCGAGTGTACCTTGTTGGACATTTTGGAGGAATCCGTGGACGAAAGGTATTTCCTATCGGCGGAGCAAACACGGCGCCTGTTAAGCAGCTTATCGGCGGAAGCCAAGGAAAACGGGTCTACGACATAAACGGTGTTTCCGTGACTCTGACAGCGGAGGGCGGCGGTTTTGCCGGACGTACAGGGCTTTATGCCGTGTCCGTCAACCGCAAAGAAGGAATTATCGAGGCTATCAATCAGGCCCATACCCTGACCGCCAGCGACACCCGTGGTCTAAACCGCAATCAGGATCAAAATGCTGTGCTGTCAGAGATTGCACCCTGTGCGGCGTTCACCGCCTTCAATCAAGATATCAAGCAGAGCGATCATGCGGGAGGTATTGTCTGCTTGGGCAATACCAATCCGAGCGGCAATGGTATGAATGGAAACGTATACGGTACGCAAGGCCTTTCACCAACACTCACGACGAATAAGGGAGAGGGATTAAATGTCGCCGTTCCTGCACAAATCCATACTTGTGCCGCTTTTATTGATATGAATGAGGATGCGGAGCTGACGCAAAACGCCCGGTGTATCCGGGCAAGGCAATATTCAGGCATTGGCAACCACCGGGGGGAAACCTCCGGTGTCTTTTTATGCCACGGACACCCGGACTGCGTGATGGCAGTTATCACTCCCGACCGCATGGAAAAGCGGCAGAACGGCAGACGGTTCAAAGAGCCGGGAGAACCCAGCTTTACACTGACAACGCAGGATCAGCACGGCATCCTGCTGTGCTGCTGTGAGGGGTGGAAAGACGGTCTGCCTATCAGAGAGGATAAAAAAGACGGCTGCACAATGGCGTATCCCGGCGACGGAATCAATCTGGCCTATCCCAACAGCCATAGGAGCAGAGGGCGTGTCGGCCGCCAGTGTTCCCAAACCCTGATGACAGGCGGGAGCATGGGCGTTCTCCTATGCTGCCGTATCCGCAGGCTGACGCCGAGAGAGTGCTGGCGGCTGCAAGCCTTTGAGGACTACCTGTTTGAACGTGCAAAAGCGGCAGGCATCAGCGATGCCCAGCTTTACCGACAGGCTGGAAATGCCGTTACGGTCAATATTGTCTATGAGATTGGGGTGCGCCTGCCGGGTGGCTGCCTATGAGGTTTTCTGTTCTTTATGTAGACCCACCGTGGTCTTATAAGGTTTATTCCCAAAAGGGACAGGGGCGCAGCGCCGAAAACCATTACCATACCATGAGCGCCGAGGATATTTTTAACCTTGATGTGGCAGGGATTGCAGATAAGGACTGTGTGCTGTTTCTGTGGGTGACATTCCCTTGTCTGCTGGAGGGGCTGAAAGCCATTGAGCGTTGGGGGTTTACTTACAAAACCCTCGGCTTTTGCTGGGTCAAGCGGTGCAAAAAACAGCAGAAAAATGGTTTTGGGGACTTGGCTTTTGGACGAGAGCCAACCCCGAACTGTGCCTGATCGCATCGAGGGGCAAGCCGAAACGCTTATCCAAAGCGGTTCACTGCATTGTAGATACGCCGGTGGAATACCATAGTAAGAAACCGGATGAGGTGCGCCGCCGTATTAAACAGCTTATGGGGGATGTTCCCCGTGCAGAGCTGTTTGCGAGGCAGCAGTATGACGGCTGGGTGTGCCTTGGCGATGAAATCGACGGCCTTGATATACGGGAAGCTATTAAGCAAGTCAAAGAAATGGAGGGATGATATGGCATTTGAAGAACGGCTTTCGCTGCTTCTTTCTAAAGCTCATGACGATTACAATGAAATGGTACGAACCGCCAATTTTATGGACGGCGATGTGGAAGAACTGGCGGAAATGATTACTACGGCAAGGCAGCTTCTGACCCATATGGAGTCCTCACTTTCGGGATGTTATTCCGATGTGGAGGCTCTTTTGTTTTATGGCAGACCCTTGACGGCAGCCTGTGAGCAGATTAAGGAAAATGGCGGTTTCCTGTGGGACGGCCTAATAGAATATTTCGACCGTTTTATTCTGGATACCAAACAGCATATCGGAGAAGTATTGGCACAATGGGACGCGCTGCCCATGGATGAAATGGAACGGGCAGAAAACTACCGTGCCATGGTACAGCGGATCACCAGCTATCAGCAGGAAGAAGAACCGAGGCTTATACAAAGAGAATACTGGCAAAGTGAGTATGATGACAAGCTGAAGAATGACTACGCAGATTGTCAGGAGTACCTGAAACGCTATGAGGAAATCCGGGGTAAGCCGAACATCGAGTTTGAACACTTGATTACCGTCCTGTATCAGCATATGAAAGAATTTAATCGCTTCACGGATACACAACTACAGGCTATGAGTAGATTAGATGATCCGCTTACATCTACTTACCGTTGTCTGGTCTGCTTTGGAGAAAAAGCTACCGACAAGGAAACTCTCGACCGAATTATCTTAGGAATGGCCAATGCGCGCACGACAATCTTAGCACAGAAGCAGAAAATGCAGGAGCAGACCGATGAACTGGAACGCTGACGGCTGGAGTCTTTTTCTTGCCTGCCTGCTCCTTGCCCTGTTTGCAGGAAGCCTGTGCGACATGGCCATCAGCAGAATACTAAAGCAATCCGCACCGAAAACCGCCGTTCTCAGTATGACTGTGACGGCGGTTTTTCTCTGCTTGTACGGATTTACCCCAACGGCTCTGCGCTGTGTCCTGCTGTGCCAGGTCCTGATGGTGGCCGGGGTCTTTGACCTTATGACCTATGAAATCCCCGACTGTCTGCATTTGATGATTGCCATGGCAGGGCTGATTCACTTTCAGCCCCTGCCTGCGCTTTTGGGTTTTCTAATCGTCCCCTTGCCATTCCTGATTGCCGCACTGAAAACGGAAAAAATCGGCGGCGGTGATGTAAAGCTCATGGCCGCCAGCGGCTTTTCCCTCGGCGTAACAGGCGGTATCTGGATGATGATATGGGGGCTTGCAATCGCCCTGCTTTGGAACCGTGCATTTTGCAGGGAGCAAAAAAGCCTGCCCCTTGCGCCGTTTTTAGCTTTCGGGGCATTCCTGACCCTTTTCCCAACTTAATAACGATATGGAGGATAACAACAATATGAAAGATTTACTTAAAAACAGAATTGTGGTGGGGCTGCTGTGCATTATCACAGCCCTCATCATTTGCTTCGGCTTGACACCCATGTTCAATAATGCGCTCCAGTCCAAAGTGGAGCTGGTGCGTGTCACCACTGAAATTAAAAAAGGCGATGAAATTACGGCAGGCATGATTACCGCCGTGGAAACCGGCGGCTACAATCTGCCCTCTGATGTGATCTATAAAAAAGAGGATGTCATCGGCAAATTCGCCAATGCCGACCTCTACAAAGGCGATTACATTTTGAAAAGCAAGCTCTCCGATACGCCCCAACTAAAAAATGAATATCTCAGCGGACTGGACGGCACGAATAGAGCTATTTCCGTCACCATCAAGAGCTTTGCGGCCGGTTTGTCCGGCAAGCTGGAGCGTGGGGATATTGTCTCCCTGATTGCCAGTGATGTGGGCGAGGCCCGAAAAACCCTTATCCTTGATGAATTGCAATATGTTGAGATTATCGCCACCACCGACAGCAGCGGCAACGACCGCAATATTCAAGAGCAACCCAAGGACAACGAGGATACCGAGCTTGCCAGCACCATCACCGTTCTTGTCACACCGCAGCAGGCAAGGCTTCTTGCGGAGCTTGAGCAGACGGGAAAACTTCACGCCGCCCTGGTCTATCGTGGCGGTGCTGAGAACGCACAGAAGTTTTTGACCGAGCAAGCCAAGCTGCTGGAGGCCCTGTATCCTGTAAAAAGCGAGGGCTTAACCTATGAAACCGAAAATAATGACAGCACCGGGGCACCGGCTCCCGACAGTGTGGCCGGGGGTGTGTCTGCAAACGGCAATATTCCAGATACACAGGACTAAGAAAGGGAGGCCAAAACCATGGAAGAAAGCAAAGTAATTGCCGTCATGGGAAGTCAGGGCAGCGGTAAAACCACCGCTGCCCTAAAACTTGCCCTTGCGCTTTCGGCGGCGAAGAAGAATGTGATTGTGGTATTTTGCGACCCCTTTACGCCGGTGATCCCTGCCGTACTTCCCGCCCATGTTCCGCATGATACCTCGCTGGGAAACCTTTTGACGGCTCCTGCGCTTACACAGACCACTATCCTGAACGCCTGTGTGCCTACGGAAAAAAGCGATTATATCAGTCTGCTGGGGTATTGCGCAGGAGAAAGCCTGATGCACTATCCGCAGATCACAAGGGAAAAAGCAGTGGAGTTTTTTGTCCTGCTCCGCTATCTGGCAGATTACATCATCGTTGACTGCACATCAACCTTTGAAGCAGACCCGGCATCCATCGTAGCCATTGAACTGGCGGACAGGGTGCTGAAGCTGGGAACCGCCAACCTGAAAGGTGTTTCCTATTATCTGACCCACAATCCCATGCTGGCGGACAGCCGGTTCCGTAAGGATACCCATAGCACCGTTATCGGAAATCTCAAAACAGGACAGGATTGGGAGGCTGCGGCACAACAGCTCGGCGGCGCGGATTTTGTGCTGCCCTATGCACCTGAGCTGGAACAGCAGTTTGACGAACTTGCCCTGCTGATGCCACTGACACAGACGGAAAGCGCAGGGTATTCGGCGGCAATCCAACGAATTTTGGGGATACAGCCGGAGAAATCCAAACCCAAGGTCACATCTGAAGCTGCCCCGGCATCACAATCCCCCAAAAAAGCAAAGAGCAAGATAGCCTTTCGACTTCCCTTCGCCAAAGGCCGGGGGGAGTTTTGATGCTCTCCACCGGGCATATAGAGCTAAAGGACGCCAATGCCTATGTGACGCAGCACCACCGCCACCATAAAGCCGTAAGAGGACACCGCTTTTCTCTTGCCTGCTATGAAAATTACAGGCTCTGCGGTGTTGCCATTGTAGGCAGACCTCGATCACGCCGCATTGACCAGCACATGACCGTGGAGGTACTGCGGCTTTGTACGGACGGAACACGCAATGCCTGCTCCAAACTGTACGGAGCCTGCCGCCGTGCGGCGAGGGCATTGGGTTATGGCAGGCTCATCACTTATATTTTGGATGGAGAAACCGGAAAAAGCCTTTTGGCAAGCGGCTTTTCCTATTGCTACACCAATAAAGGCGGAAGCTGGAACCAACCGGGCAGACCGAGAACCGATAAGGCTCCGGTCTGCCCGAAACATTTATATGAAATCATCCTGAATCGAAGGGAGGACGTAAATTGCAAAATGTCTTAAATATTCATAACAATGCGGGATTGATGGGCGGAGAAATCCGCCTGCGCCCCTTTGCCGAGGTCTTGAAGGATGTGCAGGAGTACATCACCAAGAACTATGCAGACCAGTTAAAAGATGACCCGGAGCAGAGCCGGACGCTGATCGGCAGCTACATCCGCAAATATCTTGAGGAAAAGCAGCTCGGCGTGGACGGCACGGAACCGGAGGAGCTTGCCGAACTCCTGTATGGAGAAATGACCGGCTTTTCCTTTCTCTCTAAGTACCTCTATCGTGATGATGTAGAGGAAGTGAACATCAACCAATGGGACGATGTGAAGGTCATCTATGCAAGCGGCGAGGTACTCCCCACCAAGGAGTCCTTTACCTCACCCCAGCACGCCCTTGATGTCATCAAGCGTATGCTGCACAAGTCCGGCATGATACTGGATAATGCCAAGCCCTATGTGATTGGCCATCTTTCCAATAAAATCCGTATTACCGCCACATCCCCCGGCATTGTGGACGAGGACAAGGGGCTGTCCGTGTCTATCCGTATCGTCAACCCCCGAAAGCTCAAAAAAGAGGAATTTGTCAGCTATGGAACTGCCACCGCCGAAATGCTGGATATGCTTTCGGTGTTTTTTAATTATGGCGTTTCCATGTGCATGACCGGGGCGACTTCCTCCGGCAAAACGACGCTGATGAGCTGGATACTCGATCAGATACCCAACGACAAGCGCCTGATTACCATTGAAAAAGGCTGCCGTGAGTTTGACAGCGTAAAGCGTGATGAATTGGGCAGGGTCCTTAATAATGTCATTCACTTCATTACCAAGGAGTCCGACGATCCCAAACAGGTGGTGTCCATGGTGAAGCTCTTGGAGCTTGCCCTTACCATGCACCCTGATTTTCTTGTGGTGGCGGAAATGAAAAGCGAGGAAAGCCTGCAAGCCATTAAAGCGGCAAACACCGGCCATACCTCCCTGACCACCATTCACGCCAACGGCTGCGAGGATACCTATTACCGCATGGCGGCGCTGTGCAAAGAAAGCAGCTCCATGGATGACGCTACCTTGATGGGACTTGCCACAAGGGGCTTTCCCGTGGTGGCCTTTGCCAAGAAGCTGGAGGACAACAGCCGCCGCCTGATGGAGATTGCCGAATGTGTGAGTGTAAAGGCGGGCGCGCCCATGATGCGTACCCTGTACCGCTTCAATATTACCGATACACTCACGGAGAATGGAAAGCCCAAAATCATCGGTCACTATGAAAAGGTTCACGAACCGTCTGAGAGCCTGTGCAAGCGGCTCCGAGAGAATGGTATGCCGCTGAAATTACAGCAGCGGCTTTTAAGTGCGTAAGGGAGGTGCATTTGATGAGTATGGTAGCCTATAAAGCGCCCTATCTTCTGCAAATTATGATGGATGATGAACCGCTGAACCCCCGCACCGACTACGATAATTTCGGGCATATGATTTGCTGGCACAGCCGGTATAACCTTGGCGATCAGCATAATTTCGAGGACACCAACGATTTGCTAAAGACTTTGGTGCGTGACAGTGTTTCGCCCGATACCCTCATTGCCTATGTGAAATCCGGCAAGACAGACAAGGTGAAGCTGGAATATGACCGTTCGGCGGCAAGCTGGGAAATCAGCAGCTATGATACCTATTTTAAGAAATGGTATCACGAGGCTTCTATTGAGGGCAGGCTGGAAGTAAATCGGCAGGAGATTTTTGAAAGCCTTGTGGACGCCCTGTCAAACGCTGACCTCTATACGCTGGCTGTGGAGAGAAACATCATTCTGCCCCTGAACCTGTACGACCACTCCATGCTCAGTATGTCGGTCAGCTCTTTTATCAGAAGGTCGCAGCACGCCGAATGGGATTCCGGTCAGGTAGGCTGGATTTACGCCACACCGGAGGATATTGAAAAGGAATACGGCAGCCTGACGCCGGAGAGCTACGAGAAAGCCAACGCGCTTTTGAAATCCGAGGTGGAATGTTATGACTACTATCTCTCCGGTCAGTGCTACGGCTTCCGCCTTTATGAAAATGGTGAGGAAACCGATAGCTGCTGGGGCTTCTTGGGCAGCTTTTCGGATATGGTAAAGGAGATTGCGTCCCAAAGCCTGCCTAAAACCCATCAGGATATGGTGGATGATTTGCAGGAAGTGTCCGATACCGTGACGAGGTATAAAGGCTATGAGGACTTGATGGAAGATTTAGAGGAAATGGAGGTTTAGCACAGTGACAATACTCATAACGATTGCGTTTTTACTGGCGATAACGGGCAGCTTTATCCTGCTTTCGTTATCGCCCTTTTCTTTTTTGGAGGGGCTTGCGGAATATGTGAGGCCCCGAAACACCACACTCAAAAGCAGGATCGCTAAGAGCAGGAAGAATAAGCAGCCCAAAGGATTGAAGCTGCTTTTTATTGAAACCAAGGAGATTTTGCGTATCACCGGAAAAAGCGGGCAATTTACGGCACTCTGTATTTTGTCCATGTTTCTGTTTGTGGTGGGGGCTATGATTGCCATCACCATGAAAAACAGCTTTCTTGTGCCGGTACTGGCGGTGGGATTTGCGCTTTTGCCGTTCTATTTTGTGAAGCTGACCGCAGGCAGGCATAAGAAGCAGATCAACACCGAACTGGAAACGGCGCTGTCCATCATTACTACCAGCTACCTTCGGGGTAAAAACACGATTATCCGTGCCATTGAGGAAAACCAGCCGTACCTAAATCCCCCGGTGGCCGAGGTGTTCCGGGGTTTCTTGTTGCAGGCAAAGCTCATCAACTCCAATACCAAGGAAGCCTTAGAGGGATTGAAAGCAGGAATTGACAACAGCGTTTTTCATGAATGGGTGGACGCGGTAATAGCGTGTCAGGATGATTATAACTTGAAAAACATTCTGCCGCCTATTGTCGCCAAATTGTCGGATATGCGTGTGGTATCGGCTGAATTGGACTTACTTTTGTTTGAGCCGGTCAAGGAGTATATCACGATGGTGGTACTCCTTTTGGGCAGTATTCCTCTGATGTATTTTCTCAATCAGGAATGGTATCACACCTTGATGTTTACGGACTTCGGGAAGATACTGCTGGCAATCTGCGCTGGGATGATTTTTGTATCAGTGGCGGCCGTTGCGAAACACACACGCCCCATTGAATACAAGCGATAAGGAGGCGCTATACAATGCACAGTATGATTTTAATTTTCTTCGCCCTGTTTCTGATAGCAGGGCTTTATCTTATTATGGCGGAGCTTCTCAGTGTACCGACCTATAAGGCGACCAAGGCGATTCTCGGCATGGGTAAAAAGACGAAAAAACAGGCACGGGATTCCGACGCCTTTATTATGGAACTGGCGGTCAAACTGTCAAAAGTCCTGCCTATGGATGACTACAAAAAACGCAAGTTGACCGCCATTCTGAAATCTGCTGAAATCCCCATGACTGCCGAGGTCTATGCGGCACAGGCAATCGTAAAAGCAGGACTGATTTTTTCAGGGGTCATTCCATGTCTGCTGTTTCTGCCAATCCTGTCGCCGGTGTTCGTGATTATTGGGATTGCCGTGTACTTTACGGAAAGCACCAAGGCGGAAAAGCTCATTACAGCAAGGCGGCAGGACATTGAATATGAGCTGCCCCGCTTTGTGTCTACGCTGGTGCAGGAGCTGAAAGCAAGCCGTGATGTGCTTTCCATTTTGGAGCATTATCAGAAGAACGCAGGAAAAGCCATGAAAAACGAACTTGCCATCACCACTTCGGATATGCGTACCGGCAATTATGAGGGAGCATTGGCCCGGTTTGAGGCCAGAGTGTCCAGTGCCATGCTGTCAGACATTGTGCGGGGATTGATCGGTGTACTCCGGGGTGATGACGGTGTGGTATTTTTTCAAATGCTCTCCCATGACCTCAAGCAACTGGAATTGCAAAGGCTGAAACGGCTGGCTATGGAACGCCCGCCCAAAATCCGCAAGTTTTCCTTCCTGCTCCTTGGCTGTATGCTGCTCCTGTATATGGGGGTCATGGGGTATCAGATTCTCGGCGCTATGTCGGGAATGTTTTAGGGGGTGCGGCTATGCTTAGAAAAGTATTGAAATCAAAACGAGGCGAGGGTTATTTAGATGTGGCCGTGGGTATTCTCTGCCTGCTGCTGGTGGTATCTTTCGCCGTTTCCCTGTTTCCGATCTTTACCACAAAACAGCAGCTTGATATTTTCGCCGCGGAGATTGTGCGTGAAGCGGAAATCAAGGGAAGCACCAGCGTGGAATCTCGTATTTCCGATATGCGTGAGCAGACCGGCCTTGACCCGAACATCCGCTGGGATTGTGACTATTATAGCGGACGAAAAGTACAGCTCAACGGCGATATTGAGGTGGTTCTGACTGATACGGTGGACATTGGCTTTTTCATCTTTGGTCCGTTCCCCATTGAGCTTCAGGCCAAGGCAACCGGAAAATCCGAAGTCTATTACAAGTAAAGGGGGCGGAGCTTATGCGACTAAAAAAAATTATAAAAGATAAAAATGGCGGTTCAACGCCCCTGACGGTTGCCCTGATTTTAGGGCTGCTGCTTCTGATCTGTGCCATCTCGGAGTTTTTCAGGCTGGGTATCATCGTGCAGGGTGTCCGTGACGGACTCCAGCAGGCGGTCATCACGGTAGTCACCACCAATTATGACGAAGCCTACAACGGACTGCGTGAGGGGTATTCCGGCGGTTATATCCTGTCCGGCGATAGCTGGCAGGAGAACCTTGACTATGATGATGTGTATTACCGCCTTGATAATCTGCTTGGCACGGATGAGCAGGACGGCTACCACATCAAGCGGCAGGACGAGGGCTACGAATACCGCCTGTCAGGGCTTTCCGTGGAATTGTCCAACGCACCCCTGACGCCGGGGAACGCCGACAACAATCTGGAAGCGGACGCCCGAATCACCATTGAAATTCCTCTGTCCTTCGGCTGGGGGCAGCTCCCGCCGTTACAGATGGAATTGCGTACACGGTCAGCCTATATGCCTAAATTCTAAAATGACAGTTTCTGCCCCCTGAAATGTCTGGACGCGCAGGAAGATTCAGGATATAATGAAGTTGGGTAAAAACAGCGATATGGGTAAATAGGGCTGAACCATTCATAACAATATGAAAGTGAGGCCATCATATGAAAAAGAGTTATACAGCCAAGAAAAAAGCGGTTATCACCGCATTGTCCCTTGTGGCAGTCTGCCTTGCAGGAGGACTTTTCTATTACATCAGCAATATGGGCGGTCAACCGCCGGAAACCCCTGCGGAAAGTACGCCCCCTGCCGAGGTTGAGGTTTTTGTGCCGGAAATTAAGCCGGAAACAGCGCCGGAGGTCAAACAGGACGGTAATACATCTGAGGCTCCACCGTCGGAAACGCCATCCACAGCACCGGAACAGACGGCACCGCCTGCCAGCAATGAACCACAGGGACAAGTAAGCAAGCCGTCTGATGGGAAACCGAAATCGCCGTCAGAGGCCGTTCCTCCGTCCAGCCCTCCGCCAGCCAATTCTCCTAAGACTGAACCGAAACAGGAGCAGCCGCAGGGTGGAGAAAAGAAAGACGGTAAAATCTTCGTGCCGGGATTTGGATGGATTGACGATGAGGGCGGTGGGTCTGATGTGCATGAGGCCCCCAACGCCGGAACCGGTGATCCGGTTGGTGATATGTAAAAACGGAATACCCTATCCAAAGGGATACAGCGATTGATGGCTGTATCCCTTTTTACTTTGGAGGTGAAAACTTGAAACGATTGATTTGTGCATTGCTTTTATTGGCAATGCTTTTTTCTTTGTCTGTTCCCGCTTTTGCCGCAGACCCCAACATTGACGGTGGCGGTGGTGGCATGAATCAGGGAACCAGTCAGAACTCATGGACGCCGGGGCGCGATGGTGTCCGTATCACCATAGTCCGTGACAGCGACAATACACCCGTATCGGTCCCGATTGATTTGTCGAATGGGACAAATGGGGATATGGCTGTTCACTTTGGAAAGGTAAGCAAAATCTCTTATCGCAGTGGCATAGGATTGACCCCACATACAAGCAGCTATGTTTGCTACAAACCGAGTCAGTCCATGCCCCGCATTATCAGCTCAAACGGCTCCAGCAATATTGCGGCTATCCGAAGCTACTTCTGCCGTGAAGGAACTATTCGGGACATAGCAAATGCCACAGGATTTGATTATGATACGCTGATCGGCGGGAAGTATAAAATTCTTTTAGAGCCGATAGCGTATTTTAAGTACAACGGTGTGATGTTTGCCATGACTGCTACCGAAGCAGCCCTTTATAACAAACAGGTTGGAAACGGTTTGCGGAGTAAGATGGTATCCCTATCTCACAAAAATCTGCCACTGTCTATGTTCCTTGAAACCCCGGATTTAGGGTTTCCGGCATGGGGTGGGTCTACTACACAGGCACAGAATGATGAAACCATTATTGCAAACTTAGGGCTGGGTATTATACGCTTTTCCGAGCCTGACCCTGAGCCACCAAAGGAAAGCAATGTGATTTACCGCTGTGATACCGAGGTGGTAACGGCGGTTACGCTTTCGACCGGTTCACAAAAAACACCGGATAATCCTGCATACGCAAGGTTTACCATCAACGGCAGAACCTATTCCCATAATAGTATCTATATCCCGGAGGGCGGCTCACAACTTGCATGGGTGAAATGGCGTACCCCCAAAGAACCGGGATATATCACAATCTCCGTTTCCAGCAACTGCTCTGTGAGCAGCAGCGAGATTGTGGCACAAATTGTAGACCTCGATAAGAATCCTCCGCCCGATCCGCAGGCCAATGACCGCAACGATGGATTTTCTATCCCATCCAAGCCTAACAAGCCGAACGTGACTTCCCTGACATGGGGGGAATGGGACTGCTGGTGGCATGAGTATTGGGTATGGCACAGCGGCGGCGAGGATGAGGATGGTTGGTGGGAAGATGAGGGATGGTGGGAATACGCCTGGCTCTCTTATTCGGCCAGCCTGACCGCAGAGATGCAGACCAAGCCGGATGCAAAATCGCCTACGGCTTCTGGCAAGACAATGAAAAGCGGATATGGACTAAATGCCAACGTGTCGGCACAGGTCCGTTCCTCCGCACCCAGCAGCCACATCACTGGTGCGCAGAACGTGGTGGCATACTTCCCTGAGTTTAACTATACGACTTATTGGAGGTTGCTCAAACGGCTGAATACCGGATATTCCAGTACCTTTGAATTTCAGAAAAACAAGTACAGCACCTATGGCCGCCCCTGCCACTTTTCCCCGGTTTGGTTTCCTGACGGACGATACACGACCTATGCGGAATGTATCGACGCATGGACACCGGCCGGAATGCTGCAAATCAACCTGACGGATGACTTGACCATTCGAGATTCACTTTTCAGTGATTGGCATATTCGTCCGATAAAGTGAGGTGCCTATGGGAAACCGAGCAATTTACATCATTCGAGAAAATGGTGAGAATAACTACTTTTCGGCTCACTATGGGGCTAATGCCTTATCCCCGCTATTGCGTATGCTTCAGGCGCAGGAGCTTCAAAAGACATTTTTTCCGCCACAGCCCATACACCGGGTTTTTGAACATTTGGACTATGCTGGACAATATCAGAATCCCCGGCTGGGTGATGCGGATATGTTCTGCCAAAGGATTGCTCCCACAGAAATATCCGAATACAATAAGTCTTATGCGGAGCGCAGCGAACTTGAAATGCGTATGGTATTCGACCTCGATCAGAATTGCTTTATGATGGAATACAATCCAAACTGCCCATGGTATCACACCATGGGCAGTTTTTCCATCGACCTTGATGTGGGGCTGGATAACGTGCGAAAGCTCCTTGCCCATGCGGAAGAACGAGGAATCGAGGATTTTGGCAGGATGCTTACCATCTATCAGCGCAGTACCGGCCTTGAGGAAAAGCTGGAGTCTGCCCGTGGAGATATGAGGCTGACGGAATACCTAAATTCACCGCAGGCACAGCAGGATAGAGAACGCTACCGGCGGCTGCTCGATCAGGAGGCTTTTGACGAGGAAGCCGCCGAAGAAATGGAGGAACGATAAATGGAGGGACTTTTATTCCCGATTATTATGCTGACCGTCACCCTTGTGGGTGGCGGTCTTTTGCTTTTGTTCTTAAAAACGGCGAAGAAACGGCCGGTGTCAGACGAAACAGCAATCGCTATTCAGACCGCACAGCAGTTTATCAACGTGCGGGATGTAAAAGACAAATACCTATACACCAAGGATGGCTTGGTATTGGTTTATCTGCGTGTCCATGCAATCAGCATTGATTTATACAGCAAAGCCGAAAAAAACAATCTAATCAAGCAGATCACCGCCGAGCTATCGGACATTCAGTACCCGTTCAAATTTATGGCGGTAAGCCGCCCTGTAGATATTTCACCTTTGATTTCCGATATGCAGGGAATGTTAAAAACCGCTGATGATAAGCGGAAAGAGCTTTTACGGCAGGAAATTTTGCAGATGAGCAGTTTTGCCCTGTCCGGCGAAATTGTAGAACGCCAGTTTTATATTTCCCTGTGGGATCGCTATGAGGATGGCGTGGAAAAGGATTTGCTCAAACGGGCATCCCTGCTGGCGGAGAAGTTTACCACCAATGGAGTCGGCTGCGACATACTGACGGAAAAGGAAATCGTGCGGCTTTTGAACCTTGTCAACAACCCCTCCTATACCCATTTGGAGGATACGGACTTTGAGGCCAGCATCCCCATGCTAAAGGAGGACATTTATGCCTAAAAAACAAGCAGTACAGGAACGGGATATTATAAATGCCGCCCTGCTCAACGTGATTACCCCCATGGGGCTGGAATTTACCAAGAACAGCCTTTCCGTGGGGGAAAACCTCGGTAAGATTTACGGCCTGATCCGTTATCCGCAAAAGGTGGAAACGGAGTGGCTTTCTAAAATAACCAATATCCCCTCAACCATTGCATCCATTGGCTTTAAGCCGGTGGACAATGCCACCCTCATCAATGCCATCTCCCGAAGTGTGGTCCAGCAGAGAGGACTTGCGGAAGGAGCCAAAGACCCACTATCTCGTCAGCGTGCCGAAAAAGCCGCCGAGGACGGCGAAAAAATCATCATGCAGATCGACCGTGAGGGGGAAACCGTGGGGCTGATGAGTGTATCCGTCATGCCGATTTCTAAGGACGAGCGTACATTCAAAAAGGTATGCCGCCGTGCGGAGAGTATCATCAGTGTTCTCAAATGCAAAATGCGGGTCATTCCCAATCTGCAAAAAGAGTGCTTCCAGCACATTTCTCCGTCTTTTCCCACCAATGGAAAGATTGAAAGTATCCTGCAAAAAATCGTACCGCTTTCCACCTTCGTAGGCGGCTTTCCCTTTGCCAGCTCCGGTTTCAATGATGGAGAGGGTTACTATCTTGCACTGGACGCCAGCGGCAGCCTTGTTATAGTGGACATCTGGCGGCGCGGCAGCGATAGGACAAACAGCAATTTTGTCATTATGGGCAATTCCGGGGTAGGCAAAAGCACCGCCATCAAGCATATTATCATGTCGGAATACATGAAAGGTACAAAAATTATTGTAATAGACCCTGAAAGCGAATATAAAGACCTCTGTTATAATCTTGGCTGCGGCGGTGATTGGGTCAATGCTGTGGGCGGCGCTGGTGGCCGTTTTAATCCCCTTCAGGTCCGTCCGTCCCCCCGTGATGATGAGCAGGAAAATGAGGCCGACCGACTGTATCGTGATGAAGGTTATGGTATGAATGACCTGGCTCTCCACATGAAGAATCTTGAAATTTTCTTCAGCCTTTACATTCCGTCACTGACCGATATGCAAAAGGCGGTTCTCAAAAAGAGCCTTGTGGAGTTGTACCGCAATTTCAATATCACATGGGACACCGATGTGGCGGCACTTTCGCCAGAGGACTTTCCCATCTTTTCCGATCTGTATAAGCTGGTAAAAGAAAAAGCGGATACCGAACAGGACAGGCAGGCTTATGCTGACCTTTCCTTGCTGCTTTATGACATTGCCGAAGGCTCAGACAGCTTTATTTGGAACGGACACACTACCATAAAAAGTGAAAGCCGGTTCGTTTGTCTGGACACTAATGCCCTCCAAGGAACCAGCGATAACATCAAGCGAACACAGTATTTTAACCTCTTGACCTACTGCTGGGAGCAGATGAGCCGGAACCGGGATGAACGGGTGCTTTTAATTTGCGATGAGGCTTATTTGATGATCGACCAAAAAGTGCCGCAATCCCTTGTGTATCTCCGAAACGCCATGAAGCGTGCCAGAAAGTATGAAGCAGCCTTGGCTATTATCTCCCACAGTGTTATTGACTTCCTCTCTGAGAGCATCAGGCAGTATGGGCAGGCGCTCCTTGATATTCCTTGCTACAAGCTCCTGATGGGAACAGACGGCCCCAATCTAAAAGAAACGGCCAAGCTATACGACCTCACCGAAGCCGAACAGGAGCTGTTATTGGCTCGGAAGCGTGGACACGCTCTATTTATGGTGGGAGCGAAACGCCTGCACATCAACTTTGAGATTCCGGATTACAAGATGATGTATATGGGTAAGGCGGGTGGGCGCTGATGGCAGTAGACCCATTGACCGTAAAAATATTGACACAGATAGCGGCTCAGGTCGCAACTGATGAGCAGGCACGGAAGCGCCTGCTCATCATTATTTTGGCCCCGACAGTTACCTTTTTAATGCTCATTGCCTTAATCCTCTACCTAATTACCAGTCCATTTTCCGTATTGGCGCAGTGGCTGATCGGTGATGAATTGTCGGTGGTGGAGGATTTTCAAAAGGAGTATGGCTACAATCAGACGTTGGGTATTCACGAACAGGATTATATGGATGGCATCGGGCAGTCCTACGAAGGAATTGTGTTTGCAGACGGCGGCATGGAGGTGGTTTATTACAACCAGCTTGATGAACGCTGGTCGAGCACCATGTATGGAACATCCGGCACCATCGGGGAGGGCGGCTGCGGTCCAACAGCTATGTCGATTATCATATCCACCTTGACAGGAGAACCCCATGATCCCGTGGAACTGGCAAACTGGTCCGTGACAAACGGACACCGCTGCGAAGGTAACGGCTCCTATCACAGCCTGATACCAGCCGCCGCCGAGGGATATGGTCTATCCAGCAAAGGGAATTTGTCCGCACAGGATATTGTAGATACCCTCTCATCCGGCAAGCTGGTGGTTGCCATTATGAGCAAGGGGTATTTTACGAACAGCGGACACTTTATCGTCCTCCGGGGTGTTACCAGTGAGGGGAAAATCCTTGTGGCTGACCCTGCCAGCCACAAACGCAGCCAACAGGAGTGGGATCTGTCACTGATATTAAACGAGGCTCGGAAAGGCGCCGCCGCAGGAGGCCCATTTTGGGCGATTGGAAACTGACAAGGAGGCTAAACATGATTTTATATCTTTCATCTACGCAGCACACCAATCTGCTGGATTTTACCGGCTTGTATAATGCCGACAGTGAAATGCCCATAAAAAAAATGGTGGGCAATTTTGTTCTGAAACAATTTATCGTCTATGATATGCGAAACTTTTCCCATGTCACCGAAGTTGTTCTGGATCGTGTTGCCTTTGGGGACAGCGATGAAGAATTTGCCGAGGCCATAGAGGAATTTCTGACCATGTATAACCCCCGTATCAGTGTAATTTGTGAGGGGCTTTTACAGGATAACCCTCTGTTTCGTTCTTTATTGGAAAGCGGTGTGGGCAATATCGTCTGCTCCACTGATATTGCGGAAATCCAGCTTGAGATTTTAGAGTGCCTGAGTAAACAGGGCATGGTGCGTTACGCTGCCAAGGAGAGAACAAAAAAAACAGGAGGCAGGAAAACCTATCGCTTTGACTGTGAGAATGTCCATATCGCCGTGCTTTCCTCACAGCCGAGGATGGGAGCAACCACAACAGCAATCGGTCTTTGTGCGTGGCTGGCAGCGGTGGGGGCTTCTGTCTGCTATGTGGAGGAAAATGAAAGCGGTATTTTAACCGCCATGGCGGCCGCCTACGAAATGGAACCGGCTGGCGAGGACTGGCGGCTGGATGGAGTCCGGTACGGTATGGAACCAGCGGCAGAGCCTGTGAACTTTATCGTCCATGATTTTGGCTGTCAGCCAAATCCAAATGAAAAGGCGAATGATGCGGGTCTGCTGCTTATCGTATGCGGCACAAAGCCTTATGAACTGCCCAATTCTATGCGGCTTTTGAAACGATTGGATACCGTAGATGCCTATGTACTCTGCCCCTTTACCCATGAAGCCGTCAGGAGTGACTATGCGGCAATTCTGCAAAGCAATTTTCATAAGGTGCTGTTTTTGGAATACCAGCCTGAACCTACGGACGGTATGAGCAATTCCAAACAGTACAAAACGATGATGACAAAATATATCGCCGGGGCATAACGCCCCGGCGTAAGGAGGATTTTGATGATGACCAAGCAAGCGGAGCTGAAACAACAAGCGTATGCCAGCGATTTGAAAAGCCGTGCGCTTTCTGTATTGATTTACCTGATCGACCGATCCAATAAAGACCTGACCTGTTTTCCGGCTATTCCTACAATGGCCGAGCAGCTTCATATATCTGTATCTACGGTAAAGCGTGCCTTAAAGGAGCTGGCTGACGCAGGCTACATTCAAAAGGAAGCACGTTTCCGCGAAAGAAACCGTGGGCAAAGTGCTAACCTGTATACTTTGCTTTTTGTGGAGCAGTCCCCGGCACCTGATAATGATAATACCTCTGGTAAAGAACACGGAGATGATATAAATACACCTGACGAAGAAAAACAGGCAAAAGGCTACGTTGTAAAACATATCACATTCGATATGCTCTCTGAAAAGGCAAAAACAGAGCAGAACCCAAGCCCATCTGAAATAGTGCAAGAAGATGAGATAGGGCGCTCCGATTGTTATGACAGACCAATGCGGTCTGTTTTTTGCACCCCCGTTCAAACTGGTACTCTGTCAAAGTATATGAAACTTCAAAGAATGTTTGATAAATATGATTTTCCTATTTTATCGCTACCTATTCACCCTCCCTTTTTACGGTGGACGGGGGCGGAGTCCATTTTGGTGCCCCCTTGAACTATTCAAGTGAACTAATCGAAATAGCGAAAAGGAAGTTAAATGGGGGATTCAATTATGAGCAAGAGGCTTTCATTCCCTCTATTAGCAGCCGGGTATGCTCTATTGCTTGCTCTTTCAAATCAAAGTGGGGATAGCGGACACACCATTCATAGCTAACACCCCGTATCGCCATTACAAAATGCCGGGAAAGCGTTTCCAGCGGCAAGGAAGATGTAAATTCCCCGCTACGAAGGCCTTTTTCTAAAATGCTGTAAACCAATGCATAAAGCTCCCGGCCGTACCCCTTTACCGCTTCTGTACCTGCTGTTCCAGAGAGTAGCATCTGATAAATCTTAGTCATATTTTTGCAGCCGAACGTGTTGGCAAGCGTATCTGCAATTCTTTCTGCTAAAGCAAACAGCACCAATGAAGCTGGCATATCATCGGGCAGTGATTCCAAAAAAGTTTTGTAATCCGCATCAGTCTTCGCGGCATGGTCTGCAACCAAAATAGCAATCAGCGCATCCTTGGACTCGAAGTGTACATAAAAGGCGCCCTTGGTGATACCCGCTTCATCGGTGATGTCCTCTACGTTCACATCGGAGAAATTGCGTTCTGTAAATAACCTTTCCGCAATCTCATACAGCTTCTTTTTCGTTTCCGCTCCCTGCACCTTTCTTTTGTCAGGCTTTTTCTCTCTCATATTTTCTCTCCTCTATTGAATTTTCTCAAAAAGTAAAGTATAATAAAACAAGTAAGTGACTAAGTTCACTAATTTGGGTTATTTTTAATTTTAGTATAGCACCTGACAGCCTTTAATTCAAGCGGTCTATCTAAAATGGTTACAATTTTTCGTATTTTTCCTGACAAAAGTGTATGGGATCATTTGAAGATTCAATAGGAATTTTAGGATGCGAAGTGGAGGAAACGGTATGAGTAAAAGGAAACCAATTCAAAGGCTCACGGCTATGGTGTTGTCCGTCATCATGGTTATGGGTATGTCGCCTGTCTCGGCGCTGGCTGAAACAGGCGCATTTCCCATTGGCGCAAGCGGTGAGGTAACCGCTTTTGAGGCGCTGGAATCGGACATTGCGGTTCAGAATGTGCCGATTGGTACATCACAGGCGGATTTGGAACTGCCAAATACCCTGACGGCAACGGTACGGCTTGCGGCTTCGGGGGAAGAACCGGTTCTGGATTCCGGTGATGCTGATTCGGATTCAGGTAGCGCCGATACGGTAAGCGGGTCAGCGATTGGCATTGACAATATGGAGGATTCCGAAAGCGGCGAGGAAGCTGAAATCGCCTCCCCTTCCGATGCGGAGGAGACCGGGGGCAACATGGAAGCCGAGCCTGTAGAGAAACCTGTGGGCAGTACAGGTATACTCACTGCTCCCATGCCTGTCACATGGACTTCGTCCCCGGAGTACGACAGCGAAACAGCGGGCGAATACATATTCACGCCTGAGCTGCCGGAGGGTATTACCACTGCAAGCGGCGTGAAAGCACCGACTATCACGGTGACGGTAGGCACAGCGGCAATTACCGACACAGTTACGGCCTTTGACGATTTGCCCGATGAAATCCGCTGGCAGAACACCACCGAGCCGGAATTCCCGAAAACGCTGGACGGCACGGTGGATGGCAAAGCGGCACAAATTTCTGTGAAATGGGAGACGGAGCAGGAATTTGATGAGGAATACCCTGTTCGTGGTATATATGTGTTCACTGCCGTTTTGGGCAAAGGGTATGGCCTTGCGGACGGCGTGGAGCTGCCGCATATCACAGTGTATATTCCGCAGACGGTCGGCGGAAGAATGTCCCGCATGGCGGGTGGCGGCACAACGGACAGCCCGCTTGAAATCACCACGGCGGCGCAGCTTGCCGAAATCGCCGCGTTGGTGAACTCCCGCTCTAGCGGGCTCGAACTTTTCCTGTTCAACGATGCAGGCGCAAAGGTTAGCCTTAAAATGACGAACGACATCGACCTCTCGGCCTACTCCACCGGCGAGGGTTGGGTGCCAATCGGCACGGCCACGAATCATTTCAAAGGAACCTTCGATGGCGGCGGCCATCAAATCACCGGGCTGTATATCAACCGCAGCGCCGTTTATCAGGGTCTATTCGGCTGGGTGGAAAGCGGTGGCACAGTGAAAGACCTCGGCGTGACAAACGTCAATATCTCAGGCGGCGTTGGCGTTGGCGGTGTGGCGGCAGTGGCTGAAGGTGCGGTGGAAAACTGCTATGTCAGCGGTAGTCTCAGAGGCGGCGCCAATATCGGAGGCGTGGCGGGATGGGTTCGGGACACGATGGAAACCTGCTATTTTTCCGGGAGCGTGGAGGGCAGCTCCCCTGCCGGCGGCGTGGCGAGCGTTGTTTCCGGTGTGATGAGAAACTGTTACAGCACGGGCAGCGTCACCGTCGATTACGTGACTGTCGGCGGCGTGACGGGGCTTGTTTTCGGAGGCCGGATGGAGAACTGCTACTCAACCTGCAAGGTCAGTGTCACCATCAACTACGGCACTGCCGGCGGCGTGGCGGGAAGTGTTTCCGACGGCACGGTGCAAAACTGCGCCGCGCTGAACCCCTCGGTCTCCGGCACAAGCAATGCGGGACGCGTGGCCGGAAGTGTTTTCAGCGGCACGCTCACAAACAACTATGCCTATACCGGCATGACGTGCACCAGCGTCGGCACTACCCATAACGACGGCACAGCCCTGACCGCCGCCGACATCGGATCCGCAGGCTTCTTTGAAGCGCTGTTTGGCGATGACCCGGCATGGACATACGAAAAAGGCAAGCTGCCCGGCTTCGGCGCGGCGGTGGATATGCCGGGGCATATCGTGGACGGCAGCGACCCAAACTTCCGCGGCGCGGGCACAAGCGGGAATCCTTTTCAGATTTACACACCCGCCGACCTCGCCAAGCTCGCGGAGCTTGTAAACGCGGGGAACGCAAGCTATACCACCGCACACTATAAGCTGATGAACGACCTCGACCTTTCCGGCTATGCCGCCGGGGAGGGCTGGACGCCTATCGGCAAATCTGCATATGCGCAAGCATTTAAGGGTATCTTCGACGGCGGCGGACACACGATAAGCAACCTGACTATCAACCGCGTCGGCGGTGAGTATCAAGGCCTGTTTGGGCATCTCAGTAACGTCGGCAGCGTCCGCGCGGTGGTGAAAAATCTCGGCGTCGAAAATGCGGATGTCCTGGCGAAAAAGTATGTTGGCGGCGTGGCAGGCTATGTTTTTGGCAGTACGGTGCAAAACTGCTACAGCACCGGCAGCATCAGAGGCACCGCTTCAACCAGCTATGATGTCGGCGGTGTGGCAGGGCGCGTCAACTCTGGCACGGTGGAAAACTGCTACAGCATCGGCAGCATCAGCGGCACAAACAACATCGGCGGCGTAGCGGGCGCGGTCGTCGGTAGCGGCACGGTGCAGCACTGCTACAGTACCGCCACTGTCAGCGCCTCTGCCTACAGCGGTGGCGGCGTAGCGGGGTATCTTGTCAACAGCACGGTGAAAAACTGCTATAGCACAGGCAATGTGAGCGGTAACAACGATATTGGCGGCGTGGCGGGTTCCATTACCACTTCCAGTACACTCAAAGACTGCGCCGCGCTGAATCCCTCGGGCAGCGGTTCAAGCAATGTCGGACGTGTGGTTGGGAGCAATAGTGGCAGCACTCCTTCGGGCAATATCGCCTTTGACGGCATGACGGTCAATGGAAGCACGGTATCCGATGGCACGCTGATAAATACAAACGGCGCATCCAAAACAGCCGACGAAATCAACGCGGCGGGCTTTTGGACGATTGCAACCGACTTCACAGCCGATTGGGATACCAGCATATGGGATAAAGAACCCGGCAAGCTGCCCATACTCAAGGGCATGGCGGGGCAGGACGCTTCCATGCCCGCTCATCTGCGCCCGGCGGGCGCAAGCCCCTTTGAGGGCGCGGGCACCAGCGAGGGCGATCCCTACCTCATCAAAACCGCCGCGGACCTTGCCAAGCTGGCGGAGCTTGTGAATGCGGGAATCTCGCCTTATGCGGATGCAGGAAGGTATTATAAGCTTGTGAATAACCTCGACCTTTCCGACTATGGCGCAGGCTACGATGGCGGCAAGGGGTGGATTCCCATCGGTACGGATACCAAACCATTTAATGGAGTCCTCAACGGCGGAGACCACCAAATCACAGGGCTTTACATCAAGCGCAGCGCCCATTATCAGGGCCTGTTTGGCTGTATCAATATTGGCAGTGTGAAAAATCTCGGCGTGGCAAACGTAAATATCTCCGGTATCTTCAGCGGCGGCGGTTTGGCGGGGCTGATTTACGGCACGGTGCAAAACTGCTATGTCAGCGGCAGTGTCAGCGGCGTAAGCAACATCGGCGGCATGGCGGGATGGATTTATGGCACGATGCAAAGCTGCTATGTTAGCGGCAATGTTTCCGCAACCAATCCGGCCGCCGCCGTCGGCGGCGTGGCGAGCGTTGTTAGGAAGGGCGGCACAATGCAAAACTGCTACAGCACCGGCAGCGTCAGCGTCAGCTCTGTGGAACATTACAACTATATTGGCGGCGTGGTGGGAATTGTTTCTGGCACGGTGCAAAACTGCTACAGCACCAGCAACGTCAGCTCTACAAAAAATGCTGACTCTATTGGCGGCGTAATGGGGACTCTTCTCGAAGGCACGCTGCAAAACTGCGCCGCACTGAACCCCTCGGTCAGTAGTTCAAGTTATAGCGGGCGCGTGGTGGGAAATTGCTTCGCCCCCTATTTCTTATATAACAACTACGCCTTCAGCCGCATACCCGGCACATGGGCAAATGAGGGTCTAAATGCAAAAGACGGCATGGACGTAACCTCAGATACACTATTTGGCGGCAGCTTTTGGACGACTGCGAGCAATTGGAATACTGCCGCGTGGGACAGCAATGTTTGGACATTCGAAGACGGCAAGCTGCCCACTCTAAAAGGGCTTGCGGGGCAAAACGGCGACGGCGGGCTGTACATGAGCGCGCGGGACATTCAGTACGCCACGGTGGGCACGAGCGCCCCCCTCACCTATAACGGCAGTGAGCAAATCCCAACCCTGACCGTCACCTTTGACGGCGAAACGCTGACGAAGAACACGGATTATACCGTTTCAATCACCAGCACGGACGGCGGCGGCGCTAGCGCAGGGATAAACGCCGGAGAGGTGACGCTGACCCTGACCGGCATCGGCAGCTTCAAAGGTATAAAAACGGCGACTTATACCATCGGCAAGGCGCCTCTAACGATTGTGAGTGCATCGATCAATCCTAAATTCTACGACAGTACCATCACCGCGGAGGTTGCCAACGTGAGCTTTGACGGTTTACAGCCCACCGAAACGCTGGCGATCAGCGTAGATTACACCGTCACAGGTGCGCGGTATAACAGCGCCGACGCAGGCGACAACAAGACTGTAACCGCTACAGTTACGCTTGCAAACAGCGCCACAGCGAAGAACTACTCCCTGTTGAGTGATGTGCTGTCCATTTCAGGCATGACCATCGGAAAAGCTGACTTTTCATCGGTGGACCCTGTCAACAAGAGCCTGCTTTACAGCGCGGCGCACACCAATGCGACCGTAAACATCACCGGTTTACCCGACGACCGTGGAACAACGACCTTTACCGCCGGGACGGTGACAGGTGACACTGCCATCATCAGCGGCACAGTGCAGGGTACTGCCACTGGCATCAAATTCTCCACGAATGCCGGTGACATAGGGCAAACCGCCATCATTCCGGTGACTGCCACCATGCAGAACTACAAAGATGTCGTTGTTGACGTGGTGGTGACACTGGTTAATAAAACGCCCGTGACCATCACCGGCGTGATGGTGGCGAATAAGGTCTATGACGGCACAGCAATCGCCTATACCGGTACACCCGCCAATGGGCAGGGGTACATTGGCACCTATCAATATGTTTGGTCGAGCGGTTCTGCGCCCAAAGATGCCGGGAACTATACTCTGACCGTTAAAATTCCAGACAGCAATGCGGATTTTATGGGCGAGATTGAAATTCCGTTCATCATCAGTCCTGCAACAGTTACCATAACTGCAAAAGACAAGATCGCCTATGTGGGTGGTACAGCCCCTGCACTTGGCGAATCGGATTACACCGTGACCGGGCTTGCAAGTGGTGAAACACTAAATACTACCCCGACGCTTGCCTATACCACAACTCCGGATATGAGCAAGACCGGAACCTACACGATAATCGCCACCGATGCGGTTGCGCCCGATAGCAGTAACTACAATAGCACCATCACTTATATCACAGGGACACTGACAATTAGAAATAGGCCATCTGGTGGCGGAAACTCCTCAGACAGCAGCCCCATCATCATCACTCCTCCAGCAGCCGACAAGCCCAATTCTCCTACACAAGGGGAAATCAAGGTTACCGGCACAGGAGACGGCAAGGGCAACATCACAGTAAACATCACTAACAAAATTGTGACGGATGCTTTTGACAAGGCACTGGCGGAGGCCAAGAAAAACGGCAACGAGCAAAATGGAATCACGGTGGTTCTCCGTGTGGATACTGGCAGCAAGACCGGCTCCAATGTTACGGTCAATCTGCCAAAGGCCGTGCAGAACACCATCATTGCGAAAAAAATCGTGAACATCATCATTGTGGTAGACAATCCCGACATCAGAATCGGTATAGATTTGGCGGCTGTGCAGGAAATAAACAAGCAAGCAAAGTCTGATGTGAATATCACCGCCATCCGCATGGATAGCGGCAAGCTGACTGGAGATGCGAAAAAAGCCATTGGCAGCCGCCCGGTATTCGACTTCAAGGTGAACTACGGCAGCGGCAAACAGGTGCAGAGCTTTGGCGCAGGCAACGTATTGGTCACCATCCCGTACACCCTCGGTGCAAATGAAAAGGCTGGAAATGTGCAGGCGGTCTATGTGGACGCCAAGGGCAAGGTACACTGGGTCGTAAACTCGGTCTATGACAGTGTGGAACAGGTACTGCGCTTCAGCACCGATCATTTTTCCACCTACGGCATCGGCTATAAACAGACCAATACTACATTTACGGACATTGCAGGCCATTGGGCAAAGGAAGATATCGAGTTTGTGGCAAGCCGCGGATTGTTCAGCGGCACTTCCACCACCACCTTCAGTCCGAACACCGCCATGACAAGAGGAATGTTCGTCACGGCCCTCGGACGGCTTGCAAACGCCGATGTGAGCGGCTACACAAAAAGCAGCTTCACCGATGTGAAAGGCGACGCCTACTATATGGGCTACATTGAGTGGGCAAGCAAAAACAACATTGTAAACGGGGTTGGCAATGGAAGGTTTGCCCCGGACCAGTCCATCACCCGTGAGCAGATGGCGGTCATTATGCAGAACTATGCCAAGGTCATCGGATTTACATTACCGAAGGTTCATGTGGAAAATACCTTTGCCGACAGCACCAAAATCAATACCTACGCCAAGGAGGCAGTAAAGCAGATGCAGATGGCAGGTGTGATCAGCGGCAAGAATAGCAATTTGTTCGACCCGCAGGGTACAGCTACCCGCGCCGAGGTTTCGGCAGTGCTGCGCCGCTTCGTGGAGCTGGCGATTTCCAGCGATACCATGCAGGGCTGGACAATGAACGATTCCGGCAAATGGATGTACTACGAAAACGGCAAGGCCGTCACCGGGAAAAAGGAGATTGATGGCTCGGCCTATACCTTTGACCAGTATGGTGTGACATCGGATGTACCCAAGAACCTCCGATATACCGCCTACACCATACAAAAGGGCGACAGCTTCTGGAGCATCGCCCGCAAGCTAAACTGCACTATGGATGAACTAGAGAGGCTGAACAATAAAAGCCAGTTCTCTATCATTCACCCCGGTGATGTACTGCGGGTGCCGGAGAAGTAAAGAGCAAGAAACCAAAAGGAATAAGCGAGGTGCATCGGCACTTCGCTTATTCCTTTTTCCGTTGTAGCTTTAGCAGCGGTTCTAACTGAACAAAGTGAAGGCAGAACAATAAACTACCGGCTATGCCGGTAAGCTTAAAGAGCTTTAGCTTCAAGTAAAAAAACCTCCTATGGTAATGCCCCGGCGTAAGGAGTATTTTGACGATAACCAAGCACGCTGAACTAAAAAAACAGGCATATGCCAGCAGTCTGAAAAGCCGCGCGCTTTCCGTTTTGATTTATCTGATCGACCGATCCAATAAAGACCTCAGTCATGAACCTGCGTAACAGAGTACACCAAAAGGCGAATACAAGGCAGAGTGTATTACATTTGTAACGATAGCTTCTAAGCAGAACCAGTGTAATCATCAGCCAGAGGAAATAGCTGGCGACCAACTAGCTGATGTATTTACCATATTCCTTCCCCCGTTCACCCTGTATTTATCTATGGGCTGAAACTTCCCCAATTTTTCTCTACGGGCAAAGAAAACGCAGAGCAATTTCTGCCCTGCGTTGCTGATTTTTTTATATGGTCGGGGGTGGGGTGGGGGTCAATTTGCAGCCCCCTTGAACTACCCAATCTAACTGGTTATAAAAGTGAAAAAGTAAGTAATAGACTTCGGTTATACCGGTGAAGGTATTCTTTTTTCTACCCCTGTCGACAGGGATAACTCTGCATGAAAGCCTTTTTCATCGGCGTACAGATTGATTACACCGTTATACCGCTCCACGGTTTCCAAGACGGATGAAACTCCAAGGCCAAAGCCGCTTCGCTTAGAGGATAGATATTTCCCCCCTCTGGTTTTGAGTTCTCCGGCAAAGCTGTTGTCCACAACAAATTCAAGCTGGCCGTCCTGTACCCGTCCGGCGATAAAAATGGTCTTATCCCCGGTTTGCTGGCGCTGGCAGGCTTCCACTGCATTTTCCATCAGGTTTCCAAGAAGACCGCACAGATCCACAATCGGAAAATTCAGCACTGCGGGAAGCGAAAGCCTTGCGCGGAACTGGATACCGGCAGACTGCGCAAGATTACTGTAATACTGCACCAGTGCGTCCAGCTCGATGTTGTCAGTGAGACGCCCAAGCCGGGTACCCTCGTTGATTTCCGTGATACCACGGATATAGTTTTCAAGTTCCTCACAGTGTCCTTCTCCGGCCAGTGTCATCAGGGTGCGCAGATGATGGCGGAAGTCATGGCGCAGCTTTGCACTTTCTTCCACCTTCTGATTCATCTGCCGCAGATGTTCCACCTGCATGGTAAGCTGTCGTTTCATCTGCCGCTGTTCCTCGGCGTATACAAGGCTGTGGCGGTAACCCATGGTAATATCATACCCCAGCACCACGCCGGTTGCGATGACAAGGCTTAAGCTGCCCCATTCCTGAAACCAGCCGCTAAGGATTGGCTCGTAGTTTGGGAGAAGGCGATCCCAGACAAAGGCGCAGGCATAGATAATATCCGCATAGAGCAGTATGGTCGCTTTTTCTATCGTTCGGCGTACCGCCATAGCGGCGGTAAACAGAAGATAAACAGCGGTAAGTAACTTGAAACCGAAAACCAGATTGGAAAAGGCAAGCATCACCGGCAGTGTAAGATGCGCAGCAAATACCCCGTAAAGAAGCACCAACACACAGACAACTCCGGAGGTGGCACCGCTGATTACCTGCATAGTTCTATTTGTGCCGCAGATGCGATTGTGGAGAATGATCACAAGCAGCGTTACCAGATATCCGCTGACCAGTTCCACCGTGTACCATGGCTGGATCGGCAGCGGCAGGATACCATGCACCACGCAGTAGGAAGTAAACACTGCGGTCGAAAGACACAAAAGGAAAAAGATCCAGATATTGTTCCCCCGACGGGTACGGATGGCAAGATAAAAGCTAAAAATGGCAAGCATCAGTGTTACCGTGACCAAAATGAGGCAAATCCCGAACCGCAGTCCCCGGATTGTGTAAGTATTCAGAGGTTCGCCAAAGGAAGGCGGATAAACAAGGCCGCTGTATAAAAAGGAGTGGTCACTGACCGCAAGCAGAAGTGTCACCTTGCCGGAGGCTTCAAAGGTAATGACACGGCATTGGGTCTGGTCCTGATAATCGTCTGGGTCCGGTTCGCCCATTTGCAGCTTCAATTTATCATCAATGTAAAAGCGGTAAGCGGAATAGATTTCGGGCAGTTCAAGGGCATAGGTATGTTCCTCCTCCGGCAGGTACAGCGTTAAGGCGTAGCTGGCACTTCCATGAGGGGAGCGGCGGGAGTCGCCCATGGCAAAATTAGACTTTTCTCCAATGGACAGGTACTGATAATTGTCACCTTGTTGTTTTAAGGTTTCCGGTGTCAGCAGGCGGTCTGCATAGAAACGCCAACCGTCCCGCAGATAGCGGATGGGTATGTCCGTCCAGTCCGCTTCTGAAACATACAGCGCGCCGTTAATAGCCTGAGGTGCAGCTTTTGTGTACTTGTTGTCAAAATGGTATAGGGCGAGAAACAGAGCGGAGGAAAGGGCAACCATCAGAAGCAGTGCCAAAGACCGCCGTAATACAAAAGGTTTTTTATCCATGGCGTTTCCTCCTGAAAAGTGTAATTCCTCCCGCAGCTAAAAGCAAGCCGCCGGATACAGGAATCAGAGGCGATGTACTTTTCCCAGTCTCCTGCGTAGTTGATAGATCTGTAATGGTATAAGTTCCTGCCGCATCCGCTGCAAAGCGTAGAAGCTCCCCATCGTAGGAAACATCTGTAATTTGTTCCCCAGCTTCATTTTGAATGGTGATATCAGTATGTTTAGACTGTGGCATATATCGAAGCCGCAATACTGTTCCTGAAAGCTGCGTAACCGGTTTGCCTGAAACCTCCACTGCAAGCACAATCTGATTGCTTTCCAGCTGGGTCAGCCTAACAGTCAGAGTATCCGTATCCGACAGGTTCAGTGCTAAAAGCAGCTTGCTTGGAATACTGACGGTTACATCGCCGGAACCAAATACGACGCTTTCTTCCTCTTTACAGAGATCCTTTAGACGCAGACCGGAAATGACCGTTTGGGTAGGAGAATAGGATTCTGTAACAGTGGCAGATACCTGAGATTCTAAGCTTTTCTCCGACTGTGTAGTGTTATCGTCCGGTACTGGGTTGCCTACTGTTTGGGTATCGGAAAACACTGGTACCGCTGATTCAGTCGGAGTGGCAGGAGTCACGGCTGCCGATTTCTCTGTTACAGGAACCTGAGCCTGTGAATTGCCTTCGCTGTTATGACTGTCATTACTTTGAGAGTCACTGGGTGATTGTGGCGCAGATGGAGACGGCTCATCTTCATCTGTTGAGGAATTCTGTCCTCCCTGCGGTTTCTGTTGTTCTACTGATGAAGAGCCTGAATCCTGTGAGGGCTCATCTGTATCTGAGGAGGAATCGCTCGTATCAGGCGAATCATTATCATTACCTGAATTGTTATCCTCATTGGAATTATCGGGCGGATTGGTTGGGGGTGGAGCAGGTTGTGTACCGGTTCCTGAACCTCCTCCATTTACATCGCCGCCATCCCGGTCACCACCGGAATAATCAAGAATACTAAGCTCCCCGTCATATTGAAAGGTCAGAACACCGGTCTGACCGCCGGGATAGGTCACCTTAAGCTCATAAGTGCTTCCATAGGTAAGCACTCGCTGAGAAAGGTGGAGACCATCGGAGACAGACAGGAAGCCATCATTTAGGCTTGTCCATTCTCCGCCATCTTGCCGTAGCCATACAGCAAACTCAACCAGCTGTTCCTCCTGTGCGGCAGAAAGCACCCACGGAAAGTGCAGAAAGCCACGTCCCGCTACACAGCAATTAATATCCGGTTCACCGGGAACCTGAATGGAAACCGCGCAAAGCTGCCGGGGCAGAGAAACACCGTCTGCCAGAGTATATTCTGTTCCAAGGTCAGGTGATGTAAAAGCATAGTACACGCCAGCCGTAACAGTATCCACGGTATCCAAAGACCATGCACCTGAGATTAAGTCATAGGGATTGCCCTCTGCGTCATAGCCGATGAAGCCTGCGATGGAATCGGCAAACCAATTGGAAAGCTCCTCCTGCGTGGTTCCTACGGGGAATGCCACGGCATCCGTCCGATCTGGTTCATCAAAGCTGGTCAGAGTGATTGCAGCAGGCGTTACGGTAAGTAGCGGGGCAGTTACCTGTACGGAAATGGAGACCGTATTTTCTAGTCCTTCCAAAAGCGTTGTTCGGGCTGGAACAGAAATGTTTCCGATCACAGTGTAAGTACCGGGTGTTTCTGCATCCACTGTGCTGAAATCCCATGTAACAGACAATGTAAGCGGATAAGAAGAACCATCCTTTTGTGCTGTGGCGGGAATACTGATAAAATCCAGTTCATTCTGTAACTGTGTAAAGTCGGTATCTCCGCAATCCGTATTGAACGTGCCTGTGAAAGCATCTGGGGCAGTATAGGAAATGATGTTGCTAGTATAGTCAAAGCTGCCAGGAACGGAGCTGTCGTCAGTTCCGTCCGCTCCGACAGTGCTGTTGTCTGTATCGCTAGTTTCCTCATCATCCGTGATCATTCCTGCATCGGAAGGAGTCGAGGTGTCTATACTGTCATCCGAAACAGTCCCGCCACCGGAATCGGTAGAAGTATCCGTGGTTTCGGCAGGTATAATCGGTCCCTCCACCGCCAGTACAGGCGATGCAAGTGCTGTACAAAACAGAAAAGCGGTTAAAATCAGTGCAAGTATCTGCTTCATATTCCCTCCCCCCGCAGCGAGCCTGCGGAGAGACTCAGCCGCTTCTGCTGAACCTGTTTTTGCAGGCGGCGGCTGACCGGCAGCTGCTCCTCATTTTTCAGGATGAGATAATCAGCTTCTAGCTCCCGCACTTCCTTTAGGTTAATAACAATGCCCTTAAAGCAGGACATAAACTGCGGATAGGTGCATAGCTGCTCAGAAAGCTCCGAGAAGCTGCCGGATACCGGAACGAGACAGTCCTTTAAATGGATACAAGCACAGCGGTTCTGATAATCAGCATAGAGAATCCTGTCCAGCGTGATTTCCAGAAGCTGATTCCTTGTGGTAACCGTAACAGAGGGAACGCTCTGCGGCTCTGCAATCTTGCAATAGTGCAGTGCCCTTGAGAGTTTGTCCAATGTGGCTGGTTTTACGATGTAATCCGCAGCACGGACATCGTAGCTTTTTACACCAAATTCTGAGCTGGTAGTAAGGAAAATAAGATTCAGATTCTCGTCCAGCTGCCGCAGTTTCAAGGCGCAGTCCACGCCGTTTTCGTTGTTCAGATAAATATCCATAAAGACAACGTCATAGCTGCCCGGTATGTAATCGGCAAGAAATTCCCTGCCACTGTGGAATTCTGTAATTTGCATTGGTTGATGCTGATTGGTTTCATATTGCTTCAAAAGGCTGCGGAGTATTTCACACTCAGTAGCCATATCATCTACGATTGCCGCATTCATTTGAAATCCCTCCTTCTGTACATAATTATCCAGTTAACATTATACCATATATTTCAGAAAAAAAATAACCGCTTGTGCAGATTTTCGACCGCTTGATCATAACCCATTGAAAAACACTTGACAAAATGATACCCTAATAAAAACTATCATACTTCTTCGGTGGAAGAGGTGTGGTAGTTTTTTATTTGCATTTTAAGGAAGGAGGAGGTCGCGTGAATGTCGCATTGTGCGCGGCGTTCTTGGAAGAGGACGTCTGGGAAAACCGTCTGGTAACGGCGGCTCTCCCACAAAGGATTGAAATTACGGAGTGTAATAGCGCAGGGGCACTTCTAAAGATACTGGAATTAAAGCCGTTTTCGCTGCTCATTGTCGTGTTAAACGGTGTGGCGGGACTGGAAGCGGTACGTCGTCTCAGAGAAAAAGCACCGGACGTTCCTCTTCTTTGGATTTCCGATGAGGATTACAGCCTGTTCGGCTATCAGTACCGTGTAACCTGTTTTCTGCGCCGGACGGTATCCGAAGTTCAGCTTCGGGAAGCAGTGGCAGGCTGTTTGAAGATTTCGGGAAACGGAGAGGAGGAAACCGCAAAATGACAAAAAACATTGCGCTGTGCGGGATAGAGGAAGAACTTGTCAGTACACTGGAACACTGCGGCGAATTCCGTCTCTTACGCTTTGGTGACGAACCGGAGCGACGCGGTGATGTAAAGCTGGCCTACTTTCTGCGGGACGGTCCACCTGTAGCGCTTGCCATCGTGGGCTATCCCGGAGCAAAGGGACTTGCCGCCTGCGATTATCTGCGGACACAGAACCGCGCGTTACCCATCCTTTGGCTGTGCAGCCGCAGGGAATTTGAACCGGAGGCAAAGCGGATTGGTGTCGCTTTTTGCGGTACTGATTCCAAGGACACGAGGGTGGTTGTCTGCATTTGCGCAGCCTGCCACAGCGAGAGAAGTGACACGGGATGAGTTTTTGCCGTCCCCAAGCAGATGAAACATAAGTAAGACAAAGCTTAAAATAACGCAAAACGAACAAGGAGGAACACCTATGAACACACACAAACCAGCCCATAGGCTGACAGCACTTGCGCTGTCTTTCCTGATGGTATTTGGCATGACGCCGATTTCGGTGGCGGCACAGACCGCAGAAAGTAATAGTCCAAAGGGCGAAATCATCGCCTTTGGGACATTATCAGAGGAGATTATAACCCATCAGGTTGCCCTTGGCACCTCGCTGGAGGATTTGGATTTGCCCCAAAGCCTGAACGTGACCGTTCGGGTGGCGACAGCAGCCGATGAACCGGAACCGGATGAGCCTGTTCTGGATTCCGGCGAACCGACACAGGAAGATGATAACGGCACACAGGAGAGTGAGGAATCCTCCGGCGATGCAGATGGCGAAGATGCGTCCGCCCCTGCTGACGATGAACCGCAGGAAGGCACACCGTCTGACGCACAGGAGCCGTCCGCAGAGGAACCGTCCTATATGGAAATGAATATTCCCGTACCGGCAGAGTGGACTTCTTCCCCGGATTATGACGGCGATACAGCGGGAGTTTATATCTTCACCGCTGAATTTGAGGACTTTGCCGTCAGTGCGGAGCCTCCTGTTATCACCGTAACGGTGGGCACACCCACAGGGGTGGTTACCGCCTTTGATGCGCTTGCGGACGAGATTCGCTGGCAGTCGGTGGAGTATGGCACGGCGCAGGAGCAGCTAAACCTGCCCGCAAGCCTTGCCGCCACGGTGGCGGGGAAATCCGCTGAGGTGCCGGTCACATGGCAAGCGGAGCCTGCCTACGACGGAGACACCAAGGGACTGTATCTTTTCACGGCACAGCTTGAGGGGGTCTTGAGCACCACGGAAGAACTTCCCCACCTTGCGGTGGTGGTACGCGCTGGAGAGCCTCGCGTTGCCATGTTCTCTTTTGGCGGCGGCGCAACCGACACCGACCCGTTTTTGATTGGATCGGCGGCGCAGCTTGCCGAAATTGCCGCGCTGACCAATGCGGGTCAGCTTGAAACGATCTTCCTTGGTACGGCAAGCGGCAAGGTATACTTAAAGCTGGACAATGATATCGACCTTTCCGGCTACAATGCCGACGGCGGCTGGACACCCATCGGTAATTTTTCAAAAAACTTCAAGGGAAACTTTGACGGCGGAAATCACGTGATTACCGGACTGGCCATTAACCGCTCCCAAGACGTTCAGGGACTGTTTGGGTGTATTGAAGGAGGCTCGGTGCAAAACCTCGGTGTGGTGAATGCCAACATTACTGTCACCGGCGATTATGTCGGCGGCGTGGCGGGGTATGTTGATAGCAGCACGGCGGAAAACTGCTATGTCACCGGAAATGTAAGCGGCTCTGAGTATGTCGGCGGCGTGGCGGGGCAGATTAGCGGTAGCAGCACCATGAAAAACTGCTACAACACCGGCAGCGTCAGCGGCACAAGCAATGTCGGCGGCGTGGCGGGACGGGTTTACGGCAGTACGGTACAAAGCTGCTACAACACCGGCAGTGTCACCGGCACCGGTCAATATGTCGGCGGCGTAGCGGGAGATATTATCGGCGGCGGCAGGGTGCAAAGCTGCTACAGCACCGGCAGTGTCAGCGGCGCAGGCTTTGTCGGCGGTGTGACAGGACTTCTTGACGGTGGCGCCGCGCAAAACTGCTATAGCACCGGCAGCGTCACCGGCACCGGTCAATATGTCGGCGGTGTGGCGGGTCGGTCTGTGACCAGCACTCTGCAAAACTGCGCCGCGCTGAACCCTTCTGTTTCCGATGGCAGCAATGCGGGCCGTGTAGCGGGGGGTATTATCGGCGGTACTGCCTCCGGCAACATCGCCTTTAGCGGTATGACGGTAAACGGCAGTATGGTGACAGGCGGTGCGGCAAACAATAACAGCGGCGCAGACACAACCGCTGCCGCCCTCAAGGAAGATACAGGTGGTGTGCTGTCTAATCTCTTCACCTCAGCAGACGGCTGGACATACACGGCAGGCAAACTGCCCATCCTCGCCGATTTTGCCGCAGGTGTGCAGGATGATACCATGCCTACCCATATTGCAGACGGCACCGACCTGAATTTCCGTGGCGAGGGCACATTAGCAAACCCCTACCAAGTCAGCACACCTGCCCAGCTTGCCAAGCTGGCGGAGCTTGTGAATGCGGGGAATACAGACTATGACAGCAAATATTATAAGCTGATGAACAATCTCGACCTTTCGGGCTATGCAAGCGGTGAGGGCTGGGTGCCCATCGGGGCTGATTCACTAAAGCCATTTAAGGGTATTTTTTACGGTAACGGCAAGCAGATCACAGGACTGACCATCAACCGTACCGGCAGCACTTGCCAGGGACTTTTCGGATATATTGGTGCTGGTATGGTGGAAAACCTCGGTGTGGTGACTGTCGGCGTCAGCGGGAATGAATATGTTGGCGGCGTGGCGGGATATGTTGGTGGCGGCACAGTGGATAATTGCTATGTCACCGGCAGCATCAGCGGTAATGACTATGTCGGTGGCGTGACGGGAAATGTCAATAACGGCGGTAGTGTGAGATACTGCTATGCCACAGGGCAGGTAACCGCCACAGGAAGCAACGTTAATGCCGGCGGCTTGGTGGGACGTGTACAAAATGGCACGGTAACAAACTGCGCCGCGCTAAACTCCGGCGTAACAGCAACATCTACCGCCAATGGCATCGGTCGCATAACGGGGCGCCTACAAAGCGGAGCTCTCTCCGGCAACATCGCCTTTAGCGGCATGACAGTGACGGTGGGCGGCAGTCCCAAAGGCTCGCTGGCGGAGGGCGGCAATGAAATAGACGGCGAGGGCAAAGACAAAGCCGCCCTGCAAACAGCGGGCGCTTTCCCCTCAGCTTTTAAAACTACCCCGTGGACATACACAGCAGGCAAGCTGCCCGGCTTGGGTGGCACAGCGGCGGATATGCCCGCTTACTTACAGGCGGAGGGCGCAGCCCCCTTTGAGGGTTCGGGACTTACCAAAGACGACCCTTACCTCATCAAAACCGCCGCAGACCTTGCCAAGCTGGCGGAGCTTGTAAATGCGGGGAATAATTTTGCCGACAAGTACTTTTGGCTGGAAAATAATCTTGACCTTTTGGGCATTGACCCCAATGGAGATAATACCGGTTGGGTGCCCATCGGAAGTGATACAAAGCTTTTTAACGGTAAATTTAACGGCAACGATAAAACCATCGCCAACCTTACAATCAACCGCCCGAGCGTCGATTACCAAGGGCTGTTTGGGGCCATCGGCTCCAACGGTATGGTGCAAAACCTTGGTGTGGTAAATGCCAGTGTCAGCGGCAAAAGCTATGTCGGCGGCATGGCGGGGCAGCTTGCCGGCACTGTGCAAAACTGCTACAGCACCGGTAGCGTCAGCGGCACAAACACTATCGGCGGAGTGGTAGGGTATGCTCCCGGTACAGTGGAAAACTGCTATAGCACCGCCAGCGTCAGCGGTGCCGGAAACCAAGTCGGCGGTGTGGCGGGGTTCATTTTTGGCACCGTGCAAAACTGCTATAGCACCGGCAGCGTCAGCGGCAAAAATGACGTCGGCGGTGTGGTGGGGCAGGTTACTAGCTCCTCTGCCATGGTACAATACTGCTATACCTCCGGCAGCGTCACTGGCAACCAGTATGTCGGCGGCGTAGCGGGGAGAGTTTACGGCAGCAAAGTGCAAAACTGTACTGCATTAAATCCCTCCATTTCCGGTACAAGCAGCGTAGGGCGTGTGGTCGGTAGTGTTGAAAGCAGCGGCACGCTCAAGAGCAACTACGCCTACACCGGCATCCCCGGCACATGGGCTAATAAAGGGTTAGATGCCAAAGACGGCGCGGATTTAACCTCCGCCACGCTGTTTGGCGGCAGCTTCTGGACGACTGCGGCAAACTGGGATACCGCAGTGTGGGACCTTGCGGAGGGCAAGCTACCTACCCTAAAGAATATTTCCGGGCAAAGCGGCGCGCCTGAGCGGTATCTGCTGAATCTTTCCACCGATGAACTGTCCGTGGTTCTTTCGGGAACGGATGTAAGCGGCAGCGGCAGTGCCTACACCACCCTTGCGAGCGCTAACCCGCAGACGGTCACGGTAACCGTTGCCGGTATGGAGAGCTGGACGAACCCGGACATTACGGTGAAATGGCAGCAGGGTGCAGACATAAGCACCCTCACGGAAATTTCCATGACAGACGGCAGCGGCACATTCAATATTCCCGCCGAGTTTACGGGTAATATCACCGTTGCCGCCCAATCGGTCAGCAATCCTAATAATAAAACATCCGTCACTCTCGCGGTGAGCAAGCGGGACTTGACAGCGGCGGATTTTACAATTGAAGAAAGCGATAGAACCAAAACCTATAACGGATCGGCGCAGTCGCTTCCCGTCATCGCACCCGGCGGAGCGGGCACCTTAACGCTGAATTATGGCGGATCAACGACCCCTCCGACAAATGTCGGTACCTATGCGGTGACAGCAGATGTAACCGCCGGAACGGTGTACAACGCAGCAACGGACATTTCGCTGGGTAACTTCACCATTGGGTCAAAGTCAGTTACCATCAACGGCATAATCGCATTACCCCGTGTCTATGACGGCACCATCGCCGTTGCGCTTATCGATGGCATTCTTTCCGGCGTGGAAGACGGCGATGTCGGAGACGTGGGCTTCACTTTGGGGACAGGCACCACATCGGACGCAAATGCGGGAGAAAACAAGCCGGTTACGATAACCGGCTGTGCCCTCACCGGCGCGGCCGCGGGCAACTACACCCTAACCCAGCCTACCGATGTAACGGTGAACATCACCACAAAGTTGCTTGGCTTCGCCTCCGCCACGGCAACAAACAAGGAGTATGACGGTAATGCTATCGCTGCGGTTACAGCCGTCGTGTTCAGCGGCTTGGTTGACCGCGAGAGCCTGGTTCTTGGCACCGACTATACCGCCACAGGTATGTTTGACAGTGCAAATGTCGGCACGGGAAAAACCGTCACCGTAACACCCGTGCTCAATTCCACGGAAAGGGCGAATAATTACACCCTTTTCGGCACAGTAGATGCAACCGCTAATATTACCGCCAAACAGATTGACGGCACGGTTTCGATTGTCGTGACCCAAGGCGGCGGTGATGCGAGCAGAATTGACGAGGGCGATACCCTCACAGCGAATATAAGCGGCATTACACCGAACGGCGCAACCCTTTCCTACCAGTGGTATCGAAATGGTGTGGCAATCAGCGGCGCAACAAATCAGACTTATATAGTAGCAGACAGTGCCAGCGACACCATTGGCTCCCTCCTTGCCGTCAAAGTAACGGGAACGGGTAACTATGTGGGAACTTTGGAAAGCAACACGGTGGAAATCGGCAGAATCCCACTGGGGGGCAGCGTTTCCATCGACGGAACAACTGCATTAGGCGATACACTCACACTGAACACCGCTTCCCTGATCCCAAGCGACGCAACCACTTCCATAGTGTGGCTTCGTGAGGGTAGCATTATCAGTGGTGTGGACGGCAGCAGTTATACCATCACCGGAAGTGATATTGGAAAAGCAATCTCCGTACAGGTGACCGGCACAGGTAATTACAGCGGCATAATAATCGCCGAAAAGACAGTCCCCGCCGTCGTACCCGATGCGCCGGTGCTGACTGCCACAGCGGGCAACGCGCAAATCACACTGAACTGGACAGTGCCCTTTAACGGTGGCAGTACAATTACAAAATATCAAATTTCCAACAATAACGGCACAAATTGGACGGATGTCGATCTTGTGAATACCCATACCGTTACCGGGCTTACCAATGGCACGGCCTATACCTTTAAGCTTCGGGCAGTCAATGGAATCGGCAACGGTGCAGAAGCTTCGGCAGTGGGTACGCCTGCTGCGCCGCACTCGGGTGGCGGTTCTTCTTCAGGCAGAAGCTCCGGCTCCGGCAGTACCCCAACAACACCGGAAAAGACACCAAATCAGCCGGTAACGGCGGCCACTCCTGTCACAGCGACCGCAGGAACAAACGGCTCTGCAAGCGCATCTATCCCGGATAAATCGGTAACGGATGCCATTGCCAAAGCGCAGGCGGATGCAAAGGCACAGGGCAAAACAGCAAACGGCATCACCGTTGCGCTGGATGTAACCATGCCAAAAGGCACAGATTCCCTGACGGCAACGCTGACACGCAACTCTCTGGACAGCCTTGTGAGCGCTGGGGTAAGCAGCCTTGAAATCAATGGCTCCCTTGTCTCGGTAAGCTTTGACAAAAAGGCACTGGCAGAAATCCAAAAGCAGAGCACCGGCAATATCAACATCGCCATTGCACCAAAAACAAATCTTTCCGCTGGAGCAAAAAAAATGATCGGCACAAGACCGATATATGACATTACGGTAGGCTATGGAAGCGGAAAAACAGTGTCCAGCTTTGGTGGTGGAGTTGCAACAGTATCTATTCCATATACGCTGGGCAAGAATGAAGCAGTCGGTGGTCTATATGCGGTCTATGTAGACGCAAATGGTAATGCTACTCGCATTGCAGGCTCTGCCTATGATGCAAACAGCGGCTGTGTTATTTTCACAACCACCCACTTCTCGCAGTACGGCATCGGCTACACTGCGCCGACAGCAAAGTTTACAGATATCAGAACCCATTGGGCAAAGGAATCCATTGACTACGTGGTAGGCAGAGGGCTGATGTCCGGAACCTCGGACACAGCATTTTCACCCAATTCCGCTATGACGCGGGGAATGCTGGTAACAGCCCTTGGCAGACTGGCAGGAGTGGATACAAAAGCCTATACAAAGAACAGCTTCACGGATGTAAAAGCAGACAGTGCCTATCGTCCGTATATTGAGTGGGCGTACAGTAAGGGCATCATTCAGGGCATCGGCAACAGCCAGTTTGCTCCGGACAGGGCGATTACCCGTGAGGAAATCGCAGTAATATTTACAAACTATGCAAAGGCAACCGGCTATACGCTGCCAATCACCCGTGAAGCGAGCGTCTACGCTGATGCTTCCAGTATTGGAAGTGCATACAAAGACGCTGTAAAAGCCATGCAGCAGGCAGGAATTATGATGGGCGGCAGTGACAATAAGTTCAATCCAAAGGGAAATGCCACCCGTGCCGAGGTTTCCTCCATGTTAGGCCGTTATATCAAGCTGACCATCAACCCTGCCACAGCGCAGGGCTGGGCGCAAAACGATGCCGGACAGTACCTGTACTACAAGGATGGCAAAGCTCTAACCGGCACACAGACCATCGACGGTGTGAAGTATTTCTTCAATACCGATGGTACGCTGAAAACCGGCTGGGTCAAGGACGGCGATAACTGGCGTTTTTATTCCGGTAAGACAATGTTAGTCGGCTTTTGGGATCTTGGTGCAAACGGAAACAATAAGACCTATTACTTTACTAAGGACGGTCTGATGATATCCGGTAAGTGGCTTGAGATTGACGGCAAATGGTACTACTTCTACACTGATGGCTCCCTTGCCAGAAGCACCAAAATCGACGGCTATGAGGTGGACAAAAATGGAGTGAGAAAGACAAAGTAACCGATATTTCTAAGAAACAGAATTGAATTAAGGGCAAACCCATCAAAAGATGGGGACGCAAAGCCGAGGGTCTAAGGCGCACATTGTGCTATGATAGTCTGGCTGCAAAAAAACTGCAAAGAGCCTGCTCTCTATCATAAGGGCAGGCTCTTGTCATAAGCAGTTTTAGCTGAATTATTTGAAGTACAGACCTCTTTCGCTGTGCGCCATAGCGAAAGGGGTAACCACATGAGCATTCCAAACTTCCATCCTTTTCGGGGGTGGAAATAGAGACGGCGCACGACAAATTCATATAGGTAAATATAAAAAGACAGCATTTTGCTTTTACAGGCAGAGTGCTGTCTTTTTGTATTTGACAAAGTTCCTTTTGATACGACATTTTTCGGCTTTTCACTGCCGTGGTCCTCCCTCCGATTTGTTTCGCATTTTAGCAAAACAGATCGGAGGAAAGGAATATGAAGAATTATAAAGAGAGTGATTATGCACTGAATAAGTTCAGTGAGGGCATTGTGTACCGCTTTGCCGACCGTATTGTGGAAATTACATTGGAGGATTACCTTGCGGAGAATCCCGGCAAAACAGCAGAGGACTTTATGGAACTAAAAGCCCTGTCGGACGAAATCTATCATCAGCAGGTCATAGACGAAAATCGGACAAGCCGTTTGGATGTCAGTATCAATGGCTTAGAGGATACGGAGGCGCTTGCTACGGCTTCTCTTGATGTAGAGCTGATACATAAAAAAGATACTGAAAAGGCCATAGAAGCCGCCAGACAGCTTCTTGACAGCGGTGGATTAACAGAAGTTCAGCGGCGGCGGTTCCTGTTACATTTCTTTCAAGGATTATCCTATCGGCAAATTGCAAGCTGCGAAGGAGTGCATTTTACTTCTGTACATGAAAGTATAAAAGCAGCTACGGCAAAGTTGCAAAGGTTTTTTGACATTGGGTAACCTAAACGGTAAACAGCGAATAATTATTGTCTGTTGATACATGTTGCCCACTTCACCACGGTTTAAAAATGTCCTTATGATACCGTGGTGAAAGTCGAGGGGTTAAGGTCATTAGGAGGCTATGGTAGTCTAACTACAAAAATCACAAGAGCCTGATCTCAAAATAGTGAGCAGGTTCTTGCTGCCTTTTACAAATATCTCTGATATCAGGCAGAGCTTTTGCTATGAACGATGGCCAAAAAGCACAATGTGAGGACTTAATAGATAAAACAATCTCCTATGCAGTAGCCTGAAAAATAAACCAGCCATCCTTAACCGAAAACTGAAATACACCGCCATGCTTTTCCACGATATGAGCTATGCTTTTTGTGCCAAAGCCATGCCCCTGCTCTTGTGATATTGGAAGCCCTTGGTGAAATATCGGCTCTATCTGATAACTATTGTGTAGATCAATGCACAGCTTATTATTTTTGGAATACATACGCAGCCGGATGATGCGTTTGTTGCTGTCAGGTATCTGTTCACAGGCATGGATAGCATTTTCCATGGCGTTTGACAAGAGCGAGCAAAGCTCAGTATCGCTGAATGGAAGCTCATTCGGCAGTTTCGCATCCACCGTCAGCAGGATTGACCCTTGTTTCGCTTTCGTAGCGAAAGCGGACAAAATCAGGTTGACGGTTTCGTTTTCGCAAAAGCGTGTGGGCGTGATGGCATCCATATCAGACTGGGCAGTTCGTAGGTACTCTTTGATTCCCTCTATGTGTTCCTTGGAGGCCAACCCTTGCAAAAAAGCAAAATGGTGGCGCATATCATGCCGATAGGATGCGGCGTTCTGTTGTAACTGCCGCAGAGAAGCAAACTCTGTCTGCGCCAATCTAAACTGTGCATCCAACATATCCTTTTCTCTTTGAAGGCTTGCCTGTTTTTGTGTCTCAGCATAGTAAAGGATAACAAACACAAAATAGAAAACAGAGATTGTTGAGGGCATGAACTGTACCGCCCATTCGGTGCCGCTGTAAAGCACATCGGTGTAGATGGCGGTCACATAGTCAAACAGATAGTAAAAAAGCGGTACTCCGCCTAAGAATAAGCAAGATTTTGTGGACTTCTCCATCAACTGCCGAACAGATCCGGCTACATATCTTTTCAAGAAATAATAGGCCAAAAACACGGATGCTATGTAAAAAATATGATCTGCAAGCCTGCTGTCCAAAGCGGCTCCTGCAAGGAAACCAAACCAGCGTGGTGCTTGACAGCAAAGATAACCGGAAAGCACGCTGACAACGGAGATGAGCCACGGACGTTTATAGTATAAAGAGAATATCACAATCAGCGGCAGATGGATAATCAGCGGATACAGCTTTGATGTCAAATCTAAGCCCAAAAGCCACCAACTGGCGGTTTGAACGAAAAGGAAAATGACACAGAGCAAGCCCGTGACGAGCCTGTTTTTCTTTGTAAGTTCTATTCCCGCAAAGAGAACGGACACCGTGATGCCAAAGATCAAAGAAACCCCAAATCGCAAGAGTCCTATCACTGTTACTGCCATTTTAAGCGCCCCCCTCCATTTGATAATTCAGATATTGCTGCTTCATCTCCTTTGCCTTGCCCTGTGCAATAGGAACAGAGGAAAGGGTCTGCAAGGTGATCTGATGGTTTTCAATAGTATCCACATACTGCATATTCACAAGATAGGAGCGGTGGGGCTTCATAAAACACCCATATTTCATCAGATTATCGCAGACAGGGGAAAAGGCTTCCGTACATTCGATGACCTTACCGGAGCGAAGATGATAGAGCACGTTTCTGCCGATGACCTCGGTAAAGATCAAATTGGAGATCAATATTTTTTGAATACCCTCATTGCTCTTTATGATAACCGCATCCTCATCCTTTTCCATTTTAATCTGCTCCAGCAGCTCATCAAAGGTGAAGAATAGTTTCTCCTTTGAAATTGGCTTGAGTACATAGTTGATAGCCTTCACCGAATAGCTTTCCAAAGCAAACTCAGGCGATGAGGTAAAGAATAAAATCGGGGCGGTTTTGTCAAAGGTGCGAATTTCCTTTGCCGCATCAATGCCGGTAAAGCCCGGCATCATAATATCCAGACAGTATATATCAAACCGCTTTCCTTTTTCCAAGGCCGAAATCAATTCAAATCCGTTTGGAAATACGGCGTGTTCACAGTTTAGATGTCTTGATGTTCGATACAGGTCTATCAGCTGTACCATATTGGATAGCTCGTCAATATTGTCGTCACAGACCGCAATTTGCAGCATAAACACCCCTCCATGTTCTATTAGACTTCTTCGGATACTCTCGCAGGCTCTCCCTCCTGCAAATCGGGTCGTTGCCGATTACCGGGTTCAGATTTTATAACGGAATTTTCATCAGGAACATACTCCATGATGTCGCCGAAATCGCAGCCCAAAACACCGCATATCCGAACCAAAATATCAACGTATATGTTTTCATCTTTTGATATTTTCAGAAGCGAACCGCTGCTGATGCCCGCCGCCCTGCATAGCTCGCCTTTTCTTATTTTTTTGTCGATCATCAGTTTGAATAATTTGTTATAACTGACACCCATAACACGCCTCACGTCCCTCTAAAAGTCGAAAATCGTTTATACAAGTAATGGATTACAGTATATCATCAAATCATGGTAAAAACAAGATAAAAATCGTGCGTACTCATCGATTTTCGTGTGATATTGTGTTTTTTTACATCTAAAAGCAAAAAAGACAGGAGCCTACTTTCCTCCAAAATCATATTTCATGTCGAAAAAATCATATTTCATGCAGCGGACGGTTTTGCAGAAAGATTTCTGATAGATTGAACGTGGATAAATAAATGTTATTTCGTTCAATCAAAAAGGAGGAAAAACTATGAAAAAGCAATTTATGGGCATACTGCTCACTCTGTGTATGGCGCTTACCTTACTGCCGACAACGGCGTTTGCGGCGGAAGCTGTGACCATACTGTCTTACCCCGCAAAGACCGAATATACGGTTGGCGAGGGATTTGACCGAACCGGGATTAAAGCGGTGGTCACGATAGGCGGCGAAAAAAAGGACATCTCTGACGAAATCAGTTTCAGAAACTCCGGCAATGTGACGCTCAATCAAGGTACGGTATTTGCGTACATCGCAGGAAAGCAGGAGATTACCCTGCGGTGGACTGCTCCGGGCGAAAAAACAAGCCAAATCGTGGGAAAATATACCGTCACCGTCACCGGCGAATATGTTGCCCCTGAGAAGACGGCGCCCGCACCAACTGAGACTACTCATAAACTGTATGATGCGATAGACAACGGCTGGTACAGCATCCGCCTTGGCTCCATAGCCTCTGGTGCCGCCGGTTTGTGGTATGGCGCTGGAGATGACACTTTTATCAATATCGACGCCGCAGGCAACGCGGTGCTGCGCACAGGAGGCAGAGACACGAAATTCTATGTTGAAAAAAAGCGCATTGTAGACGCTAACACGGCTGAAATAACCATAAAGATGGCGGATGGACGTTATCTGGGAGTTGCGGGCGAAATTGATGACAGAGCGATGTATAAGGTCGGTACGAACCCGGTCTACCGATCAAAGCCGGATGGCGACATTGTCGGGGAGCTTCCGACAGGCACCATTCTGGAAGTGACCGAGCTCAAGGGCGACTGGGCAAAGGTAAACTATGAAGGTAAGGCGTATTATATGTGGGCTGCCAGACTGACAAAAGTGAGTGCGGGCGAGACACAGGTGGCGGCTGTGGATAAGCCTTATTTATGGCAGATAGAAATCAAGGATAGTGCTGTGGCGGCTAATGTTGTAATGCGCCCCTCCGAGAACCCCAAAATGATGGTGTTCACTCCTGAAAAAAGCTATAAGGACGGTGCGAGGGTTACCCTAACTCAACTTGTTGCGAATGTTTCTAACGTGCGTTTTGAGGACTGGGGAGTACCCGTTAGCAACACGGAAATGGCACAACTCTTCTCTGGTGTGTTCAATAATTTAAGTAAATACTATCCTGAAGAGAGCCCGGTGAAATGGACTAACGAAAGAATCACAACCCACGGACAAGCCGCTATAGATCAGTGTTACGGCTGGCGGGTCTTTACCAATCCCAATATGAATTGGAGCACGAATCCCACCTATGGGGAATTTACATCGTACCTGATCAAACTCATGGACTATAACAAAGGCCAGGTTAGCCGCAAGGTGGCTCCCTTTACCAAGGACACCATCAGGAGCTTTGCCATCGGTGGCGACACGAGCGCCAACGCAAAAATTACATGGGAGCAGGCAGCGACCCTCCAATATAAAACCATCTGGTGGGAAGAAAAAGAAAATGTGAGGTTAGGTGAAGTAAGCGGCGTGAGAGACAAAGTAGAGATTCTTCGGTTGGCCGTGCCGCCGCGGAACCTGAAGTCTTCCGGGGGGACGCCCGGACAGACACCTGCTCCGGCACCGACACCCATCAACACCGTTACGGCAACGCCTACCAACACTAAGTTTATGTTAAACGGTGCGGAGGCTGCGCTGCCCGCATACAGCATCGGCGGCAACAACTACGTTAAACTCCGGGATGTGGGCGCACTCCTGAAAACACGCTTTGAAGTGCGCTGGGAGGACGGCAAGGCGAAGCTGTATAACCATGCGGCGTACACCAAGACGAGCGGCGAGCTTACTGCAATCGGCAAAGACGGTAAAAGTGCGACACTAAGCACCACAGGCTTCGTATGGGGTGACACCGGCGCAGCAGTGACGGGGCTGACCGCCTACACCATCGGGGGTAACAACTATATCAAACTGCGGGACATCGCAAAGCTGTTTGACTTCGATGTGGACTGGCGTGACAGTAAGGCGTGGATCGAGCCTGATGTGTCGCCGTACACGGAGGACTAATTGCACCGCCTACACTTTACACTTACACTTTACAAACCAACCTCCAAAATCATGTTTCATGTCGAAAAAATCATGTTTCATGCAGCAGACGGTTTTCTGTGGCAGGGTTTTGATAGAGTGAACGCATGGGACTTTGCCCGATACAACCCAACAGAAAACGGAGGATTTAGAAATGAAAAGGTTACTGGTACTTATCATGGCGCTTGCCATGACGCTGAGCCTTGCAGCCTGCGGAGGAAACAATGCTGCTCCCGCAGAGTCTCCTTCCACACCCACACAAGTCGAGAAAACGGAATTTACAGCAGAGCAACAAGCACTTGCGCAGGATTTTATGAGCATGGCAGAGGAATTTGATGCAATTGCTGACAGGGTAAATGCAAGCCCTGAACTTCTGGAAAATGAAGAGCTTGTCACTGCTATGAATGACCTTTCCAGTGAAATTATCAAGGCGGACGAATACTTTGCCAGTCCTGAAACGCTCACGCCTGAGATTATGGGCGCCTTGACAGTAGCCATTGAGGTAGGCCGTTCATTCATCGCTGAAGCCGGTGCCGCTTTAGAAGAAATCGGCCATTGATATTCCCTGAACACCACAAAATTAAACGAAAGAAAATGGAGGAATTTATAATGAAAAAGTTACTGGTACTTATGATGGCGCTTGCCATGACACTGAGCCTTGCAGCCTGCGGCGGCAATGCCGAACCCCCTGCATCCACACCGGAATCCACCCCCGCCGCTGCGGAACGGAAAGACAATGTAACCCCCGAGCAGGCAACGGCAATTGTAGACATCATGGCGAAGATGGGTCCGCTGTACGAAGAAGCGGCGGCAGCGGCCACGGCAAACGGCTGGGATCAAGACGAGCTGGCGGTTCAGGAGCTGAACGCGGTATATGCTATTATGGACTCCGCAAGGGTTGGACTTGGAGAACTTGACGGATACGGAGACACCAGCACAGAGGATATTGACGCCGTTATAGAACAGTATCAGGCAATGCTGGACGAAATGCCCAACTTAGTCACTAAGTACAGCGAGCCCTACAGCAACTAATCATTGCGTTTTATCAAATGGATAAAACATAAAAAAATAATCTCATGGCAAAAGCGGATGCGGAACACCCGCATCCGCTTTTGCAAAAAGGAGGAAATGACTATGCTGCCAACTTTCATCACAATCGCCGTAATTGCTGCGGTCATTGTTCTATGGATCATCTCCACCCAGCGCAGACTGGTGGTGCTGGATGAGAATATCAGTAATGCCATGAGCCAGATCGGGGTGCAGCTTTCCAGCCGCTTTGATGCGCTGACGGCCCTTTTGGATTTGACAAAGGGCTACGCCAAGCACGAAAGCGAAACGCTGATTGAAACTATCAAATCCAGAAGAAGCGTCATCACGGCAAAATCCACGCCGGATGATGTGATGCGTCAGGAAGGGGTTATTTCTGAAGCCCTTGGCAGGATTGCCATGGTAACGGAGCAGTATCCTGACCTGAAAGCCAATCAAAGCTATATCAAAACCATGGATGCGGTGCAGACCTTTGAAAATATGGTGCGCACCAGCCGTCTGATCTACAACGACAGTGTAACAAAGCTGAACCGTGAAATCCGAATGTTTCCGGTCTCCATGGTCGCCGGGATGCTGGGTTTTGGGCAAAGAGAGTATCTTGTGGAGCAGGCTGATAAGGCGGATATGCCCAGCATGAAATGAGGTGCCCGATGCGCAAAAAAGTAAGCGGACTGATTCTATGCTTTGCCTTATTATTTGCCCTCCCTTTCCCGGCTTTTGCGGCAAATCAAGTCAATACCATGGATATACAGGCGGTCATTTACGAGGACGGCTCCATGTATGTGACACAGGTATGGGAGGGAAATTTTAACGAGGGAACCGAAAGCTACATTCCCATGAACGCACCTGATTATCTGACTATCAGCCAGCTTACAGTCTCCGACCAAAACGGTGCTTATGAAACCGTGCCGGATTGGAATATTGATTGGAGCTTTGAAGAAAAGGCGAGAAAATGCGGCATCCATGATACGGACAGCGGGTATGAAATTTGCTTTGGCATCAGCCGGTATGGGCAAAACCGCTATGCCATTGAATACAAGCTGGGCAATGCAGTGGGCGGTTACAGCGACAGGGATGGAGTCAATTTTCAATTTGTCAATGACGGCATGAACACCATCCCCACCGATGTGAAGGTGGAAATCCGATTGGCGGACGGTACGCCCATAACCGAGGAAAACGCCGCAGTATGGGGATTCGGCTATGACGGACAGGTGGAATTTTCAGACGGCGCTATTCTGGCCTACACGGAAAGCCCCATTGCTCCCGAAAACCATGTGGCGGTACTGTTTTCTCTGGAGAAAGGAATCCTGTACCCCTCACGGCAAGAACAGGGCAGCTTTGAGGAAGTAAAAGAAACTGCCTTTTCAGGCAGCGATTACGATGATACCGGCGAAGAAGTATCCACATTTGAAGCGATTGTCACGATGCTTTTGTCCATGGGACTTCCCATCGGGTTGATGATTTGGTCTTTCAGAATAAAAAAGAAACGTGCGGAGAAAAAAAGGCAACGATTTGCAGAGCGGTTCGGGTATTTCAGGGACATTCCCAACGACGGCAATCTGAGTGCCACCTATGCGCTGGGACGGATGTTTGATGTGTGTGAGGACGGTGCGATTCTTTCCACAGGAATGCTGCGGCTGATTCAGCTTGGCTGCCTGTCCCCCGTGGAAACGCAGCAGATCGGTTTGATGGGACAAACCCGCGAAACAGTGAGCCTGCGGCTGGTGGGCAGCAATCATAGCAGTATGAACGAATATGACGAGTACCTTTATACGGTGCTCGAAAGCGCGGCCGGTTCGGATTCCACTTTGCAGGCAAAGGAGCTGGAACGCTTTGTAAGTCAAAACGACAAGCTGCTGCGTACCTACATACAGAAATGCGACAGTGCGGGCAGAACCTATTTGAACCAAAAGCATTGTCTGAAACGGTGGAATACACCGGTAAAGCTCACCGACCTGACCCCTGCCGGGGAGCAGGAGCTGGGCGAGCTGATGGGGCTGAAACGGTATTTGACGGATTTTTCATTGATTGCCGAACGAGGTGTCAAGGAAATGCCGATTTGGCGGGAGCTTTTGACCTATGCCATGCTCTTTGGTATCGCCGATCAGGTGGCGGAGCAGATGAAAGAGCTGTACCCACAAATTTCTGCCGAGCTGACCGATTATAGTCAAAGTATGGCGACCGCCTATTCCTACCACTACTTGCTTTACAGCAGTATGAAGAACACTGAGGAACAGCGTGAGCAGGAAAAGCGCAGCGGCGGAGGCGGCGGATTTGCTTCCCTTGGCGGAGGCTGCGGCTCTATCGGCGGCGGTTCGGGCGGAGGAACAAGATAATGAGAACAAATGGAGGAAATGATGATGGGTCTATTTTCTAAAAAACCCCCTTGCCCCATCTGCGGCGGCAAGATTCCACTGATTCTGCCATCGAAAATTGAGGGCGAATATATTTGTAACAACTGTTATAACAAGATTGATATGGACGCCGACAAGGAAAGCAATCTGACAATGCAGGGCTTTCGGGAGTATCTGGCATTCTACGATCAAAACCAAATACTGAAAGGCCAGTTCGTGGTTTCTGAGCGGATTGACTTCGGCCTTTGGGATACCAAAATCATCTTTGATTACCAGAACAAGCTGTTCTGTATGAGCAAAAACCCGGATAAAACCGTGTTTGAAGGAAGGCAATTGAAATCCTTTACCATCAGGGAGGACAGTACCCCTCTGTTTGAGGGTTCAGCGGCAGGCATACGCCGTTATACCAGCACCGTAACCGAGCGGGCTATGGCGATGGCGCCGCAAATCGCACAGATTGCAGCGAGCAAGCGGATGGCACGAACCCTTGACAGGCTGGACGACGGCAAGGTAAATAACTCCACACCGGTGCAGTATTTTGATATTCCTGAACCCTTTCAGGCGTTTCACGTGGAGCTGCATTTCGACCACTCCTACTGGACGGTGCTCAAATGTGATATGGACGGTCCCCGGTTTAATAACACCCTCCCGGATGTGAACAACTACCTCCGCTCCTACCAGCAAAGCATAGAAGAAATTGAAAAGCTGGTGGCTGCACTCAGGATGGTGGCTTTTCCCGACGCAGCCGAGCAATCTATTGGCCCCGGTATGGTGGGAATGGGGGTGTTACAGACCAACATGGCTCCGCCTGCTGATGCCATTGAAGAAATCAAAAAATACAAGGCGCTCATGGAGGACGGTGTGATTTCCCAGCAGGAGTTTGAGGCAAAGAAAAAGCAGCTCCTTGGGATTTGAAGAAAATCAACTTGTCTATGCGGAAGGAGGGCATGACATGACCTACGCCTGCGAGGACTGCGGCTTTTTATTCTACCGAGCAGGAGAGGTAAAGGAATGCCCTTCCTGTGAAAAACCCCATATTCGCTCTGCCACCGAGGAAGAAATCGGGAGGCTGGAAAAACTTTTGGAACAAGGAAAAACAAGTTTAGAAATCAAGGAGGGACAGACCTTATGAACAAACGACTATTCAGTATGTTTCTTGCGCTGTGCATGATTGTGACCATGCTGCCGGTATCGGCAATGGCGGAAGAAATACATACGACCATTGGCGGGAGCGGAGAAATCATTAGCTTTGCACCGCTGACAGAAACAGCAAAAGCGGTATCACTGGGAACATCCATTGAAGATTTGGAATTGCCCGAAACGCTGACCGCCACAGTGCGGACAGCCGTGCCTGCCGATGAAGATTCCACACAGGATTCCGGCAGCCCGGAAACGGCAACTCCCACAACGGCCGCCGAGCCTAAATGGAAAGAAACCACCGGGGATATTCCGGTGGAATGGGCCTCGCCCGACTATGACATGGATACCGAGGGCGTTTATGTCTTTACGCCGGTGATAGAGGGTTACACGGTCTCTGCCCCGCTACCGGAGCTTACCGTGACGGTGGGTGAAATGCCGCCAATTGCGGCGGCGCGCGGGGAGGTTGCTCTCCTGTCTGAGACAATCCCCGAACTATGGGTGGGCGGCGTGCAGGTGACCAGCGCCAACGCAAGCGATGTACTGGGCGAAGCAGACGGCGATGGCGCAACCGTCATCTATGACCCTGCCAGCGGCACCCTTACCCTTGACAATGCGAATATCACCAATGGATACAACACGACAATAGACGACCGAAATGTACAATTCGGCATATGTTCTACTCTTAATGCCCTAAAGTTGGTCGTGGTGGGAACCAACACCATAACCTGCCCCAATGCATCTGTCAAAGACAGTTATGCCATCTACACCACAGGCACGCTGGAGATTTCCGAAAGCGGCAGCGGCAACTTGACTGCCACCGGTGGCACGGCAAGCGATATAAGTGCCGGTATGTATGTTTCCGATGGCCTGACCATAGAGAGCGGCAGCCTGACCGCCACCGGTGGCACAGCAATCTATTTGCAAAGCAAAAGCTACGGCGTGTATGCTGATAGCCTGACCATAGAGGGGGGCAGCCTGACCGCCAACGGCGGTGCGGTAACATATCAAAGCGGCGAAAGCTACGGCGCGTATGCTGATAGCCTGACCATAGAGAGCGGCAGCCTGATTGCCAAAGGCGGTGCGGCAACCGGGACGTTCGGCAAAAGCTACGGCGTGTATGCCGGCAACAGCGTGAGTGTTTCTAATGACGGCACCCTGACCGCTACCGGCGGTATGGCAAGCAACAGCGGCACAAGTGCAGGTGTGTATTTAAACAACGGCGACAGCACTGACAGCAACGGCAGCGTGAGCGTTTCTGATGGCGGCATCCTGACTGCTACCGGCGGTATGGCAAGCACCACAAGCGTCGGCGTGTATGTAAACAACATCAGCAGCAACGGCAGCACCGTCAGCGTGAGCGTTTCCGATGACGGCGAACTGACCGCCAAGGGCGGCACGGCAAGCGGGACGTTCGGCACAAGCGTCGGCGTGTATTTTGACAACAGATCCAGCACTGACAGCACCGGCAGTGTGAGCGTTTCCGGCAGTGGCAAACTGACCGCCACCGGCGATGCGGCAAGCGGGACGTTCGGCACAAGCGCCGGCGTGTATTTTGACAACAGATCCAGCACCGGCAGCACCGGCAGCGTGAGCGTTTCTGATGACGGCAAACTGACCGCCACCGGCGATGCGGCAAGCGGTTCGCAAGGCACAAGCGCCGGCGTGTATGTAAACAACAACAGCACTGACAGCACCGGCAGAGTGAGCGTTTCCGGCCACGGCGAACTGACCGCCACCGGTGGTATGGCAAGCGCCACAAGCGCCGGTGTGTTTTCTAATGGTTCCGGCAGCAGCGTGAGTGTTTCTGATGACGGCAGCCTGACCGCCACCGGCAACGCAGCAAGCGCCAGCTACGGCGTATCCGCAGAAAACGGCAGCATGAGCATTTTCGATGGAACGATAACGGCACAAAGTGGCGCGGCAAGTAGCACAAGTGCAGGCGTGTATTCCGGCAGCCTGAGCGTTGGGGGCGGAATGGTGACCGCCACCGGCGGCACGGCAAGCGACATAAGCGGCAAAAGCGCAGGCGTGTATGCTACCAGCGTAAGTGTTTTCGGCAGCGGCGAACTGACCGCCACCGGCGATGCGGCAAGCGAGACTAACGGCACAAGCGCCGGTGTGTTTTCTAATGGTTCCGGCAGCAGCGTGAGTGTTTCTGATGACGGCAGCCTGACCGCCACTGGCGATGAGGCAAGCGGATTCGTCGGCACAAGCGCTGGCGTGTATTTCCAATCTTCCAACGGTAGCATGACCGTTTCCGGCGGCACGGTGGAAGCAACCGGTGGCACGGCAAGCGCCATAAGCGGCGGTGTATATTTCCAATATTCCGGCAGCATGACCATTTCCGGCGGCACGGTAACGGCACAAAGCGGCACGGCTGCAACCTCACAGGCAATGAATACCCCCCCCCCCCGACCTTGACCACCACACTTCTGACTCCAGCATCATGGTGGGTGACGTAGCCCCGGGTACTGTGTGGGATAACAGCACGGCACTGTCCACCTACAAATATGTTCAGCTTGTGGTTGTTCCGGTCGCACCCACCCCCAATCTTTCCGTTGCCGATGTCACCCTTGACGCCGTAACCGTGGGCTATGATCGGACAACCTACAAGTCCATCGTCATCACCAACAGCGGCGATGCGCAGGCGACCATCACCAATGTGACAACTGACCACCCATTCGTATTTTCGATACACCGCGGTCAAGACTTCGTTGCCGCCGGCAGCAGCATCAACTCGTGGGATATAAGGGCTGCAACGGGTCTTGCAGTGGGCACATATACCACCACCATCACCGTCACTTATGACGGCGGACGCACCGCAACGGCAACAGTTTCCATCACCGTAAACGCAGTGGGCAACTACACTGTCACTTTCAACCCGAACGGCGGCACGGTCAGTGAAACTTCACGCTCGGTTGCACCCGGTACGGCGGTAGGAGCACTCCCGACACCGACACGCTCTGGCAGTTACAGCTTTGACGGCTGGTACACGGCGGCAAGCGGCGGAACTCAGATTTCCGCAAGCACGACAGTCAGTGCCAATGTGACCTACTATGCACATTGGAGTAACACCGGTGGCGGTGGCTCTGGAAGCGGCGGCGGAAGCTCCTCAAACGACAACAGTAGCCCTGTCATCGTCACCCCACCCGCACCGGACAAGCCGAATTCACCCACACAGGGGGAAATCAAGGTTTCCGGCACAGTGGACAGTAAGGGCAATGTCACAGTGAACATTTCTGACAAAACTGTGACCGATGCCTTTGAGAAGGCTCTGGCGGACGCCAAGAAAAACGGCAACGAGCAAAATGGAATCACGGTGATCCTCCGTGTTGATACCAGCAGCAAGACCGGCTCTAATGTTACGGTTAATCTGCCTAAGACGGTACAGGACACCATCATTGCGAAGAAAATCGTCAACACCATTGTGGTGGTGGACAACCCCGACATCCGAATCGGCATGAATTTGGCTACCGTGCAGGAAATTAACAAACAGGCAAAATCGGATGTCAACATCACTGCCACCCGTGGGGACAGTAGCAAGCTGACCGGTGATGCGAAAAAAGCCATCGGTAGCCGCTCGGTATTCGACCTCAAGGTGAACTACGGCAACGGCAAGGAAGTTAGCAGCTTCGGCACAGGCAGCGTATCGGTAACCATCCCATATACCCTCGGCGCAAATGAAAAGGCCGGGAATGTGCAGGCGGTCTATGTGGACGCCAAGGGCAAGGTACACTGGCTCACAAACTCAGTCTATGACAGTGTGGCACAGGTACTGCGTTTCAGCACCGATCATTTTTCCACCTATGGCATCGGCTATAAACAGACTAACACCGCATTTACGGACATTGCGGCTCATTGGGCAAAGGAAGATATTGAGTTTGTGGTGAGCCGTGGATTGTTTAGCGGCACTTCCAACACTACCTTCAGCCCGAACACGGCTATGACAAGAGGAATGTTCGTCACCGCCCTTGGACGGCTGGCAAACGCCGATGTGAACGGCTACACAAAAAGCAGCTTCACCGATGTGAAGAACGATGCTTACTATATGAACTACATTGAGTGGGCAAGCAATAATAACATTATAAACGGGGTTGGAAATGGAAAGTTTGCCCCGGATCAGTCCATCACCCGTGAGCAGATGGCGGTCATTATGAGCAACTATGCCAAGACCATCGGTTATACTCTGCCGAAGGTTCATATCGAAAATATCTTTACAGATAACGCTAAAATCAGCACCTACGCCAAGGAAGACGTGAAGCAGATGCAAATGGCAGGCGTAATCAGCGGCAAAAACGGCAATCTCTTTGATCCGCAGGGTACAGCCACAAGAGCCGAGGTGTCTGCTGTACTGCGCCGCTTTGTGGAGCTGGTAATTTCCAGCTCCACGGCGCAGGGCTGGTCCATGAACGATTCCGGCAAATGGATGTACTTCAAGGATGGCAAGCCCCTCACCGGCAAGCAGGACATCGACGGAGCGACCTATACCTTTGACCAGTACGGCGTGACAGCGGATGTGCCGAAGAATTTGCGGTACACCACCTACACCGTGCAAAAGGGCGATAGCTTCTGGAGCATATCTCGCAAGCTGGGCTGCCCCATGAGTGAGCTGGAACGGCTGAACAACAAGAGCCGGTTTTCTCTCATCATTCCCGGCGATGTACTCAGAGTACCAGAGAAGTAAAAAAACAAATCAATAAGCTATGGGCAAACCCGGCAAAAGCCGGGGACGCAAAGCCGAGGGTCTAAGGTGTCTTAGGACGCTATGATAGTCTGGCTGCTGACAGTTAAGCAAAAGCCTGTCCTTCATACTCGGAGGGCAGGCTTTTGCGGTTTTTAACGGATGCTTTGGACTTCGTGATACCGGCTTTCGCTATGGCTATGGCGAGAGAGGTATCCATATGAAGATATTCCGCTTTTATCCCTTTTCGAGGTGTAAATAGAGCAAGAACATTCGATACATACTCCTATTCAAACCTGCAATTTAATAGTGTATACCTAAAAAAGTCAGTATTTTGCCATGGGCATAGTGCTGACTTATTTTTTCCGACAAAATCTCTGCTTGTTTTACAATATATTCCATTCTCAGGCTCTTACAGTAGCCTTTCTGCACAACCACGATGCCGTTCCCCACCCTCCGATCTGTTTTCGCATTTCAGCAAAACAGATCGGAGGAAAGGAATTTGAAAAATTATAAAGACAGTGATTATGCCCTAAATAAATTCAGCGAGGGCATTGTTTACCGCTTCGCAGACCGCATTGTAGAAATCACACTGGAGGACTACCTTGCGGAGAACCCCGGCAAGACAGCGCAGGACTTTTTGGAGCTGAAAGCCTTGTCGGATGAAATTTATCATGAGCAAGTCACACATGAAAATCGGACAAGCCGTTTGGATGTGAGCATCAATGGGCTGGAGGAAACAGAGCAGCTTGCCGCACCACCCCTTGATTTGGACTTGATACATAAAAACGATACCCAAAAAGCCAAGGAAGCCGCAAGGCGGCTGCTGGACAGTGGAGAATTGACAGAAATCCAGCGGCGGCGCTTTCTCCTGCATTTCGTGGAGGGCTTATCCTATCGCCAGATTGCCGGTCGTGAAGGGGTACCTTTTACCTCTGTCCATGAAAGCATAGAGGCGGCTACGGCAAAGTTGCAAAAGTTTTTCAAAAGTTTAATTTTATATTTGTGAAAATATAATAAACCTGAGAGTGATGCCTTTTGGACTTCTCATGTAAACCGCTATAATATAGAAGGAGATAAGGGGCAACTGATAGGAAGTTATGGACTTCCCAATATGGGAGTAGACACTTTAACATATCGGTTGCCCTGTTTATGATAAAAATTCGCACCATCCGCAGCTATAATTTTATTTGTTGAAAATATACGGATATTCGCATATAATATATGTTGTATCTTTATATTCATATAGGAGAGGAATGGGATGAGTAATTTGCAGGAATATATCTCAGCGCGGGAAGCGTCGTACAAATGGGGCGTATCAGAACGGCGCGTACATCAATACTGCCAAGCCGGACGCATTCCGGGGGTTTACCGCTTCGGGCGTTCTTGGGCTATTCCCGCTGATGCCCAAAAACCTACTGATCCCCGAAAAGAAAATACCATAAGGAAGTGACCGCTATGCTGCGTATTGCCATCTGTGACGACCAGCCGAGAGAGTTGGAAGTCATCAACGAATACATAACAGAATACCTTGATACTCATATATTGGAAGCAGAGATTAAAGAATTCTCTCATCCTGATAAATTACTGACCGCGATTGAAACCGAGAGCTTTCATTTCTACATACTGGATATTGTCATGCCCATGGTGAGCGGTTTGGAGTTAGGCAAGGAAATTCGCCGCTTTGACCGTGAGGCGCAAATTATCTATGCCACCACGGAACCGCAGTTTGCTCTACAGGCATATGCGGCAAGCCCTATCAATTATCTGATTAAACCGATTGAAAAACAGCAGCTATTTGATACACTGACCCTCGCCATTTCTAAAACAGACCTTGCGGAGGATCAGACTTTTGCCGTCAAAACAGCAGAGAGCCTGCGGGTAATGAAGCTGTCAGATATCATCTGCTGTGAATACCGCAGCCACGCTGTCATCTTCAGCTTGGCAAACGGCGAAGAAGTATCCAGCCGCACCTTTCGTGAGAATTTTTCAGAATACTGTGCATCTATTTTGAAGGACAGGCACTTTCTGCAATGCCACACCTCCTTTATTATCAATATGCGCCGGGTGGAGCGTTTCGCCAAGGATAACTTCACGTTATACGGCGGCAAGATTGTACCTATTGCGGCAAAGCAATATCCTGTGGCAAGAGATGCCTATATGGACTATCTGATGGCAAAGGAGGTATGCAGATGAGTGAACATTTTCCAGATTTCCTACGGGCGGTGATCTCTACCACTGCCAATGTTCTGCTGATGATGACGCTTTTGCAGCCGAAATACTCCAAAAAGGTCACATTGCTGACGATGTTGGGCATTCTCGCCGCTGATTTAGGTACGGCGGTTTACTGCTATCTCAGTGGAAACCTGACCCTGCTTGCAAAGTTGGATATTGTTCTGTTTGCGGTGCTTTGCTTTGCGGTGCGGCCGATATTCAAAGATACCTTTATGCAGTGGCTGTTTTCCTATATCACCGTTCAGAACATCAGCGACGCTGTGATTATCCTCAGCTTTGTCGGCTCAAGGCATTTGCCTTATCCCCCCTATGCCAACTCGCTGCTGCGTCTCCTCCTGTTTGGCGTTTTTCTGCTGGTTTTGGTTCGGCATGTGCGCCCATTATATCGGCAGGCGGTTGAGCATTGGACGGCGTACTTTGCCGTGGCACTGGGGCTTTATATCACGTTTACCTACTATGTACTGTCCACCGATGACATTGTCGTAATGCTGACGGAGCAGGCAGTTCCACTGCTTCTAGTTATTTTCATCGGCCTTGCTGCCTACGGCTCCATTTTCCTCTCACTCAAAAACCTTCAGCGGGAGTATCGGGTCAGAGAGGAAAACCAAAGGATGCAGGCGGAGCGAGAATACCTGCAACTGGCCGCAGGCAATATGTCCCAGCGGCTGGCGTTGATGGAGGAGGTATCAGCGCAGAACAGTCGTGCCGCCCATGACCGTCGCCACTTCAACAACGTGCTTCAGGAACTTTTAGAGCAAGGTGAAACGGTTGAGGCTTTCGCCTTGCTGCAAAGCCAAAATCAAGTGAAGCACAAAATCAGCAAGGTCTACTGCGAAAACCCAGCCGTCAACGCCGCTGTTTGCCACTACGCAGAGCGTGCAGAGCAGTCGGGCATTCTCACGGAGATAGAACTGGATATCCCACGGGAGCTAACGGTGAATTCCTTGGAGCTTTCTATGGTGGTGTCAAACCTTTTGGAAAATGCCATTGCGGCTTGCATAAAACAATCAGGCAGTAAGCCGCTTTTCATCCATTTTATCTGCCGCAATATGGGACGCCTGCTTTTAGAGATCGAAAATTCTTGTACAGAAGATACTGCCCTTGACGAAGATAGTTACCCCGTCTCCATGGAAGAAGGCCACGGAATCGGCAGCAAAAGCGTCATCGCCTTTGCAAAGAAATATGACGGTGAGCTGATTTATAACATCGAAAACGGTGTTTTTCGGGTGCGCCTGTTGGTATGAAATAACGAAGATTTCCGTTTGTCAAGAGCGAATTTTAATTAAATTTGAGTTTTTTAAGTGTAAAAATGAGTCTTTTAAGTGCAAAGGCTCATTTTTCTTTTTCTCATGGTACTCTCAGAGCGTAACTTTGCAAAATATTATGGAGTTATTGGAGGAAATGAACATGAGAAAAAGAATACTCTCCTTCCTGCTGGCATCCTGTATGGTGCTTTCTTTGGCGCTGCTCGCCACCGGATGCTCGAACAAGGCCGGTCCATTGGCTTTGTGGGATGCGGGCAAAAAAAGAGACAAGATCGTTGTCATAAGCGATCTCCATATTGGGATTGATGACAACTATGCCGAAACGGTACAAAACCGTCCGCTGCTGATTGAGTTTTTACAGCGACTGCAACGCACAACCGATGTGCGGGAGCTGGTCATTGACGGTGATTTTCTGGATGAGTGGTTTCTGCCGGTCTATTATCCCAGCTACACAGATGAAAAACAGTTTTACAAGGCTGTAATCGCAAACAATCAGGGCGTGATCGACGAGTTGAACAACGTGATCAAAAGTGGTATCAAACTGGTCTACGTGATCGGGAACCACGACATGACGCTGGAAGCCGACGTTCTGAAAGAAGCAATCCCTAAGATCGTACAGGCCAGAGACGCCGAAGGGCTTGGAACGTATTACACGGGCGACCGCAACGAAATTGCAATCGAGCACGGTCACCGTTACGATGTGTTTTCCGCCCCGGACACGGTGACCAATGCAAAGCTGTGCGGCAATGAGGACACCATCTTTCCTGCCGGATATTTCTATGCCCGCTATGCCGCAACATGGGTGCTGGAGGGTCGTCCAAAAGTAGAAAAGAACTTGCCGGTGGTAACAAATGTGCCGGATAAGACTAATGTGGATCAGTACGGCGCTTATATTTATTACTCGATTCTTAAAAATGTCTCCGAGCGGATGACGCCCAATGAGAACCTTGACGAGAAGATATTCGATATGCACATCGCTGGATTTGACTACGCCTACACTTATCTGGATTTCTATCCGGTACAGCAGGCGGATGGAACCATTTCTGCACCAGTGCTGTTCCAGAACATTCAGCGCACATGGGACGAGCGTCAGAAAATTAATCAAGTCAAAGTTCCCAACAGCTTTCTTGAAGCGGTTGCCGGAACCTTGGACTGGGAGTATTTTTTCAGACAGGCAAAGGTGCAATATCTGGAAAACCCCAACGAAAATGTGGATGTAGTGGTATTCGGCCATACCCATGTGCCCTCCTATCGGGATATGGGCAATGGAAAATACTACATCAATGAGGGAACATGGATCGACCATAACACCGACTATCCGGAGGCCACCCGCACCTTTGCTGTCATCACCACTGGCGAGAAAACTATCCCCGCACTGTATATGTACAATGAGGATGGCTCTGTGACCGATATTGCCGCAAGCGTCAGCGGAGAAAAAGGCGAAGCCGCTCCTGCGGCAAATCCCTTAGACAATGTATCCTTTGACACCAAAGCACTTGAAAACTATGGTGATACCGACACACAGGCACGTTATGTGGAGGTAAGCGGCTTAGCGGATGGTGGTGTACAGGCAAAACTGAATAAAGGATTAAAAGCATTCTGCCTCGCACCCACTTCTTCTGCCGAAAAAGATACCACTTACGATATTATGCCTATTTTTGAAGTGGTAGGCGGGGATTTGCTGAGTATCAGGACATACAATACCGCCTATACCGCAGGCGCGGCTTATCCTGTCAATTCCATACAGACACAGCTCTTCAGCTTGACCACGGGCGGTCAGGATGCGGGTAACCTGTGGGATTTCATAAAGGATAAGGGTGCGTTCAAACAACTGATCCTTGACGGCAAATTCGGTTTTGCGGCTGCGGGAGTTGACGGTGCATTGCCCGAAGAACTCAAAGCGGCGGCATATAAAAAGCTCGCGGAGAGCATAGATACTCCCGAATTTGGGATGCGTTTTTACTTTGGTGACGGAGGCAACCTGAACCTATGGTGCGACGGTGACAATCACGCAACTGGGGATTATTGGCTGTTCGACATCCCTGTCATGGACTTGGCAAGTGTTGCAACAGACCGATTGCTCCCCATTATTGATGCCATGAAGAATCTTGGCAATTGAAAGCGGGTATGCGTATTTGAACATAAGAGGCATCCCGAATCATTTGGGATGCCTCTGTATCCTCGCCGGAAGGAGCGTGATGGAATGGAAAAGCGTAGGCGTGAGGATGCGCCGCTTTCCGCCCCCAATGCGGAGGGTAACGTATGGCCAAAACAGGTTTGCCCGGCTTTTGAGCCGAGAGCCGATACACCGGAAGGGATGCGGCAATGCTGGTACTGCCGGTGTGCCGACTTTCATCTGGACAAGCCACGCTCACTGGATGTGGGCGTGTGCTATTGGCCAAGAAAGATACTGAAATAGGAGGAGCGAAACAAGAATATGAAAAAAAGAATTTTAAGTATTTGGCTATCGGTGTGCATGGTTCTGACTATGTTGCCGATTTCGGCTATGGCGGAACAATCAGGTACGCCAATAGGCGCAAAGGGCGAAATCATTGCATTTGCACCGCTTGATGAAACAGAAAGGTCGGTATCAACCGGCACAGCTATGGAGGATTTAGGGCTTCCAGAAAGCCTGACGGCAACGGTGCGGACAGCGGTGACTGCCGACAGCGGCACATCGGAGGATGCTGTCCACGATTCAGGAAACCCGGACAAGGGCTCCGTATCGGGTAATTTGGCAGAAGCAACCCCCGGTTCCGCCGCCCCTACAGATTCCGATGGGCAGTCGGAGACAGACAAAGTGACCGGAGTCGAATGGAAAGAAACAACCGTAGACATTCCAGTCACATGGACATCCGAGCCGGAATATGACATGGATACTGAGGGCGTTTATGTATTCGCACCGGTGATAGAAGGCTATGCGGTGAGCGCCGAGCTGCCGGAAATTACCGTTACGGTAAGTACGCAACCACTTATGATGGCTCTTCGCGGGGGTACTCCCACTACCTACGGCGACTTTTCGGTTACCGTAGATGAAGATGGAGCTGCGCCGATATTTGCAAACGGAATTTTGACGTTTGGCACGGCGGGAGAATATACCATAGGCATGATCGAGGGAAAAACCTCCACCTCCAATGTTATCGTAGTCAGTGCGTCGGATGTGATGCTGAACCTTGACGGTGTGACAATCGAAGCCCCGGATGGGTCAGCAGCGAAGGTTGACGGTGGTAACGCACTTACGGTAACAAGCGATAGCGTTATCCTGAATCTTCTAAATGATAGCTCTTTTACCGGCGGAATCGGTGGAATTGTTGATCCTATGAATGCCTGCAACGGCGGCAGCGGAATCAGCGGAAATGTCACGCTTACCGGCACAGCGACGCTCACCGCCACCGGCGGCATAGGTGGAGCGGCTGCACTGGGTACCAGCGGTACCGGCGGGGCTGGTATCAGCGGGAATGTCACGGTTACAGGAGCGGCAGCACTCACTGCTACCGGCGGCATAGGTGGAGCGGCTGCACTGGGTACCAGCGGTATCGGCGGCCCCGGTATCAGCGGGAATGTCGCCGCTACAGACAGTGCATCGCTCATAGCCATTGGCGGTCAGTACGGAGGCGGTATAGCAAATGGCGGCAGCGGCATCAGCGGTAGCCTTACCGTCACAGATTACGCCACAGTAAGCTTAGAAGGCGGCTTATCTTTGTCTACTCCCGGCAGCGCGCTGACCGGAACATTGACCGCCACGGGCTTTATCATCAAGGGCGGATATTTTAGTGAAATGGATGTTATAACCAGCGACGACTATCGTCTCAATCAATTTCGTTATCTCTCCGTTGCACCTGCGCCGAACGTCGCCGAAATCGGCAGCACAGGTTACCCCACCCTGCAAGCGGCGGTAGATGCGGTTGATGAGGGGCAGACCATTAAACTTACAGATGCTATTACGATCACGGATTCGTCTTCGATTACCATCAACGGCGCAAACAGCTTCACTCTTGACTTAAACGGCAAAACGCTGGCTGACGATGGTAGCGGGAGTACTTCCCTGATCAAGCACAATGGCTCCGGTACGCTGACCATCCAGGACAGCGGCACCGGCGGAAAAATGACAAGCAGCCGGTCTGTTGGCAGCAACGGTGGAACTGTTGAACTGTCCGGCGGAAACGGTGCCCTAACTCTCCTCAGCGGCACAATTGAAAACACCTCCGCCAGCGGTGCAGGTATCTTTAACAACGGCACGGGCACAGTGAGTATTCAAGACGGGATCGTAAGAGCTGAGGCGTGTAGTGTTAACAACAAGAGCGGCAACGTAAGTGTTTCCGGCGGTGTGGTATCAGCCAATAAATACCTTTCTGCTGCGATTTTAAGCAGCGCTGGTAAGGTAACGCTTTCCGGCGGTAGCATTTATAATCCTACTTATGTTGGCGTTGGCCTGTCTAACAGTAGCCTTGTCGTTTCCAGCGGTTCGCCCATTATTCAGGGAGGGGTTGCTGCGATGAATGCCGCTCCAACCGTAGACAGCGATACCATTGCAAAAGTGATTGCAAGCACCAACTACGATGGAAACAACCCTGTGGAAAACTACAATGCGTCTCAAATCACATCGTACAAGTACCTTACCTTTGCGGTGAAAATACCTCCTGCTACTTTCGATTTCTGCAATGGCATAGCCACCGTAAGCGTGAAACCCAGCTCTGACCCTGCATGGGGCGGCACAGGCTATGCCTTTGCGGGCTGGTACACTGCGCCCAACGGCGAAGGAACGGCACTTACCGGCGACGGCGACAGTGGCATTACTTATTACGCTAAATGGACCTATAACGGTCACACCGTCCGCACTACGGCGCTAAATTTGACGGACATCAGCACATCCAAGCTCTACGGTTCAACCCAAAACGGCAATGTTTACACCAACACCGCCGAGGGATGGACATGGTACGCCGTCCAAACCACAGTCGGCAGTGAAATATACGCCGCCAACACCCTCGTTCTCTCCGATCTGACCCTTAATACCACCGCGCCTACTGCCCTAAAGGTTCCAAGCAGCGCAACCGTTGTGCTGGGTGACGGTACGACAAGCACCATTCAGAGCGGCAATGTCACCGCAGGAGCTGTCTACGGCATTTACGGCGCAGGCGATCTGACTGTGAGCGGCGGCGGCGCCCTAAGCGTCACCGCAGGCGATAGCGGTTTTGATGAGGACGATCAAAGCATAGGAATTCTTAGCAGCGGTGCGCTGACCGTGAACGGAGGCACCGTTACGAGTATCAGCGGGAAAGCTGTTGAAAGCTATGGCATGATGAGCGTTGGCACTCTGACCATTGACAGCGACGCTGTTACAGGTGCTGGTGGACTTTCAGTAGCCGGTGCCGGCATCTTCAGCCTTGATAATCTGACGATTACCGGCGGTACCATTGCAGGGTCCAGTGATGGTATGTTGGCGGGCTACGGCATCTTTGCCACAGGTGAAATCGCAATCACCGGCGATACCGTTACAGGCAATGGCGGCGGTATTATGGGCTGCGGTATCTCCGCAGACGAAATCTCAATTACCGGCGGTACGGTTACTGCTAAAAACAACGCGATAGACGGAGATGGGAATCCGCTATCAGCGGCAACGGCAATTGAGACCACCACAACGCTCACCATAGGTAGCTCCGCAAAGTCTGCCGCGATTGCAAACGCCACCGACGGCACAAGCGCAATTACAGCAAGCGGCGGCACAGTTGCCAGCAAAAAGCTCGTCATGTCCGGCAGTGATGCCGTGGTCATCAGCTTCGCCCTGCCTACTGCGGCGCAATATGCGGCGGCATCCCCGGCGGCGGCACCCGACACCGACTATGTGCTGGACACCAGCGGAAAAACTCTCACCATCAAAACCGCCAAGGGTGCGGCGTGGTGGAGTGCAAACGGATCGACTTATCGGGATTACACCATCAAGTTGGACGCCGACATCGACGTCTCCGGCTTCCTCTGGACGCCGGTGGGAAATGACGCCGGTGTGTTCGGCGGCACCTTCGACGGGCAGGGGCACAGCCTTTCGGGACTGACCATCACAGCAGCAAACGGAGGCTACACCGGTCTGTTCGGAAGCGCGTTGAGCGCGACCATCCAAAATCTCTGCGTTTCCGGCACCATAAATGTGACAGAAACAGGCGGCTCACTGTACATGGGCGGCATTGCCGGCGGTATTGGCGGCAACAGTACCATCCGTAACTGTGGCAGCCATGTGAATATCCGCGGCACTGCGTCCAATGGAGATGAAGTCAATGCGGGCGGTATCGTGGGATATCTGAGCAGCGGCACAATAGAAAACTGCTTTAACACCGGAGATGTGTTCGGCACCGGCGCTGCAATGGTGATAGCAGGCGGTATCTACGGTGCAAACAGCCAATATACCTCCAATATTGGAACGGTTAAGAACAGCTATAATACCGGTAGCGTAACAGGTAGCGGTAGCTCAATAAATTGGATTGGCGCACTGGCTGGTAGTGTGGACAGCAACACCGTGTTCGAGCATAGCTATTATTTGGTCGGCACGGCAACCGCAGCTTCTGGACATGGCAGTGGAACAGGCTACAGCAGCTTTGCGGCAGGGACAGCGGATGGGCTGATCACCGCCCTCAACGGCTGGGTCAGCGAAAAAGCCAGCACTGCTTATTCCACATGGCAGGCTGACAACGCAGACAGCCCTGTAAACGGCGGCTGGCCGGTGTTCGGCGCGGCATGGACTGCACCGCCTGCGCCCACCATCGGCACACTGACCATTTCCGACTCCTTTACAGCGGGGAATGGTATCCAGCCGAGCGGCCTTACAAGCTACAAGCCCACCGTAACGAGCAATGGCGTGGATCTTACGGCGGAGGGTTGGCAGAGTTCCATCACCTTTAGCGGCGACAGCGATGATTGGGAGAATTGGCCGGATGGCACCATTCTTTCCCCTACCACCACACGGATTTATAAACTGCGCTATTATGTGACGTATGACAGTACGACGATCTACTCCAATGCGGTAACCCTGGATGTGGTCGGACACACGACCACCCTTGCGCTGGCGGCATCTCCCGAAAGCCCGCAAATCGTGGGCAGTTCCATCACCCTGACCGCAACCCTCACAGGTTACTTTACCGGTCCCGGTGTAAATGGGCAGGCGATTACTTTTAAGAACGGTAGCACAGATCTGGGTACGGCAAACCTGAATGCCAGTGGTGTGGCTGTCTTTACATGGACACCCGGCGGCACAGGAACCTGTGTCTTGACCGCCGAGTACGCCGCCACTGCTTATAACACCGCCGCCGCCTCAAGCACGGTCAACTACATAGTGATTGTTGACCCGGATATTGCAATCGTCGCTGCGGCGAAAACCGCTGCACAGGGTACAAGCTATGCTGACATGACTCAGACTGCGGCAACCGATGAGGACGCTATTAAAGCGGCTCTGAAAAATACTGCGGAAACGGCGGTCAATAACAGCGATATTACGGTCACCATAAACAAGGTAAGCTACATCGCACCGATTGCGGGAACTCCTGCAAATCCCAGCGGTACAAACGGCAGCTACACCTTTACCGTTACGGTATCCAAAGGCAGTCAAAGTGATACCACTGTGCAGAAAACCATTGTTATTACGGCAACGCCTTATACCGGTGTTACCGATGCACAGGCAGTCTCCGCGGCAAAAACGGCTTTGGTTGACGGAACGGTCAATGTCGCATTCGGCGCAGATCAGACGGCAAAAACAGCCGCCGTGCAGGCTTATGTGAATGGTCTGCTTTCCGGGAATGCCGCAGGGGTGACCGCAACTGTTACCTACAACAGCGGAACCGGGAAGTATGACGTTGCACTCTCCAAGGGCAGCGTGAATGACAGTAAAAGCCTTTCCATGACCGTGAATGTTGCTCCTGACCCGGATATTGCAATCGTCGCTGCGGCGAAAACCGCCGCCGAGAGCGCAAGCTATGCCAACATGACCCAAGCGGCGGCACCCAATGAGAGCACAATCAAGACCGCTTTGAAGTCAACCGCAGAAACGGCGGTGAGTAACGGTAGCGTTGCAGTCACCATAAATCAAATCAGTTACATCGCACCGATTGCGGGAACCTCCGCAAATCCCAGCGGCACAAATGGCAGCTACACCTTTACCATCACGGTGTCTAAGGGTAGTCAAAGCGAAACCACCGCGCAGAAAACCATCATCATCACGGCAACTCCCTATACGGGAGGAACTGGCGGTGGTGGGGGTAATGGCGGCGGATCCGGCAGTGGTTCCAATACACCTGCTCCGTCCACTAAGCCCACCGAGCCGGTCACAGGCAATACGGAGAACAAGGCCACAGTGGACGGTAAGGGCAACGCCAACGTCAGCTTGACTGATAAGAATATCACCGACGCCATTGCGGATGCAAAGGCCGAGGCGGCAAAAAAAGGCGTGAATGCGGGCGACATCACGGCGGTGATCCATGTTACCACCGGCGGGAAGGACGCAAACACAGTCACAGTCAATCTGCCTAAGACCACACAGGAGCAGGTCATCGACAACAAGATTTCCAGCGTTCAGCTTGTCATTGACCGTCCCGACCTTACCATAGGCATCAACCTTGCGGCGGTAACCGAGATTAACCGTCAGGCGAAGGCCGATGTACAGCTTTCCGCCACCCGCATGGACAACGCCAAGCTATCCGGCGATGCAAAGGCCGCCATTGGCAACCGACCAGCTTTTGACCTCAAGGCAACCTACGGCAGCGGAAAATCCGTGACTGATTTTGGCAAGGGCAGCGTCAGTGTAGAGATTCCTTATACCTTACAAAAAGGCGAAATTGCGGGCAATGTCTATGCCGTGTATGTGGACGCAAAAGGCAAAGTGACCTATCTCACCGATTCCAGTTATGATGCAAGGCGCGGAACGGTGGTGTTTTCCACCAGCCATTTCTCTACATACGGTATAGCCTACAAAGCTAGCTTCAACTTTACAGACATCAATGGCCATTGGGCAAAGGATGATATTCTCTTTGTCGCAAACCGTGGCCTCATGACCGGCACCAGCGCCACCACGTTCAACCCCAACGGTTCCATGACACGGGGTATGTTTGTAACAGCGCTCGGACGTTTGGCAGACGCCGACGTGAGCGGCTATACAAAGAGCAGCTTTACCGATGTGAAAGCCAATGCCTATTACATGGGCTATATCGAATGGGGCGTAAAAAACAACATACTGGTCGGCATCGGCGGCGGCAAATTCGACCCGGACGGTCTTGTGACCCGTGAACAGATGGCGGTTATTATGGACAGGTATGCCACGGCTATCGGGTTTAAGCTGCCGGAAGTTCATGCACAGAATACCTTTGCCGATAACGCCAAAATTGGTGCATGGGCGGCTCCTTCCGTAAAGCGCATCCAGATGGCAGGCATCATCCAAGGTAAGAGCAATAATCTCTACGACCCGCAGGGAACGGCCACTCGCGCCGAGGTATCGGCGGTGTTGAAGCGTTTCGTGGAGTTGGCAATTTTTAACGACACGGCCCAAGGCTGGTCGATGAACGACAGCGGCCAATGGATGTATTATGAAAATGGCAAGCCCATTATTGGGAAAAAGGACATCGGCGGCACGACCTATACTTTCGACCAGTACGGTGTGACGGCGGATGTGCCGAAAGACCGGGCTTATTCCACCTACACGGTACAGCGAGGCGACAGTTTCTGGACGATTGCCCGTAAGTTTAACTGTACGATGGCCGAGCTGGAGAGACTGAACAATAAAAGCCGATTCTCTATTATCTTCCCCGGTGATGTACTCCGAGTGCCGAAGAAGTAAATAAAAACAACAAATCAATAAGCCAAGGGCAAACCCGGCAAAAGCCGGGGACGCAAAGCCGAGGGTCTAAGGTGTCTTAGGACGCTATGATAGTCTGGCTGCTGACAGTTAAGCAAAGCCTGCCCTCTTTATACCGGAGGGCAGGCATTTGCGGCTTTTAACGGATGCTTTAGACTTCGTGATACCGACTTTCGCTATGGCTATGGCGAGAGAGGTATCCACATGAAAATATTCCGCTTTTATCCCTTTTCGAGGTGTAAATAAAGAAAGAACATCTTATATAAATTCCTATTCAAACTTATCATTTAATCATGTAAATCTAAAAAAGTCAGTATTTTGCCAAGGGCGAAGTGCTGACTTATTTTTTTCGACAAAATTCCCGCATATATTACAAATTATACCAAATCGGAGATTTTGCAGTAACCTTTCGGCCGAGCCACGCTGCCGTTCCCCACCCTCCAATCTGTTTTCGCATTTCGCAAAACAGATTGGAGGAAAGGAACATGAAGAATTATAAAGACAGTGATTATGCCCTAAATAAATTCAGCGAGGGCATTGTTTACCGTTTCGCAGACCGCATTGTAGAAATCACACTGGAGGACTACCTTGCAGAGAACCCCGGCAAGACGGCACAGGACTTTTTAGAGCTGAAAGCCTTGTCGGATGAAATCTATCATGAGCAAGTCATACACGAAAACCGGACAAGCCGTTTGGATGTGACCATCAATGGACTGGAGGAAACAGAGCAGCTCGCCGCACCGCCCCTTGATTTGGACTTGATACATAAAAGCGATACCACAAAAGCCAAGGAAGCTGCAAGGCGGCTGCTGGACAGCGGAGAATTGACGGAAATCCAGCGACGCCGGTTTATTCTGCATTTTGTGGAGGGCTTATCCTACCGGCAGATCGCTAGCCGTGAAGGGGTACATTTTACCTCTGTCCACGAAAGCATAGAGGCGGCTGCGACAAAGCTGCAAAAGTTTTTCAAAAAAATTTAATTTCGTACCCCTACACCCCCCTGTTTTTTTGACATTGGGTGAAAGGATTTTCCAATTTCCTTTCGCCTGAACATTGAAAACAGAATATGGGTGTGATGGGTACATCACCGGCAGGGAGAGCGACACGCCGGGACACGCCAAGACGAGGGCAAATGCCCTCCGAGCGATTATGTCTGCGGCAGTTACGCCCTGTGGTGGGACGGATTGCGACGATCCCTGCCGGTCATCATGGTACTTCTACTTTGAACGCCTCACCGCATTGAGTAGCCCGGCAGACGGCCGGGAAAACGCATCACCCTCGTTTGAGATAGAATGAGGGGCGGCTTTTATGGAGTCCGGCAACACCAGCCGGATCGCCTGTCACACCTTTGCTTTGATATAAAAATCTATCGTGCTCTATCGGAGCGATAGAAACCATGCGGCGGAACAGGCTTTTTGAGTCATCAAACTTTCAACATCTTTCCTGATTCCGCCGCATTCTTGTGTCGCTCCTTTAGGCAAGCAAAGGAGGCAAAACGATATGAATCAACCTGTCTATATGGCAGATATTCAAAATAAGATTTATGAAGCAGGCTTAATTCGGCAAGAGGAACGCATTGTACTGACAGCCGAAAATTGCGTGCTTTTGGAATACTACACCGGAAAAACATACAGCTACCGCATGGTGGAGCTTACCACCTTAAAGGTAAAGCGGCTCTTTTCCAAAGCGGCGCCGCTGAATGAAGGCGGCTATCAAAAAGCGATGGACAAAATGCTTTCGCAGGCAGTATCGGAACCGGAAAGCACCTTTTCCATCAAGCCTGCCATAAGAGCAAGAAATCTTCTGGAACACATCTTTTCAAACATACTGCCGGAACATGGTATGGACTTTCGGGAAAATCAGGCGACTCTTGCATTGGAAATGCTGGAGTCCTTGCAGGAAAACAGGCTGGCGCTCTGCGAGGCCGAGGTAGGTACAGGCAAAACCCATGCCTACATACTGGCCGTAACGGTCCACAACTTATTCAGCAACAATAAACTGCCGACAATTATCTCTACTTCCACCATTGCGCTGCAAAAGGCATTGACGGAAGAATATATCCCTCAGATTTCCGATATTCTGATGGAACACCGTATCATTGACAAGCCCCTGTCCTTTGTAGTGCGCAAGGGGAAATCCCATTATGCCTGCGATAGCCGTGTAAAGGGGTATCGTTCCTCTATCGCACACAATGACCGCCATGAGGACAAGGAGCTGCTTTCTGTTCTGACCGGGCTTTTCACAGGAGCCTGCCCCCTTGATTTGGATACGCTCCCCTTAACGGACTATGTGAAATCCTGTATCAATGTGGAACGCTGCCATCTGAACTGCCCGCTGTCCTCGGTCTGCCGATACCGTGATTTTATCCGCAAAGCGCAGTCCCTTGGATATGATTTTCAGATTGCCAACCACAATCTTGTGCTGGCTGATGTACTTGGCAGGAAGAACGGGAGAAGGTCCCTGTTCCCGCCCCGTGGAGTGGTGATTTTTGACGAAGCTCACAAGCTCCTTGATGCCGCCCGACAGATGTACGGCATGACATTGGAAAATGTGGAGCTGGAACGGTTGGTGGCAAGCATTTACCATGCCATAGGCGGAGGCAATCCCGACAAAGCGGAGATCGTCAGGCTGTGCGGAACCATACAGGAACAGAATGTCTTGCTCTTTGAGGCCCTGCGATATGCCGCAGGCACAGGCTATGATAAGAACTGCTATGCCGTACAAATTAACTTAAATTGCATACGGGCTTTGAAAACACTGATGGCTGTGCTGCGCAGACTGTCGGTGCTTTTTTATACGACCTCCCGTGAGAAAAGGGAGCGTTACGACCGGCTGGTAAACCGCATGGAACAGCAGGAAGTGAAGCTGTCCATCCTGTTTCACCATGCAGGGTCTATTCTCTGGCTGGAAATGACTGGGGCAACGGCCTGCCGGGTCTGCGCCCTGCCAAAGCAGCTTGATTACCTATTGTCGGAGGATATTTGGCAGGAAGAAATTCCGTATATCCTGACCTCCGGTACGATCTCTGTGGGGGGCGATTTTTCACATTTCAAGCGAAATAACGGAATTATACTGGCAGAGAAACGCCGCATCTTTGAAACCAGCAAGGCTTCTCCCTTTGATTATCCAAACCACGCTTTGTTGTATCTTCCGCAGGATATGCCGTTGCCTTCAGACAAAGACAGCAGTTATTTTCAAGCGGTGGTCAATCGGCTGGTGGAGATGATTGAAGCGACCCATGGGCATACCCTAATTCTGTTTACTTCTTACCGCATGATGGAGCAGGTATATGACGAACTATGCGGACGAATCACTTCATTTCCCTTGTTCCGTATGGGCAAAAGCCGTCTGGACGCTATCGACGCTTTTCGTAAAAGCGGAAAAGGTGTCCTCTGCGCCAGCGACAGTGCCGGGGAGGGCATTGACCTTGCCGGGGATATTTTATCTTCCCTCATTGTGGTACGGCTGCCGTTCCCTGCTCCTGACCCGGTGCTGGAATATGAAAAGACCCTGTACCCTGACTTCTACGGCTATCTGAACAAAGTCATTGTGCCGGGTATGCTCATCAAACTGCGCCAGTGGTTTGGCCGGGGCATCCGCAGAGAAACGGATACCTGTGTTTTTTCTATTCTCGACAGTCGGGCGAGCAGACGCTACCGGAATGATATATTGGCGGCCTTACCTGATATGCCCGTTACGCACCAGCTTTCTGATGTGAACCGCTTTATTGCGGCTAAGAAGTCGGGCACCTACTTTGAATGAGTGGGCGCCCGTCTTTTCTCCAAGAAAAAGGACGGAGCCTATTCATTGCTTTTTCCGCTCGACTGTCACCTGACAAGCTGAACCGGAATACACTGTATCAGGGCGGTAAGGCAGGGAGCCTTATCGCCCTATGCCCCGAAAGGAGTGATTGGGTGGACTCTTTACCAGATATAGACTTTGAAACGATGAAAAACATAGACATCCGAACGGTCAACCCGGATACTCTGGTTGACATTAATGATACGAAAGTCAATGCAAAACTGCCCATGGAAGAACGGATACTGGATTTTATCCAGCAAATAAGAAATCCATATTGCTACAAGTGCGGAAAAGTAGTAGTCAAAATCAGCTTTAATGATAGCGGCGCCACACTGGAGGATAGGATGGAAAGTTTTTTGAGGATGATGTGATATGGGTAGTTTGCTTCGGGCGGAGCCTGACCGTATGGGTTCGGAGAAATAGCAATATTGTCTGGACGCATCCTGAGAGGGGTGCTATAATTATACATGGACTAATATTAGCGAACGCCCATTGATTAGGTCAGGTTTTGCTTCTTGACTTTTTCAATCGGGAGGTTTTGTTATGCCATTAAATAAGGATACAATCATATACAATGCTGTAGACTATTTGCGCCTGTCTAAAGAGGATGGCGATAAAGCAGAAAGCGACAGCATTGCCAATCAAAGAGATTTAATAACCAATTTTGTGAAGTCAATGCCCGAAATCCGCCTCTGTTCGGAAAGAATAGATGACGGATTTAGTGGTGTTGACTTTAATCGTCCTGCGTTCAATTTGATGATGGAGGATGTAAGAGCCGGACGGATCAACTGCATCATCGTCAAAGACCTGTCCCGTTTCGGCAGAAACTACATCGAAGCAGGACGATACATTGAACGGATTTTTCCGTTTTTAGGTGTGCGTTTCATTGCTATCAACGACGGTTACGACAGTGCAAAGGAAAAATCACCGTCAGACGATATTATCATTCCTTTTAAGAACCTTGTCAACGATGCGTATTGCAGGGACATCTCCGTTAAAATTAGGAGTCAGCTTGATGTAAAGCGTAAAAATGGCGAGTTTATCGGTTCCTTTGCCGTTTACGGCTACATGAAATCAGACGAGAACAAAAATCAACTGGTGATAGACTCCTATGCCGCAAAGATTGTGCGGGATATTTTTGCATGGAAGCTGGACGGACTCAGCCAGCAAGGGATAGCCGACAGGCTGAATGAGATCAGCGAGCCATCCCCCATGGAATATAAACGCTTTTTAGGACTTAACTTTGCCACCAGCTTTCAGGTAAACCCCAAGGCAAAATGGACTGCGGTGGCGGTTGGCCGCATTTTGAAAAACCCTATCTACGCAGGGCATCTTGTGCAGGGTAAGGAAAGCACTCCAAACTATAAAATTAAGCAGCGGTTTATGAAACCGGAGGATAAATGGGTTCGGGTGGAAAACACCCATGAGCCTATTATCCCACAGGAGATTTTTGACACTGTGAACCGTGTGCTGGCACAGGATACCCGTATCGCTCCAGACGGAGAAGCTGTCTATCCGTTTTCCGGCCTGCTTTTTTGTGCTGACTGCAAAAGCGGTATGGTGCGAAAGATTGTACCCGCAGGCGGAAAGAAGTACGCCTACTATTATTGTTCAAAGAATAAGGCTGGGGATGGCTGTACCACTCACTGCATCAGCGAAAAGGTATTAGAAAAGGCAGTCCTGCAAGCACTTCAAAATCACATCGCTTCTATTCTCGACATTGAACGGATTCTCCGTTATATCGACACCCTTCCTATGCAGCAGGAGGAAATCCGAAAAATTGATACTCAACTGCTGATGAAACAGGAGGAAATCGAAAAGTATAAAAACCTCAAAGTGTCTATCTATGAGGACTTGAAAAGCGGTGTCATTGATGCAGATGAGTACCGGGAATTTAAGGTCATATACGGAAAAAAGTGTGAGGAAGCGGAGAAAGCTGCCGAACGGCTGAAACAGGATATTGCCCTGATCCTTGCGGGTAAGGGAGCAAACAGCGTTTGGATTGAAGCCTTTAAGAAGAATCGGAATATCACCGAGCTGTCCCGAAAGGTAGTTGTTTCCCTGATTGAGTGGGTCAATATCTATTCCGGCAGCCGGGTGGAAATCCGATTCCGCTATCAGTATGAATATGAAAGAGCTTTGTTCTTTGCCGAGAACGCAAAAGACCTAATTGCAACAGCTTCACCGGCTCCCATAAAGGGGGTGGTGTAAGATGGCGAGAACAAGCAGAAAACAAATAGATCATGTTGCCCAGGTCCCTCTTGAAACGATATGGAACACCTGTGTTTATGGGCGGCTGTCGGAGGAAGATGAGCGAAAAAAAGAAAGTGATTCCATCGGCAATCAAATCTCCATGTTGGAACGCTATATCGCTGAAAGGCCGTACCTGAAGCTCATATCTGTTTTTAAGGATGTCAATCAGACAGGAACGAACTTCGACCGTCCCGGTTTCAATGAAATGATGGACGCCATCAAGGGTGGAAAAATCAACTGCATTGTGGTCAAAGACCTGTCCCGTTTCGGCAGAAACTACATTGAAACCGGAACTTATCTTGAAAAAATACTGCCATTCTTTCATGTTCGCTTTATCTCCGTGAACGATGGATATGACAGTCTAAATGCCAGCAGTCAGGATGATGGGTATGCCGTTCCTCTGAAAAACCTGATCCATGATGTGTACGCCAGAGATATATCAAAAAAGATAAAGTCGGGGCTTGCAGTCAAGAGAGGCAGAGGGGAATTTACCGGCTGTGTCGCAGCCTACGGCTATCAAAAGGCGGATAATGGCAAGCTGGTGATTGACGAAGAAACCGCACCGGTTGTCAGGGATATTTTTAAGTGGGCGAGTAATGGTATGGGTGATATGCGTATCGCCCAAAAACTCAATGAGTTGGGCATTCCCTCCCCAAGCCAGTACCGCTATGAAAAGGGCATCTTGAAAAGTGAGCGTTATGCTAATATGCGGTATTGGTATAAAAGCGCCGTCCGCAGGATTTTGGTTAACCCGGTTTACCTCGGTCATATGGTGCAGGGAAAAACAAAATCTGACCTATGGGGCAAGGGTGGCTGTGTGGAGCAGCCGCAGGATCAGTGGGTAGAAATAAAGAACACCCATGAACCCTTGATTGATGAAGAAACCTTTTTGGCGGTACGGTACATCAAGCAGGAACGGGAGTCCATCGAGAGAAAAGAAATGGAGCCGCAACGGTCAAATATCTTAAAAGGGCTTGTGTTCTGTGGTGATTGCAAACGGAGCATGAAATGGCGTAAAATGCCCAAATCAAAGGGTTCGGCACTCTATTACTTTAGCTGTGCCACATACGAGGATATTGCCAAGAATGACTGCATCAGAAAGCGTATGGACGAACCGGATTTGCTCTCCATTCTTTATACGGCTATCCGCAAGCAGATTGACCTTGCCGTTGACATAGACCGAATGGTGTCTAAGCTCAATGCAAAAGAAGGCTTCTGCCAGCAGCAGAGTGAGGTGGACACGGAGATTTCCGAAACGGAAAAGAAGCTGTCCAGACTGTCCATGCTCAGAAGTTCCTTGTATGAGGATTATCAGGAAAAGCTCCTTGATGAAGCGGAATATCTCTTTACAAAAGCAAAGTATGAGAAAGATGTTACCCTTTTGCGGAGCCGACTTGATGAACTATCCATGCAAAAGCACCGTCTTGATACCATGCTGACACCTCAAAACCCATGGATAACAGCCTTGAAGAAATGGGGAAAGAATAAAGCCATAACGGGAGAAATGATTTCCGAGCTGATAGAACGGGTGGAGATATTCAGCGATCAAACGGTATCCATCTGTTTCAGGTATCGGGATGAGTTTGAAAGTTTGCTCGGCTTTATTGAGGCGGAGAGTGAGGTGAGGGTTTCGTGAGTATCAAGAAAATCCTTGCCGAGTATACCCGCTTATCCCAAGAGGACGAGAACGAGGGTGAAAGCAACAGTATCATAAACCAGCGGGAGCTTCTGAACGCCTTTGTGAAAAGCTCCCCTGACCTCTCACAGTATGAAGTGGTTGAGTTTTGCGATGATGGTTACAGTGGTACGAATTTTGACCGTCCGGGCGTGAAAGCCTTGCTGGAAGAAGTGCGCGCCGGAAACATAAGCTGTATCATCGTGAAAGACCTATCCCGTTTCGGAAGAAACTACATTGACATTGGAGATTATTTGGAGCAGATATTTCCCTTTTTAGGGGTACGTTTTATCTCCGTCAATGACCGTTTTGACAGCAACGACTTTGACGGTACGACTGGCGGACTTGATGTGGGTTTCAGAAACTTGATTTACTCCCTTTACAGCAAAGACCTGTCACAAAAGGTACGGAGTGCGAAGAAGATCCGAATGGAAAAGGGTGAATTCATCAGCAGTCACGCACCCTATGGCTATACAAAATCTCCAGAAAACCGCAAGAAACTTGTGGTTGATGAAGAGGCTGTTGCCATTGTCAGACGTATTTTTTCGATGGCGGGCGAGGGCAAAAATGCCGTGCAAATTGCCGCCATCCTGAACGCAGAAAATATTCCGACGCCATATATCTATAAACGGCTTATGGGCTGTGACCGTAAATACAATGTTGTTGGAAATACAAACCACTGGATGAACACGACCGTCCTGACCATTATCCGTGACGAACGCTACACAGGAAAAATGGTAAACGGAAAAAATCGTAGCCCTTTTGTCGGGAGTAAGCACGGTAAACGCATTCCAAAATGCGAGTGGATTGTCGTACCGAATACCCATGAAGCCATTGTTTCGGAGGAATTATTTGCTTCGGTTCAGGAGCGTTTCTCTGCGCCCCAAAGGATACAGAAGCACACAGAAGTCAGACCTCTGATGGGTAAAGTGAAGTGTGGGGTTTGTCAGCATGTTATGCGAAGAAGCAATAGTCCCTCGGCTACGGCATATTATTATTGTGAAAGCCACCAGTATGTGGCTAACAGCACTTGCACAAAGGATAGGATTTCCGAAGTCAGTTTGATACAGACCGTCCTATCTGTGATACATAAGCAGATAGAGGTCATGCTTGATATGGAACAGCTTATTGACAGAGTAAAAACCCAAAGTCATAGTGATATAACCACTCTGACAGAGCAGATTAGGCAGATTCAAACTGCCCTTTCCAAGCTGAGAGCATCCAAGGTTAAGGCATATGAAAAATACAAAGATGGTACTTTGGACAGGGAAAGCTACATCAGCTGTAAGAAAGAGATTGGAAAGCAGATTGCGGAAACAGATGCCCAAATCGCTGATCTTGAAACGGCATTGCAAAGTCGTTATCAGGAAAACGGACAGCCAATCTCCATCATTGCGAGCTTCAAGCGATATGAGGGATTTACGGTGCTTTCAAAAGAAATGGCAGATGAGCTGATTGACAGCATCTATGTCTACGGAAGTGAAGCGATTGAAATTGTATGGAACCGTATGGATGAGTATATGAGGTTGGTTCAGTATGTTGAAAAAGGAGTAAATACAAATATTGAACTTACTGATCCCTAAGGAAATTCAGGATTCATGAGACCGTCAAATTCGCCGAGACATAGATTTATGCTAAGAGTTGAAAATCCTTTGTTTTCAAAGCTTCATGCAACAAAAAATAGAGCATATAATTGAATGACCATACCAAACGCTGTCCGAAAGTTCAACAAGCCTAAGGATGGCGTTTTTAATTTTCCTTATTGGCTATAATAATATTTTGTATCTAGCAGAACAGGACTTATGTTATTATGGGCAATTATTATTCAAGTAATATTGGATTTTGCTCAAAGCGAAGTTTTTCTTTTACTCTCAGTCTATAAAAATTAGAGTTTGGATACAAGAAGATATTTTTAATCGCTTTTAGGGAAATTAATCATAAATATTACGAAAAAGAGACCATCATCAATGACAAATATTGTGAAAAATGTTATACTGTAGGAAATAAATATGTATGTATAAAAATTTTTGTCTTTGATGGAGGAAAATTATGAAGCTGGCTAAACTTAAATTATACAATTATCGTTCATTTGGAGAATCTGAGCAGATTATTAACTTTGATGAATTAACTGCATTGATAGGGAATAATAGTTCAGGAAAAACTGCTGCACTTAATGCATTAAATACCATTTTTTCAGAAAATTCTAGTGATCGTATTTTGGAGCGAGGTGATTTTTTCCTTCCCAAAGATAAGGCACCCGAAGATCTTGAAGAACAAAGTTTATATGTGGAAGCAGTCTTTCATTTTAACGAGCTCCAAAAAGAAAAAGAATCTACTACATATGCAATACCAACTTTTTTTGATAGTTTTGTTGTAGAATCCCCAGGAAGTGTACCCTATTTACGTATTCGCTTGGAGGCAACTTGGGAAAAAAGTAGTAATATTGAAGGATCTATTGAGAGTAAGGTTTATTATATTACTTGTCCTGAATCAGAAGAAATAGGAGAGGAAAATAAAAGGATTGCAAGTAGACATGATATAAATAGAATTCGTATGATTTATGTACCAGCAGTTCGTGACCCTTCTAAGCAGTTGAAAAATGCATCAGGAAGTATGATGTATCAAATAATGAATAGCATTAATTGGAAAGACTCTACCAAAGAAAGTGTTAAAGGATTAATTCAAGATTTAAATGATGAATTTTTAAAAGAAAGTGGAGTCTCTATACTTAAAAATGCTGTTCACGACGAATGGGAAGAATACCATTCGGACAGTAGATATTCAAATGCGCAACTTAGATTTAATTCTACCAATATAGAATCTGCAATTAAAAAGGCAGAAGTTCTTTTTTCTCCAACTGTTACAGAACGAGAATTTTCTATTGATGAAATGGGTGATGGATTGAGGTCGTTATTTTATATTTCCATGGTTGATAGTATGTTAGATGTTGAAAATAAAATAAGAGAAGAAATAGAAAAGGGTAAAGAGCTATCTTTTAGTAGAACACCACCAATATTAACTATTGTTGCGGTTGAAGAACCGGAAAATCATATTGCGCCACATCTTTTAGGAAAACTTATTGGAAAGTTGAGAGATATTTCTAAAAAATGTAATGCTCAAACACTTCTAACATCTCATTCTCCTGCAATTGTTAAAAGAATTTCACCTGAAGAATTACGATATTTTAGATTGATACCAGACATGTTGTCAACAGAAATACGCCATATAACCTTACCTGACAAAGAAAAGCTTTCAGATCAATATAAATATGTAAAGGAAGCAGTAAAGGCATACCCTGAACTTTACTTTGCAAAATTAGTTATACTTGGAGAGGGTGATAGTGAAGAAATTCTGCTTCCAAAGTTTTTAGAAACAAATGGAGATGGTGTTGATAGTTCCGGTATTTCTATTATTCCCTTAGGTGGAAGACATGTAAATCATTTTTGGCGTCTGCTTAATGACTTGAAGATACCACATATAACATTACTCGATTTGGATAGAGAACGAGATGGAGGTGGATGGGGACGTATAAAATATGTATTAAAGCAATTGATTGAAAATGGATATAACAAGAAAGAAATTTTAAAAGTAGAAGGTGGAGTTTTAACAAATAAAGAATTAGATAAAATGAATGATTGGGATGTTAACCTCATTGAAGATATGAATTCATGGATTGAATTTTTAGAAAGTTACAATATTTTCTTTTCATCTCCTCTTGATATTGATTTTCTCATGCTTGAAAATTTTGAGGAAGAATACAAAGCTATTCTTTCGAAAAAAGAAGGTCCTCGTATTAGCAAGAAAGATGAAGAGGACGAAAATACAACTATAAGAATTCAAGATATAGAAAACGAACTATCAATCTCTCCTGAATATCAAGAAAGAATAACATGCGATGTTCAAAATACGCTTAAAGAATGTGGTGGTAAGGGAATAACGTATTCAGATAAACAAAAAAGATTAATGGTTTGGTACAATTATTTCTTTTTAAATCGCGGTAAACCTAGTACACATATTTCTGCACTTTCACAACTTGATGATTCCGATTTAGCTTGGAATATTCCAAGTGTAATTAGTAGGTTGATAGATACAGCAAAGAAGCTCTTAATTTAATGTATGGAGGTTTTATATGCAGGAAAGAATCCCACCTTTACAATGGACACCGAGTGGTGGAATAATATTGGAAGAAAATGCAACAACATCTGTAAAAGCTGAAAAAAATGTACTGGTCGTTGCAGGGCCAGGTGCTGGAAAAACCGAATTACTCGCACAAAAAACAGGATATTTATTTCAAACAAATATCTGTACATATCCCAAAAAAATACTTGCTATCAGTTTTAAAACTGACGCTGCTGCAAACTTAAAAGAGAGAATAGAAAGTAGATATGGAAAAGAATATGCTATCAGATTTTCTTCTCTCACTTACGATGCGTTTGCAAAAAAGATTCTGGATCAATTTAGAAATGCTTTACCAGAAGAACTTTGTCCTAGCAAGGATTATATTATAGGAGACAAGAAAACTATTGATGCAGCATTCAAGAAATCTGGTTATTTGAATCCTAGAGGTTTAACACCTAGTAGATTGGCAGTGTATTATGAAAATGTGATTGCAACAACTCCTTTACCCGTATGCGGAGATTCTATTGGTAGTAATGTATGGAGATTACTAATTAGAGGTTTTGATGATAATCCTTCGTGCTTAACTTTTAAAATGATAAGTATGTTGACAATATATATTTTTTCAACGAATCCATATGTATTAAGAGGTTTACAAGCGACATATTCCCATGTATTTTTAGATGAATTTCAGGATACAACCAGCTTGCAATATGATTTGGTTAAAATGGGTTTTCAAAATTCTAATTCTAAGATCACTGCTGTGGGGGATAATAAACAGCGAATCATGGTGTGGGCAGGTGCGAGGAAAACTATCTTTGAAGATTTTCAGCAGGATTTCAACGCTATGAAGATTCCACTATTGATGAATCATAGATCTGCGCCACGACTAGTTGATTTACAGAAATTAATGTACACCTCTTTACAGGTGGATCTTATTGATTTACAAACTTCAAAAAAATGGGAGAAGAATGATGGGGATATAAAACTGTATATATCAGAAAATGAAGATCTGGAAGCAAAATATCTGGTTGCAGATATAACCGAGAAAATATCTAATGGAGTTTCATTAAAAGATATTTGTATTTTAGTTAAACAATTACCGGGAAACTACATAGATACTCTTGTAACAGTACTTTCTTCTTTTGGTATTAAGGCAAGAATAGAAACGGAGTATCAAGACATATTAAAGGAATTTATTGTTGTACTCGTTTTGAATACATTAAAAGTTTCAATCAATCGACGCTCACCTACAGAATGGGAATATGTTAATAACGCAATGGAAGGACTGAAAGGATTTGATTCAACCGAAAGATCTGACGCATATGATCAGGAGCATATTAATTTAATAAACCTTCTGAATGCGACATCTGAGAAATTAGCTTTAGATATTACGGAAACCGAATTTCACGAAGTAATAAATAACATTATTCAATTCTTTGATATTGAGAAAATAAAAGCGTTATATCCAACATATGCACAAGGAAATTTCTTTGAAGATATTGTTAATAAAATGATTGATCTATTATGGAAAGAATTTGAAGAATGTAATAATTGGAATCTATCCTTTGAAAATTTTCAAGGATTATATTCTATACCAATTATGACTATACATAAAAGTAAGGGGCTTGAGTATACAGCTGTTTACTTTGTAGGGCTTGAAGATGGTGCTTTTTGGAGTTTTAGAAATCAACCTGAAGAAGATAGGTGTGCTTTTTTTGTCGCTCTTTCGAGGGCAAAAGAATTTTTGTCTTTTTCATTTTGTGCATATCGTCACAAGTTAAGGAATCCAAATCAAAAACATACAGAAATAAACGAATTTTTTGAACTATTAAAGTTGCCAGGTATCTCTACTGTTATTAACTGTGATTAAATGAGCATCAAATATATTAAACCTTTTGCGATAGGGAAACTTAAGGCCTTCTTCATTCCGTTTTTGCTTTAGCATAAAGGGAGTCTGCCTAGACAATGCAACGGGGCAGTGTGAAGAAATCCAAAATACACGTGAACCACTGGTTGATGTAGATACATTTCTAGCCCTGCGGCAAATCAAACAGAGATAGGAGTCTGGTGAGAGAAATTAAATGAAACTGCGAACGGAAAACAACCTGAAAAAGCGTGTTTTTTGTGGCATTTACCAACTAATAAATATTTTTTAGTCCTGTCTTGACACCAGCAGGTCCGACGGGTCCCCAGGGAGAAACCGGCCCGACCGGCCCGCAAGGATTAATCGGTCCGACCGGTCCGACGGGTCCCCAGGGAGAAATCGGCCCGACTGGCCCCCAAGGACTAATCGGCCCAACGGGTCCGACCGGCCCCCAGGGAGAAACGGGCCCAACGGGCCCCCAAGGACTAATCGGCCCAACGGGTCCGACGGGTCCCCAGGGAGAAACCGGCCCGACCGGCCCGCAAGGATTAATCGGTCCAACGGGTCCGATCGGCCCCCAGGGAGAAACCGGCCCAACGGGCCCGCAAGGATTAATCGGTCCGACCGGTCCGACGGGTCCCCAGGGAGAAACCGGCCCGACCGGCCCGCAAGGATTAATCGGTCCGACCGGTCCGACGGGTCCCCAGGGAGAAACGGGCCCAACCGGCCCACAAGGATTAATCGGTCCGACCGGTCCGACGGGTCCCCAGGGAGAAACCGGCCCGACCGGCCCGCAAGGATTAATCGGCCCAACGGGTCCGACGGGTCCCCAGGGAGAAACGGGCCCAACGGGCCCGCAAGGACTAATCGGTCCAACGGGTCCGACGGGTCTCCAGGGAGAAACCGGCCCGACCGGCCCGCAAGGACTAATCGGCCCAACGGGCCCAACCGGTCCAACGGGTCCTGTTTTTGCCACAACAGGATTTTCCGCATTCAAATCTACCTTGGCGGTATCTTCAGACACACAAATAACAAACTGGACCACAACTGCTCCTTACTATGGGGATGCCGGCTTTAATGCTGCAACAGGTAACTTTACGGTTCCTGAAACGGGAAGATATTCTATAAAGGCAACCATTAACTATTCCACGACAGCAGCAATTACAGGTTCTATTGGAAATGCTGTAAATCCATCTTTTGCGGTATCAAGGACATCGCCTACAACCGATACGCTAGTAAGCGGGTTATTCCCGATTCTAAACGTCAGCTTGATAGCTCTGACTTTAAGGGCTATATTAGGTAACGGAACGGTTACTTTGGCTGGTGATGCATTATTAAACAGCGGTGACGTTGTTGGATTGTTTTATGTATCAAGCGGTATGTCCTTAAATCTTAATCTTGGTGGAGCCAATTCGGGTGGAATCATATGGTCAATTCACAGGATCGCATAGCATAAAAAGAATGGATGGCAGTATCAGGTGATATAACGGTTATTCCGAAGTTGAAGCAAATGCTTTGTTACATAAAAGTATGGCAGAAACTTCGGAATAACTTTATGTCCTTATTTGAATGGTATTCTTGATGGCAGTGACAGGAACAAGAAGGCGATATAAGAAGGAAACTATAGTTATTTCAGAAAACTCATTTGTTTATTTAAGTATTTCAAGGAAATAAAGGGGGAAGTACCGAAATAGTTTTACACAATTCTGAACAAAGTTGCATTGCACAAATTCCCGGGGCGAGGTATGATATTGCATGAAAGAAAAGTTTATGCAATCACGGAGGAAGCACAGCATGGAAAAACAGAAAAGATACAGATTGCAGGTAAGAGGCAAACTTATTTTATTTGTAAGTGTTTTGGTTTTCAGTACGATTTTCCTATTAACAGCAATCTTTTACGTCAGCCTAAACCGGGTGTATCAGAATTGGATTGACTCAAGCTATCAAAGCTTCGATGCAAATATTAAAACAGCGGTTGAAAGTATTGTAAGCGTGTTGGATGCCAATTATAAACGTTATGAAAACGGCGAAATCACAGAGCAGGAAGCCCGTAAAAATGCAGAAGCTATTGTTCGTGATACCCGCTACGGGGATGGAAAAGGTTATTTCTGGGCAGATACATCTACAGGATTATGTGCCGTACATAGGAACCCCGATTACGAGGGGAAGGAACGGTATGATGAACAGGATCTGGCCGGTAATTATTATATCCGCAAGCTGCTCGAAAACGGTTCCAATCAGGGAGGCGGGTATACGAATTTTTATTTTACCAAACCCGGACAGGATGGCGTATTTGCAAAGAGAGCCTATACCTTAAAGTTTGAACCCTATGACTGGTATATCAGTACAGGGAATTATATTGACGATATAGACGGCGCTGTTGCTAATTACCAAAAGCAAAAGATTTTTGAAATTTTGCTGCTGCTTGGAGTCTCCTTAAGTATCTGTATAATCGGTCTTTTCGTGCTTGCCGTCCTGCTGAACCGGATTACAGCACCTCTTGGTCCCATTGCAGGCCGTCTGAAGCTTTTGTCAGCAGGAGATGTACATACACCACCCGTGCCAGTCAGCCAGACAAAGGACGAGATGGAGGTACTTTCCTATGCGACCGATGAGCTGATCACTCAGATGCGCGATGTAGTAGATGATATTACCATACATTTGCAGCATATGGCACAGGGAGATATGACTCTTCCGGTGGAAAAAGAATTTACCGGTGATTTTGAACCCATTCACGATTCCCTTCTGCTGATTTACCGGCAGCTTAACCAGACACTGCAGGCGATCCACCAGTCAGCGGATCAGGTGAGTGCAGGTTCTTCCCAGGTGGCAGACGCCGCCCAGGCCCTTGCATCAGGAGCGGCTGAACAGGCCGGAACCATTGAGCGGCTTTCGTTATCTATCACTGAAGTCTCCACAAAGGTAGAGCAAAGCTCTGCCAATATTGAAAAAGCAACCGGATATGTGGAGCAGACCGTAGGACGGGTAGAAGAAAGCAACGCAAAAATGAAGCAGATGCTGAATGCGATGGACGAGATAAAAACTACATCAGATGAAATTGGAAAGGTTACCCAGGATATCGATGGAATTGCTTCTCAGACAAACCTTCTGGCCCTGAATGCGGCTGTGGAGGCTGCCCGGGCAGGAGAAGCGGGTAAGGGATTTGCTATTGTAGCGGATGAAGTCCGCAGCCTTGCAGCCAAAGCAGCCCAGGCTGCAAGACAGACGGCTGTGCTGGTTGATAATGCTTCCAAGGCTGTAAAGGATGGAATGGATACCGCACGGGACAATGCGGACCTTCTCATGGATGTTATCAATCAGGCAAGGCATATGCGTGAACTGATGGAAACGGTGGAAAGGGCATCCCGGGAACAGACGATTGCCATGAATGAAGTGACCTGCGGTATTTCCCAGATATCTGCAGTGGTACAGAGCAATGCGGCAACAGCCGAACAAAGTTCTGCCTCCAGTGAAGAACTGTCTGCGCAGGCAGATTTGCTGCGGGAAGAAGTGAGCAAATTTAAAATTGTATCACAGGAAGTGCTGGGGCATTCATCTGGTATTAAATGAATTTCCGAGTAATAATCAGGCTGCTATGTTCTTTTTAAGGATATATTCAAGAAAATATTGAATTAAAAATCTCATTATGATACGATGAAGCAGGTCAGTTATTTCAAATCTAATTAAATAAGGAGGTTTTTAATAAATGGATATCCGCTATTCAGCAAATCAGAAAGATTTTAAACGTTATACCACGGAAGAAACAAGAAATGAATTTTTAATTGAAAACTTATACATTGCCAATGAGGTAGTTGCCGTATATTCTCACGTTGACCGCATGGTAACCTTAGGCTGTATGCCTACAACGGAGACTGTTTCTATTGACAAAGGGATTGATATCTGGAAAAATTTTGGGACAAGTTATTTCCTTGAGAGACGTGAAATCGGTATCTTTAACATTGGAGGTGCCGGAAAGATCGTAGCTGATGGGGAAGAGTTCAAAATGGGATATAAGGATTGCTTATATATTACCAAGGGAACAAAAGAGGTGACCTTTACAAGCGAGGATAGTTCAAACCCGGCAAAATTCTATATGGTAAGTGCGCCGGCTCATAAGTCCTGCAAAACCACCTTCATTCCGATTGAAAAAGCGGCAAAGAAGCCGCTTGGAGCGATGGAGACATCCAATAAGCGTGTAATCAACCAGTTCATTCATCCGGATGTGCTGGAGACCTGCCAGCTTTCCATGGGTATGACCGTTCTGGATCCCGGCAGTGTATGGAATACCATGCCATCCCATACCCATGAAAGACGTATGGAGGTCTACATGTATTTCGAAATTCCGGAGAACAACGTAGTATTCCATATGATGGGCGAAGGCAATGAGACAAGACACATTGTTATGCAGAATGAGCAGGCAGTGATCAGTCCATCCTGGAGCATCCATTCCGGTGCAGGTACAAGCAATTATACTTTCATTTGGGCAATGGGCGGAGAGAACCAGGCATTTGACGATATGGACACCATTCCTACAACTGAATTAAGATAGTATTTATTTGAGATAAGGCAGATGCGCTCCTTCCGGCGCATCTGCCTTTTGCATTCAGGAAAAGGGAATATGGTTTCGGTGCAGGGGGAATAATCTGGTGATCAGCTATTTCTATTCAAACCGTGTGAAATCTCTGTGAAAATGTAGAAATCTGCCTTTCAATTTGATACAATATGGCTGATAAATACTTTGTGGTGTAAAGATCTGATTTCAGGAGGTTATAATGGAACCGTTAAAGATATTGGTAGTGGACGATGAGGCCAGAATGAGAAAGCTAGTAAAGGACTTTTTAAGCGTAAAGGGTTTTTCTGTAGTGGAGGCTTCCAATGGAGAAGAAGCTGTGGATCTCTTTTTTGAACAAAAGGACATTGTACTGATTATTCTGGATGTGATGATGCCCAAAATGGATGGCTGGGAGACCTGCAAAACCATCCGCAAATATTCCCAGGTGCCCATCATCATGCTGACTGCAAGAAGCGAAGAGCGTGACGAACTTCAGGGCTTTGACTTAGGAGTGGATGAGTACATTTCAAAACCCTTCAGCCCCAAGATTTTAGTTGCCCGGGTGGAAGCCATATTAAGGCGCAGCAATGCCGTAACTGCAGACGCTGTGGAAATAGGGGGGATCTGCATTGACAAGGCAGCCCATCAGGTCACCATTGACGGAAAAGACATAGATTTAAGCTACAAAGAGTTTGAGCTTTTGGCTTATTTCCTGGAAAACCAGGGGATCGCCCTGTCCAGAGAGAAGATACTGAATAATGTATGGAATTACGATTACTTTGGGGATGCACGCACCATAGATACTCATGTGAAAAAACTTAGGAATAAGATGGGGGAAAAGGGCGATTATATAAAAACCATTTGGGGAATGGGATACAAATTTGAAGTATAGGGAAAGGATATCAGTTAAGGTGAGTAAATGAAGCATTCCATCAAGGCGCGTTTTGCCGTAATATTTGTATGTCTGATGGCCTTTGTCCTTGTTTCCACATGGTGTGTAAACAACTGGTTTCTGGAGAGCTTTTACACTAGTGATAAGGTGCATACTCTGGAAAAAGCCTATATGCAGATCGACAGGGTAGTAGAACAGGCCAATGAGAGCGGGAAAGGAATCATCGAATATTACAAGGATACCTATGACCCGGACTTTAAAAATGAAGGCCCGGCCCAGAAGATGTTCCGGACCATGGGGGAAAAATACAATCTGATGATGGTTCTCATTGACAGCACTACAGACGAGGTCCTTATGTTAACAAACGGAGACCAGCAGTTTTTAAAAAACAGGGTGGAGGCCTATATATTCGGGAAAAACGTGCCTGAAGCCAGCATTTTAAAAAAGCATGACAATTATATTGTTCAGAAAACCTATGACAGGCGTTCTGATTCATATTATCTGGAAAGCTGGGGGTATTTTTCCGATAATAAAACCATTTTTCTCATTTCTGTTCCTCTGGCCAGCATCAGGGAAAGTGTGGATCTTGCCAACCGGTTTCTGGCCTATGTGGGCGTTGCCGCTCTGTTTGTAGGCAGTATGTTTATATATCTTGCGACAAAAAGAATAGTATCTCCTATTCTTCAGCTTGCCAATTTGTCAGAAAAAATGTCGGCCCTTGACTTTGAAGCCAAATATACCGGCAAAGAGGAAGATGAGGTGGGAGTGCTGGGCAACAGCATGAACCAGTTATCCGATACCTTAAAAGATACCATCGGACAGCTGCGGGCTGCGAATGAAAAATTGCAGAAGGATATTGACGAAAAGATAAAAATAGATGAGATGCGGAAGGATTTTATTGCCAATGTTTCCCACGAATTAAAGACTCCTATTGCATTGATCCAGGGGTATGCTGAGGGCTTGACGGAGGGGATGGCAGAGGATCCGGACAGCAGGGATTATTACTGCGGGGTCATCATGGATGAAGCGGGTAAAATGAATACCATGGTTCGCCAGCTTCTCAATCTTACTGCCCTTGAATTCGGCAATGACAGCATTCAGCCGGAACGCTTCGATTTGACGGAACTGATCCGTGGCGTCATTGGTTCTGCCGGTATCTTAATCCAGCAAAAGGCTGCAGAGGTAAAGCTGGAAGAGGGCGGTCCAATCTATGTATTCGCCGATGAATTTAAAATAGAAGAGGTCATTACAAACTATTTAAACAATGCACTCAACCATTTAGAGGGAGAACGAAAGATCGTGATTACCGCAGAAGAAAACGGAGAGGAAGCCTTAGTCACCGTATTCAACACCGGACAGAATATTCCGGAAGAGGATTTGCCAAATCTCTGGACCAAGTTTTTTAAGGTAGATAAGGCACATACCAGGGAGTATGGAGGAAGTGGTATCGGACTCTCTATAGTTAAGGCGATTATGGATTCCCATGGGAAGTCCTGCGGTGTCCGGAATGTAAAAGGCGGCGTGGAATTTTGGTTTACCCTGGACTGCGAGAAAGAAAATCTTTGATCGGTTATATTCAGGAGGTAGATGGCCGATATAACTATAGAAGATGAATAGTAATAGAATCACCTTGAACTGTGTTTTTGAAAGGAGATGAAACGTATGGATATTGCTGCTATGAGCATGGATATGAGTCTTGCAAGAGTACAGCAGAGTGCAGGAATCAGTGTTGCAAAAAAGGCGATGGACGCTCAGGAGGCTGTGGCGGATGGATTGCTGAAGATGGCAGAAACTGCAGTTCCCAGACAGATGCCTGCAAATGGGACCGGGCAGATTGTGGATACGACAGCTTAGATGGGAAGGGGATATGCAGTAGCGTATCCTCTTTTTTCTTTTGTTTTATCTTTAGATCTTTTTTCTATAAAGTCAAGGGATCTTTTTTTCTGGAATGAGGGAATAAAAATAACACCTATAAAGCCTCTCGGAATTTTGCAAACAAACAATAAACAATTAATGAAGGAATGAAGAGGATAAATATAATGGTTTTCCATTCATTTAAGAGTATCAAAACATGAGAAAATGTATAAAGAAACGGTCAGTTGCCAGAAGATAAAACAGAGCAAATGACAAAGCATTTTATGAAAATTACATGTTCGACAAATTATTTAAAAATATTAAAAAAAAGACTTATCTTTTCGTTCCGTTGATACGATATTGTAGATGAAAGGAAGATACATAAACGCATAGTTCAATTCATCAGAATATTATGTTGGTAAGCTTCCGAAAGACACAAGTGTCAAAGTTAGGAATCGATAAAACGGCTGGTACCCCGTTTGATTCCGCCAATATTTTTTACTTATTTTCCTGTTTCAGGAAAACATATCACGCAGGGAAAAGGAATTCCCTGTAACATAGTCAAGGAGGAAATATCTATGAGAATTCAACACAACATCGCAGCTTTAAATTCCTACAGACAGTTAGGAAACAACAATAACACAGTAGGCAAGAACCTTGAGAAATTATCTTCTGGTTACAGAATCAACCGTGCAGGCGATGACGCTGCAGGTCTTGCTATTTCTGAGAAGATGAGAGCTCAGATCACAGGTCTTGAGACCGCTCAGAAGAACGCAAATGACGGTATCTCTTTAGTACAGACCGCTGAAGGTGCATTAACAGAAGTTCATTCCATGTTAAACCGTATGGTAGAGCTGGCTGGCCAGTCTGCTAACGGAACTTACCAGAATGAAGTTGACCGTGAGAACCTTCAGAAGGAAGTTGTATCCTTAAAGTCTGAAATTGACCGTATTGCGGACAGCACAAACTTTAATGGTATTAAACTGCTTGACGGTACTATGGGATCTGGCAAATATAAACTTAATGCAGGCAGCTTGGCTATCGGATCAACTGTAGCAACTAATTTTGTTGTTACTGATATCAAGGGATCAAGCATTGATAAAGATGGCCTTACATTTGCATTTGACGTTGGTGCATTAGATGCAAACGGTACATTTACCACTGCAGGTGCCAGCGATGTATTAAATGTAAAAATGACAGATAAAGAGGGTAACGTATCTGTTGTAAACCTCAAGCTTACTGATATCATTAAGAAGGCAGACGGAACTGCTATGGCAAGCAACACTGCTATTGCTGCAGGAGATAATGTAGTGCTTGATTTAAGCGCAGTTGGTATTGGCAAAATTGACCTTACAGCGACTGCAGCTGGCCCTACTGCTAATGATCTGCTTAAAGGACTTGACGTAGCTGGCTTTGTAGCACCTTCTGCAGGTGCCGCAATAACCACAGGTACAACAGGCAGCTCCTTACGCTTACAGATTGGTGATACTTCTGATACATTTAATCAGATCAGTGTATCCGTAGGCGATATGCATGTAAAAGCACTTCAGATTGATACGGTTGATATCAGCACACAGTCTGGCGCTGCAGATGCAGTGAAGAAATTAAAAGATGCAATTAACTCTGTATCTTCCACCAGAGGTGATCTTGGTGCGATCCAGAATCGTCTTGAGCATACGATCAACAACTTAAGCGTAACCTCTGAGAACATGACTGCTGCAGAGAGCCGCATCCGTGACGTAGACATGGCAAAAGAGATGATGACTTATACAAAGAATAATATTCTTGTACAGTCCTCTCAGGCTATGCTTGCACAGGCAAATCAGCTTCCTCAGGGAGTTTTACAGTTACTTCGGTAAGAATTAGCTAAAACATTTAGAAAAGTAATGAATGGCAGATGCCCCTGCCCCATGCGGTTACAGGGGCATCTGTTTTGTATAATATACAATATTAATGGAGAAACGCACATGAAGAAAAAAGCACGGTTGTCTCAATGCATGATAGTGAAAAATGAAGAAAAGAATATTGCCAGGGCTTTAACATGGGGAAAGAATATTGTATATGAGCAAATTGTCGTTGATACTGGTTCCACGGACCGTACAGTTGAGATTGCCAAAAGCATGGGGGCAAAAGTATTTCATTTTACCTGGGTCGATGATTTTTCCGCTGCAAAAAATTTTGCCATAGAAAAAGCTGCCGGCGACTGGATTGCATTTTTGGATGCAGATGAATATTTGCTGGATAAGGATGCGAAAAGGATTAAGGAGATTCTGATTCAGCTTGAATCTGCGGATCCCAAATTAAAACCTCATATTTTAAGAACTTCTCTTGTTGATTTAAAGGAAGACGGTACGACAAACGGAATCACGGTCCAGGACCGTTTTTTTCAAAACCTTCCCAAGTTAAGATATCAAAACCGAATCCATGAAATGATAGCCATTACATCCGGTAAGTTAATTATCTGCGACTTGACAAAGGAGATTTCTGTTCTTCATACCGGATATACAGAAGCGGTTTATAAAGAGACGAATAAGGTTGAGAGAAACATCCGGTTATTGAAGAAAGAAGTAGAGGATAATCCTGAAAATTATGATGCGGTTGCGTATTTGGCAGAAACTCTGAAGGTATCAGGAAATGCCGATGAAGCAGAGGTACTTTACCGTGATATCCTGAAAAACGGTGTTTCGCATATTAATTCTGCAAGATTGATCACTACATATTATGGATTGATGCACACCATACTGATGCGTGATAAGGCGGAGGAAGAGGATGAGTTTTTCCTGCTGTATGAAGATGCTGTGAAATTCTCTCCTGAGTATCCTGATTATGATTATTTTATGGGAGTCTGGCATTTTCGTAAAGAGTGTTATGGGGAGACCGTTACATATCTGGAAAATTGCTTGAAGAAACTGGAGGATTATCAGGGCATTAATGTCACCCATGTTCCTGATGTCTTAACTGATATATATACAGCCTTGGTAAGGGCTTATGTAGAAATTTCAAACTTTTCCCAGGCTGTCAGATATTGCGTTTTGATACTACGTATTGACCGTTACCGGGAAATCATCACGAATACGCTCGTTGATATGTTAAAGCAGGAGGGCGATTCTGCTGGGGCAATAGCGGCAATCATTGGATTTTTACAAAAAATCTATGATTTAAATTCCCTTAAAGATCGGCTTTTTGTTATCAGATCTGCAAAAAAAACAGGTTATAAGGCTCTGGAAGACGCTTTGATTGAAACCATGAGTGATGAAGATAAGTCATGGTATTTCAGTGAGTAATTAGTCGGTAAGAATTAAGTTTGGTGTATTTGTAAAACAGTTCCTACTATTTTATGGTATTACTGTGGTATGATTGAAATTTAAGCAAATCCCTTTATTTTTCAGATTTTCTTCAATTTTTAATTACCGGATTTTTTCTATTTATTTTTTTGTTTAGAGCAGTTTTTGTATCAACGATTTTGGAGTGAAAGGTTTGAGCTAATTAGTTATAAGGTACATACCGTGATGAGACAGGAAAGGGAGCGGGTAACGTGACAGAGAATCTAATTACTTATATTGATAATACCCAGAATACGATAAAGCTATCTGGAGATACGCTTTTCGAAGCAAGAAAATCTATGTCAGATATTCATTACCAGGTGAATAAGTCCTATGTTAGTATTATGGTAATCGCATATAATCGCTTGGAGAAGACAAAAAGATGTATAGAAAGTATTATTGAAAACACTATAGATATTGATTATGAATTGGTTTTAATTGATAATGGTTCAACAGATGGAACAATGGATTATCTTAAAGGCATTAAATATGAAAATAAGAAGATAATTAGCATTAACAAGAATGCAGGGCTTCCATTTGCTCTTACTATAAATAGCATAATAGAATTAGGGAAATATTTTATTCTTGTCCCTAATGACGTAATAGTTACTCCAAACTGGCTTAAGAACATGTTATTATGCGCCCAGTCGGATGATAAGATAGGAATGGTTTGTGCAACTTCTTCTAATGTAAGTAATTTTCAGGAAGTAAAAATGGATTTTGTCGATTATAACGATATGATGGAAAAGGCTCGTAATTATAATCAATCAGATCCTTCTAAATGGCAGGAGAGGCTCCGCCTTATTACAATCCTTACGTTACTAAAAAAAGAAGCGATTCTTGCAGTGGGCTATCCTTTTTTTGATTGCGGTTTTTACCATGATTTTGGCGACGATGATCTTTCCTTTCGCATAAGAAGGGCGGGTTATAAAGCTGTTTTGGCAGGAGATGTCTGGATTTATCACGATCATGATTATAGAAACTTTGAAGATAAGAAGGAAGAGGATTATCTACATGCATTAGAAGTTGGTAGTAAAAATTTTCAAGAAAAATACCATAGTATTGATGCATGGGAAGATGTCAACAACTACTTACTAGATACGACTGACTTTATTAGGAAAACAAGAGAGAAAAAAAATATCAAAATATTGGGGATTGATGTAAAATGCGGAACCCCTATTTTAGATATAAAAAATAAAATCAGAAAGTTTGGGCGTTATGATGCCAAGCTGTCGGCTTTTACACAAGATGCAAGATATCAAACGGATTTAAAGACCATATGTGAAGATATTGTAGTTTGTGATAGGCAAGAATTCCTGCGCGATAATCTCCCAGAAAACTTTTATGATTACATTGTCATGGGGCATCCTGTCAACATGTATAATGAGCCACAAAAAATACTTAACGATGTGTTTTGCCTTGCAAAAAAGGGAGCTCAGATTATAATTCCACTTTATAATACATTTAGTTTATATGAATATCTGAATATTTTAGGTGATAGAAGCATTTATAATACTAGTCTTGCTTATAATATCTCAATGGAATTTATGAAAACTATGCTTGAAAAGCATTGTCAGATAGATGGGATAACCATGAAACAGTACAAGTTAAGTGCATCAGATATTGCATATATCAGAAACAGTGTGGAAAAGAATAAGTTAACCAACGAATGCCTGCAGCGGCTGATGACAGAAATATTTTGGTTTGTAATAACTAAAAATTATTGAGATGGAAAGGCAAGAAAATTGAAAGAACGCATGATTTCACAAGCTGTAATATTGGCGGGTGGTTATGGAACTCGTTTACAGCCCTTTACTGATACGAAACCAAAGCCAATGTATGAGTTTGAGGGGCGTCCATTTTTGGAATATCTTTTGTATCAAATAAAAGAATTCGGCATAAAAGAAGTGGTGCTTCTTCTTGGTTATCTGCCTCAGATAATACAGGAATTTGTGGGTGATGGTTCCGCGTATGGACTAAATGTTACATATGATATCACACCACCGGAATATGATACCGGTACCAGATTAAAACATGCCGGACCAATGATAAAAGATTGTTTCTTGCTTATGTACTGTGATAATTATTGCCCTATGGATTTGGAGGAAGCGGAAAAAAAGTTTTTTTCCTCTAACGCTTTGGTACAAGTTACTGCTTATGCCAATAGGGATTTCTATACTAAGAATAATCTATGCGCAGATGAAAATGGGAAGGTGACCATTTACGATAAAAGCAGATTCCAAGAAGGCCTTTCAATGGTTGACATCGGTTATGCTCTGGTTCGCAAAGAAGTATTGAGTATGCTGCCGGATACCAATGTCAATTTTGAAAAGGCCATTTATTCCGCTTTAGCTGACAAGGGACTTTTATACGCATTTAAAGTGGAACATCGTTACTACAGCGTAGGTTCCTGGGACCGCATCCGTTTGACAAAGGAGTTTTTCCGGCCTAAGAAAATTGCTTTTCTGGACCGTGACGGCACACTAAATGTAAGGGCGCCAAAAGGGGAATATATAGTTAAACCAGATCAGTTTGTCTGGCTGGAGGGAGCTATAGATGCACTTAAATTATTGAAAGAGAATGGATATACCCTTATTATAGTTACCAATCAGCCGGGAATTGCACGGGGATATCTGACGTTAGATACATTAGAACAGATTCACGAAAAAATGCAGAAAGATTTATCCGTTGAGGGAATTTTGATAGATGGCATATATGTCTGCACTCATGGCTGGAATGACGGTTGTTTCTGCAGAAAACCAAAGCCGGGGTTATTGTTTCAGGCTCAGAAGGATTTATCCCTGGATCTATCGGAATGTGTATTATTTGGGGATGATGAAAGAGATCTGGAAGCGGGAAAGGCTGCCGGCTGCCATAAGGTAATTCAAGTGACAGAGGAAAATTGCTTGAAAAAACAGGTTGTTCAGTATCTGCAGGAAGCTACCAAATTACGCTTTTAACTCCAGGTAGTCCAATATATAAGTGAAGGAGCAGAAAAAATGAGTTTAATCAGAGCAAAAACACTGGATTTAAAAGATATCGGAGAATTGACAGAGGTACAGAGAGAAAACAGCAGGATAAACAGAGAAGAAGCACTTGCAGGTAAAACAATATTACAATCCTATCCCAGACGGATTGTATTGGAGATGACAAGTGCCTGCAACATTCATTGCAAAATGTGCGGGCGCAGTTCCGTAGAATTTAAACCCACATTATTCCACAAGGATTGGCTGCCTCTATTGGAACCAGCAGCAGATAAAATTGAAGAAGTGACTTTACTTGGATGGGGAGAGCCTACGCTGCATCCTCATTTCAGGGAATTTCTAAAATGGGCGAAGGAACATAGACTAAGAAAGTTTTTCTGTACCAATGGTACAAGGCTTAGAGAGTTAAAAGAGGATATATTCAACAATGAGGTAGAGCTATTGACTGTGAGTTTGGATGGGGCATGTGCGGAAACAAATAACCAGATCCGGGCAGGAGCAGACTTTGACTCCATTACCAGCGCATTAAAAGATATTGCAGATGAAAAGAAAAGAAGAGGGGTAGAGTTCCCCTATTTAAGCATAGTAATGACCATGATGGAAAGTAATTACAGAGAATTTCCCCAATACGTCCGTTTAGGCCATGAACTGGGACTTCAGGAAGTAAAAGGAGTTTATTTAACGGCATTTGATGAAAGAATGCTGGACGAAAGCCTGTATGGTAAACAACAGGAACTTCAGGAGATTTTTGGAGAAGCAGAAAGACTTGGAGAAAAATTGGGGATTGCGGTAAAGCTGCCGTGTATTCAGGGGGAGGATTCTGCAGGAGATTTTCTGCATAAGGATTGCTATACCGGATGGCGCGATTTCTTCCTTGGATCCGATGGATATGTGCGTTCCTGTATGTCCACTTCCAGAAAATTATTTCATATCAGTAAATATGCCTCTTTTAATGAGATGTGGAATTCAGAAGAGTATCAGGATTTTCGCAAGCGGGTAAACGGATCTGATATGGATCTGCCATGTAAAAATTGCTATCAGGCATCCTTTGCCAACTGGAATAAGAAAAGTGCATTTATTCAGACCGGAAATGATTTTGCACCGAAATGGGAGGAATAATTATGGCATTTACGTTTGAAGAAACTCAGATTTCTGGACTTTTTATTGTAAGACCTCATTATTATCAGGATGATAGAGGGAGCAATATGAAGACGTTTCACAAGGAAACATTTCTGGAAAAAGGGCTAAAATGTGATTTTGGTGAAACCATGATTACGACCAACCTTCATAAAAATGTTATCCGTGGTTTTCATTATCAAAGACCTCCCTATACCCAGTGTAAATTATATTATTGTCTCTGCGGGGAATGGAATAATTACTCTGTAGATTTAAGAAAAGGCTCTCCCACTTATGGGAAGGTAATTTGTATTTCTATGAATGAAGAGGAAAGAAAACTTCTTTACATACCAGAAGGCATTGCAAATGCTCATTTGATTAAGCGTGACAATACGAAGGTGCTGTATCAGTTGGGTTCTAAATATATGCCGGATCATGATGAAGGGGTCCGCTGGAACAGCCTTGGAATCAATTTTTCTGTAACAAATCCTATTATAACGGATAAGGATGCCGGCCTGCCCTCCTTTGAAGAATTTGAAAGTCCATTTATATATGGAGTAAATTGTTAAGATATGGGGAGGTAATAACTAATGATAATTTCGAGAACACCCATGCGGGCGTCTCTATTTGGCGGCGGAACAGATTTGGCAGGTTATTATGAGAATAGCAGTTTAGGATATGGTGCAGTAATAAGTACATCCATTAATATGTACACATACATCACAGTCAATAAGAAGTTTGATGATATGATACGTGTCAGTTACTGGAAAACAGAGATTGTAGATGATGTGGAAAAGCTGGAGCATAATATTATAAGAGAAGCTCTAAAAATTGTAGGAATCAGCAAAGGGATTGAAATTGTTTATATGGCAGATATTCCCCTGGGATCAGTAGGGGTTGGACTTGCTTCCTCAAGCTCACTTGCTGTGGGAGTGCTGAATGCACTTTACGCTTTTGCCGGTAAACATGTGTCTGCCGAACAACTGGCCAGGGAAGCGTGTCAAATAGAAATAGACATTTTAAAAAATCCCATAGGGAAACAGGATCAGTATGCCGTAGCGTATGGTGGTCTGAGCCGATATCAGTTTAACAGGGATGATTCGGTTTTTGTAGAGCCAATCATCTGTCAAAAAGAGACAAAAAAGAAATTAGAGGACAGCCTTTTATTTTTCTATACAGGTGTAACCCGCCAATCTTCCACGGTACTTGCAGAGCAGAAGGAAAACATTCCTGCCCGTGAAAAGATTTTGGATCAAATGGTGGAATTGGCAGACCGGGTTCAGGGCATGCTGAATACCAACAATCTTGAAGAGATAGGTGCCTTACTCAATGTATCCTGGAATATGAAAAAGCAATTAGCCAGTAAAATCAGTAATTCTGATATTGATGATATGTATCAAAAAGCCATTGAGGCCGGAGCATTGGGAGGTAAAATTTTGGGAGCAGGTGGCGGTGGTTTTCTAATGCTGCTTGTACCAGAAATACGTAAGGAAGAAGTTCGGAGAGCGCTGTCGGATTATAAAGAAGTACCTATTTGTTTTGAGCCCCAGGGCAGTAAAATTATTTATGTCAGTGATTGATTAAAGTATAAGGTTCGTATGAAAAATATGAGGATCTGTTTATTATAAGCCGTTATATAACAAAAGGAGATTTCTGATGTACAAAGAATACCTGGAGAAATTTTATGAAGTGTTGCAAAACACGGAGTATACTGTAATGAAGAATGAGAAAATGGAAACGGTGGAATATGAAACAGCCTTCTCTCAATTGTTGGACCTGTTTCAAAATGCGAAGAAAAATAGGAAGCAAATATTTTTCATAGGGAATGGCGGAAGCTGTGCCATTGCTGAACATGCAACGGCAGATTTTTTGAAAAATGGCAGGATGTGTACCGTGAATCTCCTTCATGCCCCTCTTCTTACTTGTATGGGAAATGATTTTGGTTATGATCATACATTTTCTAATCCCATTGAATTACTGGGTAATAAGAATGATTTGTTAGTTACCATCAGCAGCTCAGGAAATTCTCCTAACATTATTCATGCGATCCACATCGCTAAGGAAAAGGAAATGAAAGTTTTGACCTTATCGGGTTTTGCAATGGATAATCAAAGCAGGCAGCTGGGAGATATAAATATATATGCTCCTATTCATCACTATGGGATAGTGGAATCCATACATAATCTTTTGCTCCAGCAGATCGTTGATTTTATTATGGAGAGGGAAAACAGAGAATGAAAAATGTATTACTTACAGGAGCCTCCGGCTTTATTGGGAGTCATGTCAGAAAATGCCTCCATGAAAGTGGATATGGAATTATTTCTTTGTGTAAGAATCCCGGAGAGGATTTTCAGACATACGATAATGAAAAGGTTGTTAAGGGAAACTTATCTGAACCGGAATTACTTAAACAGGCACTTACCGGCTGTCAAATAGAAGCATGCATTCATTTAGCCTGGGAGGGGATTCCGGACTATTCCTTTGAAATGTCTCAAAGAAATTTGACATATGGAATCAATGTATTGGAATTATGCCGTCATCTGGGAATAGGGCAGTTGGTTGTTTCTGGTAGCTGCTGGGAGTATCGATCACCTCATGGAAAGGTGGCTGAAGATTGGGAACTGGATGATTCCAACCATTTTAAAGCCGCTAAAAATGCTTATCGTATGATTGCCCACGCGTTTTGCAGAGAGGCCGGTATCCGTTTTAACTGGCTGCGGCTTTTTTACGTCTATGGACCAGGTCAAAGAGAAGGTTCTTTAATTCCTTTTATAAAAAAGGAACTTTCAGAAGGACGGGTTCCTGAATTAAGAGGGGCTGGTAACCGGAATGATTTTGTCCATGTATGGGATGTGGCTAGGGCATTTGTAAAAGCGGTTAAAGTAAAAACGGAAGTAGAAATACTGAATATTGGATATGGAATGACAGTATCTGTTTCTGACGTTTTAAAATATATTGCAGAAGCAATGGATAAGAAAAATCTGATTCCGCAGGATACGCCATATGATAATCCACAAACTTCTGTTGATTTTTATGCGGATATTGCGAATAGCCGAGATTTATTAGGCTGGGAGCCTAATATTTCATTAAAAGAGTGGCTACAAAAGGGAGGATCCTATGAAGATTAATTACGAAAATGCTTTAAAACAAAAAGAATATAGAAGTCAGATTATTTCTGAGATTAATACATCAAAGAATCCAACAGTTTTATTTGGCTGGAATAAGATACAAGTACTAGAGCCATTCTTTGATAAATTGGACGTAAAACCTGAATATTTATGTGATAATGATACAAATAAGCAGGGAGAGACTTTCTTTGGATATAAAGTTATTTCCCCAAATGACGTTACAAAAATATATACTAATTACAATGTACTTATTTTAGCTGCTAGTCACTTTGAAGAGATATCAGTGCAATTAAAGAGCTTAACAATTCCTCCCCAAAAGATTTACTGCCTGGATATTTATAATGAGAGAAGTGATACTGCTGAATATTATAAGTCACAGGAAGAAAATATACGGTATATATATGATCATCTGGCAGATGATCTGTCAAAAAAGACATTTGAAGCAGTCATTAATTATCGAATGTATAGGAATTCAAGTTTACTTTCAGATATCGTACAGCCTATTGAGAGTACATATTTTCCAGATTCGGAGGATATTCCGCTCCATATAAGCCAAGAAGAAGTATTCGTAGATGGAGGTGCCTTTTGCGGCGATACAGTAGAGAACTTACTTGTGAAATGCCAAGGAGGTGTATGCAAAGCAATTCATTCTTTTGAGCCGGACCCGAAGAATTATTCATTACTCAGAGAATCTACAAAATACTTACCATTTGTTCACTGCTATCAATTGGGGCTTAGTGATGGTGCTGCTACATTAAACTTTTCTAGTGCCTTAGGACCATCATCGTATGTTGATGACAACGGAACAATTAGTGTAAAAGTAGATTCTATTGATAATGTATTAAAAGATGTTCCGGTAACATATATTAAGTTGGATGTTGAAGGAGCGGAATGTGCTGCATTACGAGGAGCGAAACATATTATTCAAAAGTATAATCCTAAACTTGCAATCTGCACGTACCATTCTGATCAGGATATGGTGGAGGTTCCACTTTTGCTTTGGAAGTTAAATCCTAACTATGTACTTTATTTCAGGCATTATACTGATATCTCAATCGAAACAGTTTGCTATGGGATTTTACCCGAATAAATAAGTGAAACTAATATCACAGATTTTGGAGGAAAGTTTTTTATGAAGATTTTGATATTCGGGGCAGGTGTTCTTGGAAAAAGGTATTGTGATGTATTCCTAAAATCCTCTGTAGAAAATGAGGTTGTTTGTTTCATTGACAATGATACAAACAAGCATGGTACATCATTAGAAGGTATTCCTATAATGGGACCGGAAGCAATTAAGGACCTTTATTTTGATAAGGTGGTTATTGCTAATGCATCGGCAAATGAAGTAAAGTGTCAGGTTGAAGAGATATTAGGTGATGATAAATATAAAATAGAGACTCTCTCCGTTCCCCATGTACAGGCAAGAGATAACTGGCTTAAGGATTATGCAGGTCTTATTTACGATCGGAATATCCAAGGCAATATTGCAGAAGCAGGTGTTTTCAGGGGAGATTTTGCTGCAGTCATTAACCGAAATTTTCCTGATAGAATGTTATATCTTTTTGATACTTTTGAAGGTTTTCCACCAACTGACGTGGAGATAGACAATCAGAAAGAAAAATCAGTAGCTGTAAGCGGGCATTACAGCGCTACCTCCGAAGCACTTGTTATGAGTAAAATGAGTCATTCAGAAAACTGCATTATACGAAAAGGCTATTTTCCTGAAACTGGAAAAGGTATTGAAGATAAATTTTGTTTTGTGAACTTGGATCTTGATCTGTATCAACCGACACTAGAAGGATTAAAATATTTCTGGGATAAAATGGTCCCGGGAAGCATTATATTAATACATGACTTTTTTGCACAAGACTATCCGAATGTAAAAACAGCAGTTTATGATTTTGAAGAATACATAGGGAAACAATTAACAATGACACCAATTGGAGATTCTCTTAGTATTGCTGTCGCAGTGGATATTTGAAAAGTAATTATTACCTCATAATAAATTATGTATTTTTAACTGCTGTTTCGGTTTCTTTGATCCGAAATCTGACAGAATTTTTTAATTTTTTTTAACTAATTCCGGCTGAGATTGATATATATTTCAGCCGGCTTTTATTTTTACCAGTGGAGACAAAGGCAAATGCACTTTTATTTGTCAAAACAACCATTATTCAAGTCAATAGATTTCAGATATAGGACAGTGATAAACTGAGTATATTATAATAAATGTTTGGTTTTTCCGGCATACATTATTATTGTACGTTTTTTACATATCTCCATACATCATGTATCACCCTCCCCCTTGAACATCATTTGAAAAATTCAGTTATAAAAAATCCTCGCAACCCCTTTCAATGATTTCTTCTTCTCCCTCTTCTATTTTCTTTACAAACCCCATACTTACTTGTATAATGGAAAACGACACCAATCAACAAATTTCGATATTTTTAGCGTTTCGTTTCAATATAAGTTACAAAGTTTAACAATAGGAGGAAATATAACCGAAAACAATAAGCGTCATTGATTATTCCCGGATTAAGACATAGAAGACGAAGAAAAAGGCTTCAGAAAGACATGAAAACTCTACCGGTTAAAGATCCAACTGGTAATTTTTTACACCTTTTTTCCGGCAAAAGGCAGTTTTATCAGGTATCAGTGGCTGCTGAGCGAAAAATAGTCAAATATTCTTCTTTATAATGACAGAACTTTCTTGACAATTTTTGTAATAAAATGTAAAATAAAGTAGAAAAAATTACAAAAAAAAAACGAATTTGGGAAAAGCTGTCAATATTTAACTGAAATTCAATGGATGAACGGCAAAAATAAGCTTCCCATGCATGATTCAGGAAGTGATAAAAGTGAGGGACAGAGTATGAATTCAATATTTGGAAATAACATTTCCATGGCGGAAAAAACTTTGGATTATCTTTGGTCAAAGCAGAAGATAACCATGAATAATATTGCCAATGGAGATACTCCTGGATATAAAGCCCAATATGTAACCTTTGAAGATGAGTTTCGCAAGCGTCTCATGTCAGGAAGACAGGGAACTTCCAGGGATATCGGCAATATCATAAATAGTTCCAGACACTTTGTCCGGAATACGCAAGATGAGTCAGCCAGAATGGATGGTAATAATGTCAATACGGATGTGGAAAGTGTGGAGCTGGCGAGAACCACCCTTCAATACCAATATGAGCTGAGTGCTTTAAACAGTGAGATAACCAGGCTTCGTACAATGATAAAAGGCTAAAAAGGGAGGTACATAAGATGCAGCAGATGTTTATAACGCCAATGGTTCCCATAAATTCCATAGCGGATATAGGAAGTGAAAAGAAGGTAACGTCCGGACAGACCGGAAGTTCCATGTTTCAGGATATATTTAAAGAGGCGATTCAGAACGTAAAGAGTACAGATGAGAATCTGACTATGCAGGAGTATTTATTATCCACAGGACAGATCGATGATGCACACACGGTACCAGCAGCAGCGGCAAAAGCCCAGTTATCGGCAGAGCTTCTGACAGCCCTTAGGAATAAGGCGCTGGAAGCTTACAATGAGATGATAAGAATTAATATATAAGATAGATAACGGGGCGGACAGGCACGATGGAAAATATTAAAGGATTTTTAAGTAAATTTAGTGACAAAGCAAAAAAGATTATTATTGCTGCTGTTGTAGGCGTGGCTGTTGTGGCCGGCGCGGTAATTATGGCACTGTCCATGCGGGAAAAGCCGTATGAGGTCATGTTTACCAGCGTTGGCAATGAAGAAGCGAAACAAATAATAGGTAAGCTGCAGGAAGAAAAGGTTGATTATCAATATCTAAATGGTGATATTCTGGTGCCGGCAGCCCAGATGGATGTAACCAAGGCTAGGCTGGTATCTGAAGGATATCCCAAAAGTGGCTTTACATATGATGTATTCAAAAACAATGTAAACCTTATGACAACGGACTCAGACCGTCAGACTTTTAAGCTTTATGATTTGGAAACCAGAATCGGGTCTACGATCCAGTTGTTCGATGGGGTAAAGGAAGCATATGTTACCATAGCCCTGGGAGAGACTTCCAAATATGCGTTATCTGAGGATGATGCTCAGGAAGCGAGTGCCCAGGCTGTTGTCGTTATGAAGGATGGAGGGTCTCCCACGGAGGAACAGGCAAAATCCATCCAGCTTCTTATATCAAGAAGCATACCGGGAATGGTTATCAGCAATGTTTCCGTTTTTGACGGCAATGGAAAAGAAGTCTCCACCGATTCCGGAGAAGAGGATATAAATTCCGGGAAGACTGCGGAAGAGATTTCAAAGCTTATTGAAGACCAGATTGCAGCAAAAGTTATGAATGTCCTCGGACCCGTGTATGGAAACGGAAACGTACGGGTATCCGTAAAGGGCACTGTAAATATGGATAAACTGATCCGGGAGAGCACGGTATATAATGTGCCTGAAAAGATCGATGAAAATGACAAGACAGGCCTTACCTCCGAAGAGTCCATATACCGGGAATATTCAGGGAATGGGCAGACTGCTTCCGGTGTGGCCGGGTCAGAAGCGAATGCGGATATCCCTCAGTATAACGCAGGAGGAGCCGCCGGAGATAATAGTGCGTACGGTTCCAGCAGCTTAAACAGAAAGTATCTTTTAAACCAGATCAAGGAACAGGGACAGATAAATCCGGGCAGTCTGGAAAATTTAACGGTCTCCGTAGTCGTAAATGGAAACGGTTTTGGGACCATGACAATCGATGATATCCGGAATCTGGCAGGTAATGCGGCAGGAATTGCCCAGGCAGACCGGGCGGAGAAAATCACTGCCGTTGCAGCACCCTTCTATACCATCGATGTTCCCAAGCAGCCGGATGAACCTGTGGAAACTGGAGCTAATGGCATACTTGTCAATCAATGGATTTTAATCGCTGCTTTGGCCGGAGTATTCCTTCTCCTGTTAATCATTATCCTGGTAGTGAGACATAGGCGTAAGAAAAAAGCTCTTATGGAGAATATGGAAGATCTGGAGGACAGCCAGGAGGATGTACCTATTATTCCGGAATTCACCAAAGAACCGGATGAAGAAAGAGAAATTCTGGTTCCTGAAGAGGACAGAGGTGCGGAACTGCGTGAAAGCGTTCGCGAATTCGCGGAACAGAATCCCGAGATATCGGCCCAGTTGTTAAAAACATGGTTGAACGGAGGAAACAATAATGACAACTAACTTAACGCCTGAGCAAAAAGCGGCAATAGTTATTGTTTCACTCGGTGTGGATAAGGCTTCCAAAATATATAAGTACCTGAGTGAGGAAGATATTGAAAAATTAACCGTCGAAGTGGCTAAGCTGGGACATGTGGAAGCAGACGCTACGGAAGCGGTGTTGGATGATTTTTATAAAACCTGTCTGACACAGAAGGTGGTTACTGACGGCGGCCTGGAATATGCAAGAACAGTTTTGGAAAAGGCGTTTGGAGAAAGCACTGCAAACAGCCTGCTTCAAAAGGTGACTCAGTCCTTAAAATCCAGATCTTTTGGTTTCATCAGAAAGAGCGATTCAAAGAACTTGTTTTCTGTGCTGCAGCATGAGAGGGCTCAGACGATTGCTCTGGTTCTTTCCTATACAAATGAAGAGATGACTGCGCAGCTCATTGCAGAGCTTCCGCCTGAAAAACGTCTACAGGTAGTAGAATCCATAGCCAGGATGGAGAGCGCCTCGCCAGAGGCCATCCGGATTGTGGAAAATGAGATAAAAAAGAAATTCTCCGGCATTCTTACCACCGATTACACCACAGTGGGCGGTATCGACTATATTGCAAACGTTATGAACCATATGGACAGAGGAAACGAAAAGCTTATCTTCGACGAGCTGGGCAGAAAGGATGCAGAGCTGGCAGATACCATCCGCAAGAAGATGTTCGTATTCGAGGACATCATTACGATGGACGACCGTTCGATTCAGCGTTTTATCCGCGAGTGCGATATGAAGGATATGGTATATGCGCTTAAGAATGCGAATAAGCAGATTGAAGATGTGATATTCAACAATATGTCAACCCGTATGAAGGAAAGCATTCAGTCCGATATGGAAGTTACAGTTAATGTCCGCTTAAGAGATGTTGAAGAGGCTCAGCAGAGAATTGTTGGCATTATCAGGCGTCTGGAGGAAGAAGGCGAGCTGATTATCAGCAAGGGCGGAAAGGATGATATCATTGTCTAATATTATTAAAGGCACTCAGCTTTCGGACCGGGTTATGGAGTATGGATTTCATCTGGCGTTTGAAGATATTATGGTAAAGGCGGAACCGGAAGAGCTGATCAATCCCATGGAAGAATCCTTTCAGAAGGAAGCGGAAGAAGAATATCTTCGGGCAGACGAGATATATGAAAATGCGGTAAAGATGGCCAGTGAGATTACGGAAAAAGCCAGGGAAGAGGCAGAAAGAATCCGTGCTGAGGCAAAGGAAGCGGGATATCAGGAAGGATATGAGGAAGGTTTTTCCGAAGGGTCCGAAAAAGCTTATAAAGATCATAAGGCAGAACTGGATCTTCGGATAGAAGAATTCCAGACAACCATGAAAACCACCATTGAACGGGTTACGGAAGAGAAAGACAGAATTCTGGAACGATACATAGATGATTTGAAGAAAATCACTTTGACCATAGCAGAAAAGATCATTCAAACCAGTTTAAAATCCAGCGGAGAGATCATCAAGCGGATGATCGCCGCCGCCGGAAAATTGAAAAAGACTCAATGGGTGAAAATCTATGTTTCCCAAACGGATGCAGGGATGATGATACAAGGTGATGTGGGTCTGTTAAATGAACTGTCTCACATATCGGGGAATATCAAGATCATTGCCATGGATCATGCAGAGGATGGTACCTGTATCATTGAGCTGCCGGAAGAGATCATTGATGTCAGCGTGAATACCCAGATAGAAAATATAAAGGGGATTCTCAATAACGCAAGACTGTAGCAGGAGGTGTCCCCATGTTTAAAGAACTGTCAGATCTCATCATGAAAACTGAGACCATTGATCATATTGGAAAGATTGAAAATATTGTGGGGATGTCGATGGAAGCCTCCGGCGGAAAGGCCAGTATCGGGGACATTGCCTATATTTATAACGAAGACAGGAAAGAGCAGATTCCGGTGGAAGTAGTGGGCTTTAAAGATGATAAAATACAGCTTATGGCCTATGAAAATATGAATGGGATTGCTGCCGGCAGCTTTGTACGCAATACGAAACGCCGATTGAAGATTCCGGTAGGAGATTTTTTAAGAGGCCGGATCATCGATGCAAAGGGAGAACCCATGGATGGAAAGGGTCCCTTTGATTCTTCCCGGTATTATTATGTGGAAAATCCCTATATTAACCCATTGACCCGTCCCCCCATTACGGACAGGCTGGAGTTTGGAGTCAAGGCCATCGATGGTATGAATACCATCGGAAAAGGACAGCGTATCGGAATCTTTGCGGGAAGCGGTGTGGGGAAGAGTACCTTGCTGGGAATGATTGCAAGAAATGTCAAGGCTGACATTAATGTGGTAGCGCTTGTAGGCGAGCGAGGACGAGAGGTCAGGGAATTTATAGAAAAGGATTTAGGACCGGAAGGGATGGAACGTTCTGTCCTGGTGGTGGCTACATCGGACCAGCCGGCCATGCTTCGCATGAAGTGCCCCCTGGTAGCAACCACCATAGCAGAATATTTTAAGAACCAGGGCAAGGATGTGCTTTTGATGATGGACTCTCTGACTCGTTTTGCCATGGCACAGAGAGAAATAGGACTTGCGATAGGCGAGCCGCCGGTGGCAAGGGGCTATACTCCCTCCATTTATGCGGAGTTTCCCAAGCTTCTGGAACGAAGCGGTAATTTTGGTGAAGGTTCCATTACCGGAATTTATACGGTTCTCGTGGAGGGCGATGATACCAATGAACCCATTGCAGATACCGTAAGAGGTATTGTGGATGGGCACATCGTTTTAAGCAGAAAACTGGCAAATGCCAATCATTTCCCAGCCATTGATGTAAGTGCCAGCATATCCCGTCTGATGACGAACATCGTGTCTGAGGAGCATCGAAGGCTGGCATCGGAAATCAGGGACATTTTAAGCATTTATGAAAAAAATGAGGATTTGATTTCCATCGGCGCATACAAAAGCGGTACGAACCCCAAGCTGGATCAGGCCATTGCCAGAATCGACAAGGTAAACCAGTTCCTGTGCCAGGGAATCCAGGAAAACGACAGCTATGAAGATATACTGGTTAAGATGAAAGCAATCTTAGAATAAGCTCTGGAAAGTAGGTTGAAGATGAAAAAGTTTAACTTCCCTCTTGATACGGTTTTAAACTATAAGGACCAGGCGCTGGATAATTTAAAAAGTGAACACGCTCAAATCCTGGCCAGGGTAACCCAGCAGGAGAATAAAATCAATCGGATGGCTGACCAGAGGAATACTGCCTGTGCGAGATTTAAGGAAGAGGCACAGACAGGGATCTCCATCAATGCCATGCGGGAATATGAAACCTATATCACCCATATGGAGAAGAAGATACTCACGGAACAGGGCGTTCTGCTGACCCTTAAAAAGAAAGAGGAACAGAAACGGGCCCAGGTGGTAGAGGCCAGGAAAGAGAAGGTCTCAATAGAAAAATTAAAAGAGAAAAAGCTGATGCTGTATAACAAAGAGGTGCAGCGCAGCGAAGAACTGTTCATTGAGGAATTCGTTTCCAATACCATGTCGGTCCGTAACAGCAGGTGATCCTGACGGAGCAACAAGCTTCGCCAGTTTCCCATATAAATCAGATGCCAGATGGCATAAAAGAAAGGAGGGAAAAAATGGCAGAACTTAAAAACAGCAGCGTAGATTTATTGGTCAGACAGATGCCTGCCGCCCGGAAAAAGGAAGAAAAACCAGTTGATGGATGTTCCGGCTTTAAGACATTGCTCAAAGACAGGAATCAGAAGAAAGAAGACGGAAATGAAGAGGCTAAGGAGTCTGGAAACCTGTCAGAAGGTGCAGCGGCTGAGGCGGCAGCTCTGGTTGCCGCAGGAGCAGTGGAGACACAGAATCCGGCAGACATGCTCCGGCTGATGGGGCAGGGACTGGCCCAGAAGCTGGGGGAAGGTCCTGCGACCGGCAACGTCCAGGGAGTGGCAGAGGAAAAGGGTGAAAAGGAACTGGTCCTGGATCCGTTCCAGACGGTAAACCAGCTCAGATTTCAGAATCTGACAGAAATATCCGGACAGGAGGCTGTATCTGCGGAAGCTGTTACAATCGCTGTTTTACCGGAAGCAAAGGAAAAGATGCCTGGTGCAGATTTGCCAGATAAGATTGGAATGCCGGGAACAACAGACCTTAAAGAATCCTCTGGCCATAAAGAAGCTGCAGACCAGGAAATCTTAGGAAAGACTGATATGCCGGTTTCTGACCAGGAAGGCGGAAAAAAAGTATCGGATATGCAGAGGAAGGGGTTGCCTGAAGCGGTACCAGTGAGAAAAGAGGAAGAGGCAATTCCGCCTGTACAGAGAGAGAAAGTAAAGGTAAATACGGTGTCTGCGGAAAAAGACGATAAAAAGCTGGAAGCAGATCCGGGGATTTTACGGGAAAACTCCTATGAACCCAATCGGCTGCTGCATATTCAGCCCAAAACAGAGGAAGCCGCCTATACAACGGTCAAAGCTGAGAACCTGGATGGTTTGGAGGCAAAGCTGTCCCAACAGATTATAAAACAGATTCATGAAGGCAGAGGAGAGCTGGATGTACAGTTGGAGCCTCATAATCTGGGAAAGATCCGAATCAAGGTATCTTATGAGGATAGTCAGGTCAGCGTATCTGTTCTGTGCTCAGAAAGCAGAACACTAAAGCTGTTATCCCAGTCAGCCGGAGAGTTAGGGTCGATTCTGGAAAACAACCTGGAACGTCCGGTTCAGATTCTGGTGGACAAGCAGGGAGCGGACTACCTGAACAATCAGAAGGAACAGGGGGGCGGACAGGGACAGAACCAGCCTCAGCACGAAAACAGGAAGGAAGAAAGCCATGAGGATTTCATCCAGAAACTGAGACTTGGTATTTTTGAAACAAGTAATACAGAAGACAGTGAAACACGATAGATAAGGAGAGAATAAATGTCAAATGTAGGTTCAGTGAACAACTATAGTTCTCTTATAAACTCGCTCACAGACAACTCAAGCAGCGGTGGGTTGACTACAGACGGTTTTTTCAAGCTTCTGGCGGCGCAGCTTCAGAACCAGGACATGTCAAGTCCCATGGACAACTCGGAAATGATGACTCAGATGACCCAGATCGCCATGATGCAGGCAATGAATAATTTCTCCACTGCCATGGAAGATTTTTCCCAGATCAATACGATAAACTATGGAACTTCCATGATGGGAAAAGAAGTAATGATTGCCGCAGCAGATAAAACCGGACAGATAAAAAAGATCAACGGAACAGTAACCAGAGTGGATATTTTCAGCGGAATTCCGACCATTTACATTAATGATGATGATAAAACAGGTTATTCCATTGCCAATATCATGTCTGTGTATGAAAAGGGACATGCTCCTGCTGAGGATGTTGATAAGGATAAGGATAAGGGCACGGAAACAGGTACAAATACCGATACAAAAACGGAAACCAAGACGGATACCAAGACGGATACAAACGTCGATCCTAATAATGGCACGGATAAGAATCCGTAGTATGGTGCTGAGGGATATGGAGGTGAGGAACTATGATAAACAAAGTCAACCAATATGAAGATGTCAGACAGCTGAAACTGCGGAGTGCGGCGGCAGTATCCCAGTGCGGCAACTGTTTCGGCGATGTACTGAAGAATCGTATTGAAAGTAATCACCAGCTTCAATTTTCACGCCATGCGACAGAGCGTGTCAGTCAGCGCGGAATTGAGATGTCAGAGCCATTTTTAAATGATTTGCAGTCTGCTGTGGAAAAGGCCCGGTCAAAAGGCGCAAAGGATGTGGTTATTATCAGCGAAAAGGGAGCGTTTATCGTGAATGTTCCCAATAACACGGTTGTAACCACCATGTCTGGAAGCGAAATGAAGGAGAATATTTTTACTAATATTGACAGCGCCATCTTACTATAGCTGGACCATTTATGGAGGCTTATCCCGCATGTCCGATTGACTGGGGAAGGATGGCAATTACACAAAAGAAAGGAAAACATATTGTATGGTCAAATCAATGTTCGCTGGTGTGGCAGGTCTCAGGACTCACCAGTCAAAAATGGATATTATCGGTAACAATATAGCAAACGTTAATACATGGGGATATAAGGCTGCAAGTATGTCTTTTAAGGATACCATGTACCAGACCACATCTTCCAGTTCGGGCGGAAGCACCAAGACCGGAGGCTACGGCGGAACCAATGCAGGCCAGGTGGGATATGGAGTTACCACAGGTTCCATTTCTTATGACTTTGGCAAAGGTGGTATGGCTCCATCTGCCAATGGTCTGGATTGTATGATTGATGGAACCGGATTTTTTATCGTTGGTCCTATGATCAATGGAGGCTCACTTCCTCTTGGTGAAGAAGATGCCCTCAAATCAAGCGGTCTGTATCTTTCCAGGGTTGGTAAGTTTCAGGTGGATGGCAACGGATATCTGACGGATGATTCAGGTAATTATGTATACGGCTTTACAAGAACCGGAGACTTGACCGATAGCACCAGCTTCGATACCACCGCCCTGACTCCTCTGAAAATCCCAACGAAGTCTGATATGTCAAAAGTAAGTGATAAGAATGCTACGGATAAAATAGCAGACGCTAAAAAGAAGCTGGAAGAGGCAAGAGCATTATTTAATGCCATGGACGCAGAGCTGGGGAATGCAAGAGATGCTTATATTGCAGCCAATGATAATTATAAGACCAAATATACAGCTGCTGGTGTAGATACAGCTAAGGCAGATATGGATGCAAAAAAGACTGCCATGGATGATGCATACCGGTTATGGCTGGAGGATAAGGATAACGCGGCTGCAAAGACTGATTATCTAGCCAAAAAGACAGATTATGACAAGGCAAACAGTGAATTTATTGTAGCCCAGGCTAATGTTAGGAAGGTGACTGCCCTGGCTGCGGCGAAAGTAACGGAATTAAATGATGCTGTGACGGCTTACACAACGGCGTATTCCGCTTATATCATGTCCGATGCCTCCACAGACCCTAATTATGAGACAAAAAAGACGGCTTATACCACAGCTAAGGCTGCATTGGATAAAATTCAGACAGAACTGTCAAAAATTGAGGATAAATCCCCGGAAGGTCTGCGGGATTCTGCAAAACAGGTAGTTGATGCTGCAACGGCAAAGTTAGCTGCGGCTAAAACAGCGGTAGAAAATGCAGAGAAAACTTTGACAACCGCCCAGAATTCTGCCACTTCCATAGCAGTAGGCAACGCTGGTGCAGATGATACCCTGGCAACCCTCACCAATTATAAGATCCAAACGGATGGTACGGTGGTTGGTACCTCTGAAGAAGGAGTTACCATTGTAGTTGGTAAAATCGCCCTGGCTGGTGTACAGAATACAGGCGGTCTTGAAAAGGACAGCGGCTACTATTACACCCTTGGCGCCAATACTGGGAATGTAAGCGTTTATGAGGGCGGCGGCACAGACGGGCGTATCCTTGGCAATTATTTAGAGCAGGCAAAGGTTGATCTTGCGACAGAAATGACCGAAATGATTACCACCCAGAGAGGGTTCCAGGCGAACTCTAAAATCATTACGGTAACGGATCAGATGCTGGATGAACTGGTTAATATGAAACGGTAATAATATGCTTTTACAGTAATACGGGGAGGCGTCAGCCGCCTCCCCGGACTTAAGGAGAGAAAGCTATGATTCGTTTAACAAGGCTGAATGACGAGGAATTTGTTATTAACTGCGGACAGATTGAAAGGGTTGAATCCATTCCGGAATCAAATATAATATTGGTCAGCGGAAAGCACTATGTGGTAAAAGAAAGTATAGATGAGATCATAAACCGAGTGATCGAATATAATGCCCGAATATATGCATGCGCGCAGAGAATGAAAGTTTAATCCAGGCAGTGCCTGGGCTATGGGAGGTTATTCATGGATATATCATTGATTGTTGGATGGGTATTGGGAATTGTTTTGATTATTTACGGAATAGGGCTTCAGAAGATGGGAAATTTCATCGACATACCCAGTGTAATTATCGTTGTCGGAGGAACAATCGCAGCTTTGATCGCCAGTTACCCATTCAAGGTTCTCGCACAGGTTCCGAAACATATCGGGATCATGCTCAGTCCTAAAAAGTACAATGCGGAAAAAGTCATTGACACCTTGGTGGAGATGGCTAAGACGGCCAGAAAGAAAGGACTCCTGGTTCTGGAGGAACAGGCGAATGGTATCAAGGATCCCTTTCTCAAGCAAAGCATTATGCTGATCGTGGATGCAATGGATGCAGAAAAGATCCGGGAAATGCTGGAAAGTGAAGTAGCAGCCATGTCTGAACGTCATGACCAGGATGTGAGCATGTATGAAAAAGGCACATCAGTAGCACCTGCCTTTGGTATGATCGGAACCCTGGTAGGACTGGTAAACATGCTGAAGAGTATGAATATGGATAGCGGGAGTGCAAACAGCCTGGGCGCTGACATGTCGGTTGCTTTGATCACTACTTTTTATGGCTGTGTTCTGGCTCACCTTTTGTTTGGACCAATGGCTAAAAAGCTTCGTATCCGGAATGATGAAGAACTTTTGTACAAGCAGATCATTATCGAAGGAGTCCTGTCCATTCAGGCAGGCGACAATCCGAAGTATTTGGAAGAGAAGCTTTTATCCTATCTCTCCCAGGGGCAGCAGAATAAGATCATGAAAAAGAAATCCGGCAATACCGGAAGAGAAGACGCAGCAGCGTCATAAGCCCTTTGGATTTCGGGCAGTTACTTAAAACAGGGAAACAGGTGGTTGTATGATAAAGAAAGATAAGAAGCCGGAAGAGCTTGGAAGCTGGATGGATACATATGGAGACATGGTTACATTGTTGCTGTGCTTCTTTGTCCTTCTGTATTCTATGTCCTCCGTTGACCAGAGCAAATGGAAGCTGTTGGTGCAGAGTTTTAATCCCAGCGCCTTAGAAGAATCGGATCAGGTTGTATTGGATGCCAAGGTGACGGAAGGTGAGGGAAAGCTGACCGGCGGCATTCCCGATGACGGCGGAGGAGCTACTGATTTCGATGAACTGTATCTGGTCTTAAAGCAAATCGTTGAGGACCGGAATATGCAGGACAGTGTAGAAATTACCCGTGGGGACGGCTTCACATTTATATCATTTCGTGATAAAGTATTTTTTGACGGAGACAGTTCGGTTCTCCGCCAGGAAGGAAAAGATGTTCTGACTCAGTTTGCCGCTGCCATGTCGCAGGCAAATAAATCAATAAAAGAAGTTCAGGTATTGGGGCATACATCCCAGGGGGACCCGCAAAGGCCGAATAATATTCGTAATGACAGAATGCTGTCTGCCCAGCGTTCCGCGGAAGTTATTATCTATCTCCAAAGCCAGAATGCAGTTTCACCGGAAAAGCTGGTGGGAATGAGTTTTGGTCAGTTCCGTCCGATTGCCCAGTTTGATACGGAAGAAGGACGGGCCCAGAACCGCCGTGTGGAGATCCTGATCACCAAAAATGATACAGTAGAGAAATCCCTGGAGGAGTACTACAACCAGGTTTACCATAACAATCAGGAAAATACCGGCAATTAAATAATAAGCGGGAGTGAAACAGATGGCTGAAATATTATCTCAAAGTCAGATTGATGCGCTGCTCAATTCCCTGCAGGGAAACAGCGAGCCCATCGAAGAGATTGAAAAGAAAGAAAGCGAAACAAAATACAGGAAGTATGACTTTTACAGTCCGAAGAAATTCACAAAAGATAAACTAAAGATTCTGAAAAGTATCTTTGATAATTATTCCAGAATAGCAGGCTCCCAGATCAATAGTTTATTCCGTACATCCAGTGAACTGTCAGTCGTTACTGTGGAGGAGCAGAGGTATTATGAATTCGGTAATGCCTTAAGTGATAATGATGTACTGACCTTGGTCAATGTAACGCTGCCGGACAGCTCCAAGAATCCGCCTCTTTTGATCAATGCCAGCATGACACTGATGCTGAGTCTTATTGACCGCATGCTGGGAGGCGTGGGAGATGATACGGCTGTTGACACATCCTATACCTATACGGAAATTGAGATGGCCTTGTATCGCAGGGTGATCCAATATATCATCGGTGCATTAAAGGATTCATGGTCCAGCTATATTAACCTGAATTTTGAATTGTCCAGGCTGGAAGAAAACCCAAGCATGTTTCAGGAAATCGGCGTTGATGAAACGATTGTGATCGTTGTCCTTGATGTGGATATGAAAGAGTGCTCTGGAAGACTCAATGTTTGTATTCCGGGAAATTTACTCATGAACATCTTTGATATCATGGATAAACGGAAGCACAGTGCAATGGGAGACGAAGCCAACAGTCAGGACAATAAGCAGGAGATCATGAACAGCATTAAGGCTTCCGACCTGCTGGTTCGCGCTCAGGTAGGAGAATCGATGATTACTCTCGATGACGTATATAACCTTCATGTGGGAGATGTGATTAACCTGGGCACACCCAAGGATTCTGACGTACAGTTGTATGTAGAGGGCCAGCCATGGTTCAGGGGTCAGTTAGGCGTCCATAAGCGAAATGTGGCGGTACGGATCGAAGATCATGTTGAAACAGGAAATTACCAGACCGGTGAAAGCTGAGTCAGGGATTACATAAAGAATTAAGGATGATAAAAGGAGATGCAAAGAAATGGCGAAAATATTATTGGTAGATGATGCGGCGTTTATGAGAATGATGATTAAGGATACCTTGACAAAGAACGGATATACCGATCTTTACGAGGCTGCCGACGGAGCACAGGCAGTTCAGATGTTTTCTGAAATCAATCCGGATCTTGTAATCATGGATATCACCATGCCCAACATGGATGGACTGGAAGCTTTAAAGGCTATTAAGGCAAAAGCGCCCAATGCAGCAGTTGTTATGTGTTCTGCTATGGGTCAGGAGAGTATGGTAATCGAAGCAATCAAATCCGGGGCAAAGGACTTTATTGTGAAACCTTTCAAACCAGACAGAATACTGAAAACGGTCTCTGGTATTATCGGCTAGGCCCTGCGTTAAAGGAGAGTGCGTATGTCGTTTTTAAGTTCTATGAACATTAGTGCGTCAGCAATGACAGCACAGCGTCTTCGGCTGGATATTGCATCGGAGAACATTGCGAATATTGATACTACAAGGACAGAAGCCGGTGGCCCTTACCGGAGAAAGATGGTAGTTCTTGAAGCCAGAAGTGAAAATAATTTCCGGAGGACCCTGATGAATGCCGCTGGTTTAGGCCGGCAGCAAAGTACCGGGGGCATCAGGGTTTCACAGATCGTGGAAGATGCCAGTCCCTTCAAGTCCGTCTACAGCCCGGAACATCCGGATGCAGATGAAAATGGCTATGTGCAGATGCCCAATGTGGATCTGATTAAGGAGACTGTGGACAGTATGTCTGCAACCAGGTCTTATGAAGCCAACATAACTGCATTTAATGCGATAAAGTTTATGGCTTCCAAGGCATTGGAAATCGGGAAATAAGGCGTGATATGGCATAGAGGGCTAAATGAGTATAGAGGGAGAAGAGTTGTATGGATTCGATGAATTTTAGCGCATTTGAGATTGATGCCATAGGTGAAATACTGAATATAAGCCTGGGTGCCTCCGCCACTGCAGTATCTACCATGCTCAATGCCAGAGTTGATATTACCACACCAGTGGTCAGGGTGTTGACAAAGGATGAATTTGAAATTTCAAACCTGGAACCGGCAATAGGGGTGGAGATTACCTATATATCAGGACTCAGCGGAAGTAATCTCATGCTCTTAAAAAGGCATGATGTAAAAGTAATTGTAGATATGCTGATGGGGATGGAAACACCGGAGGAAGAATTCGAGTTAAATGAACTGAACATCAGTGCGATTTGTGAGGTCATGAATCAAATGATGGGTTCGTCTGCAACGGCTTTGTCTGAATTTTTAAGCAAGACCGTTAATATTTCAACCCCTACATCCTTTGAGGTTGGGAATATCAATGATTTTAAAGATAAATACTATCATGATGAGAATCTTATGGTAGTTGTGGGATTCACATTAAAGATTGCGGACCAACTGGAAAGTGAATTCATTAATGTAATGCCTCCAAGTCTTGCAAAGGAATTGGTTGGAGGATTTTTTCCTCAGGAGAACGAGGTGCAGGAACCGGAACCTGCTCCCATACCTGCTCCGGCTCCAGAGCCGGCACCTTCCATGTCAGGAGGCGGAATTCTCTCTCAGGAAGAGATCGAAAAGCTTTTAGCGGGCAGCGCCCAGACAGAGCCGGTCCCAGAGCCGCAAAAGACGCCGGAACCAGTTCATTCTACGGGGGGAATCCTGTCTCAGGAGGAGATCGAAAAACTTTTGGCAGGCAGTATGGCTCCGGAGCTTCCCAAAAAAGAACCTCAAAAAACAGAGCTTCCTAAAGCAGAGCAGCCGCTGGCTCCGGCGGTCCCCACGGCGGGACAGACGTCTGAAACAGACCGGATGGCAATGGAGCAGATGATGCAGCAAATGCAGATGCAGCAGCAAATGATGCAGCAGATGCAGCAGATGATCCTGCAGCTTCAGGGCGGGCAGCAAAACGCTCCTAAAAAGGAAGTTCAGGAGCCAAAGACCATAAATGTAAAGCCGATTCCTCAGAACAGCCTGCGGGAAGGGGAGGCCAACTACGAGGAGCAGGAGGAAAACAGAGAACTGATCATGGGCGTGCCCCTGGAAGTCTCTGTAGAAATCGGCAGAACCAGAAAGCTGGTAAAGGAAATTCTTGAATTTACCAAGGGCTCTTTGGTCATCCTGGATAAGCTGGCTGGCGAACAGGTGGATTTATATGTAAACGGCCGGTGCATTGCCAAGGGCGATGTGGTCGTAGTTGATGATAATTTTGGCATCCGTATCACGGAAATTACCAAGAGGAACGCGGAGTAGAGAGGAAGTGGCTGTATTTGGACAATATAATAAGTCTGGCATCGGTGCTGATTTTTACCGTTTTGATTCTATACTTAAGTCATTTATTTACGAAAAGTCTTGGAAACAGAATGGGAATGAAGCGAAGCGGAAGCTGTATGCAGATGCTGGACAGGCTTCCCCTGGGACAAGATAAAGCAGTAGCGATTATCCGTACGGGAAGCCGTTATTATCTGATTGGTATTGCTTCCTCTCAAATAACTCTTCTTGCGGAGCTTTCCGAAGAAGAAGTTCCAAAAGAAACAGCTGCTCCGTCTGCTTTTGGAGCAGAGAGTTACGAAAACTTTAAAAATGTTATAAAGAAATATACAGACAAACACAGGAAAGATGTGTAAGGAGGAATGGAATGAATACAGATGCCTTGGTTAATATAAACGGCGGAAGGGTGCCTACCCTGGAGCTTTTTCTCATTCTGACTATCATTTCATTGCTGCCTTCCATACTAGTGATGATGACATCCTTTACCAGGATTGTCATTATCTTGTCTTTTACCAGAAATGCCATGGGAATCCAGCAGACGCCTCCCAATATGGTACTTGTAGGAATTGCGTTGTTCTTGACCCTGTTTATCATGGACCCGGTCATTAAAGATGTGAATACCAACGCCTACCAGCCCTATATAAAAGAGGAAATCAGCCAGGGAGAGGCATTGAAACGGGCACAGGTTCCTATGAAGCGGTTTATGCTGAAGCAGACAGAGAAAACAACCCTGACCCTTTTTACTGACATGTCAAATACGGATATGCCGGAAAATATAGAAGACCTGCCAATGACAGTGGTGATTCCGTCATTCATGACTTCTGAGTTGAAAAGAGCATTTACGGCCGGTTTTATGATTTTTCTGCCTTTTATGCTGGTGGATATTGTGGTATCAAGTACACTTATGTCCATGGGTATGGTTATGCTTCCTCCGGCTATGATTTCCCTTCCGTTTAAGCTGCTTTTATTTGTCACGGTGAATGGCTGGGAGCTTTTGTTTACAAATCTGGTTAAAAGTTTTCACTACTGACGGGAGGATAGAATATGACGGAAGTTGCGCTTAGCAGTTTGATGTATGAGATGTTTGGGCTGGCCGTGAAGCTGGCCGGTCCGGTATTGGTGGTGAGTATGGTGGTGGGCGTTGTTATTTCTATCCTGCAGGCTGCAACGCAGATCCACGAGCAAACCATTACCTTTGTACCTAAGCTGATTGTCATAGGACTGGTCCTTTTGATTATGGGGAGCAATATGATGGAGTCGCTTCGGGATTTTACCATACATATTTTTAATACCATGCTGGGATAAGAGGGAAAGGGAGAGTTAAATGCCGGATATTGGACAAATGATGCTTTTTTCCCTGATTTTCATGAGGATGTCTGGCTTTATTCTGTTGAATCCGATTCTGGGCAGAAGGAATACCCCCAATGTTGTAAAGGGCGGAATGATTATGGTGTTCACCCTCCTGGTCTATTCCTTTTCAGCAGCCCAGGTGCCGGAGCCGGTTAATTCCATAGAATTTGCAGTGCTGATGATAAAAGAGTTTATAATGGGTTATACCATTGGCTTTGTCATGGATTTGTTTCTCATGGTCATCACCTTTGCAGGCCACATCATAGATTTCCAGATGGGATTGTCCATGGCTACGATTTATGACCCTCAGAGCAACACTCAGATCGCGATTACGGGAAGTCTCTGGAATGCCTATTTCATGTTACTTTTCTTTGCGGTGGATGGGCATCTGGCTCTGATCAAGCTGCTTATAAAATCAGCGGAGACCGTTCCCTACGGGCAGGTGGTTATTGGAACAAAGGTTGCGTGGGCGATGATAGAAGTGTTTATTCAATGCATCATCATGGCCATTAAATTTTCGCTTCCGATTGTAGCAATCGAATTTATCACGGAGATAGCCGTGGGAATCCTGATGAAAATGATCCCTCAGATCAATGTATTCGTTGTAAATATACAAGCCAAGCTGGTGATCGGTCTGCTCATGCTGATTTTCCTGTTTTCTCCTATGTCAGATTATTTGGGCGATGTAATAAACCAAATGCTTCTTACGGTGCAGAGTGTCATGCGATTATTGTAAGCGTTTCGCGAGCACCCTGCGGGTATCCCTTAACGCCCGGCAAGCGGGGCCGGCCCTGTCCGGAAAGCATGTCCGGAAAAGAGGAAAGGATGTGATGAACGGCAATGGCAGGTGATTCAAAAACCGAGAAAGCCACACCCAAAAAGCGAAGGGATGAACGAAAGAAAGGCCATGTCGCCGTCAGTAAGGATGTGGTAATGGTTGCATCTCTTCTTGGTATATTCATGATGCTGAAGCTGCTGTTTCCCTTCATGTACAAAACCTTACGGAATTATATGATAAAGTATATAAGCCTTGCCCCGGCGGCAGAGACGCTGTCCGATTATACGACTAAGGCCTATATGGATACGGTGATTGCCGTGTTAAAGGCTTGCTTTCCGATACTTCTGGCTGCTGTTTTGCTGGCAGTGATTGCCACGGGAGTACAAACAAGGTTTCTTTTTACAAAAAGCAATTTGGCCCCTAAATTCGACCGGCTGAACCCGCTGCAGGGAATCAAGAATATCCTGTCGGTCAAAAGTCTTGTGGAGCTGATAAAGAGCCTCATAAAAATCATTATTTTGATCCTGATCCTTTACCAGATCATCAAAGGGGATTTAAGAGCGGTTGCAAGGACCATTGATATGGAACTTCAGGATTCGGCAGTTTATGTTTTGAATGCCATTCTTGAAATGATCATAAAGGTTTCCATTGTATTTCTGGCAATCGCAGGATTCGACTTTTTTTACCAGTGGTGGGATTTTGAACGCCAGATCCGGATGTCAAAACAGGAATTAAAGGAAGAATACAAGCAGACCGAAGGAAACCCTGAAATTAAAGGAAGGATCCGTAACATACAGAGAGAACGTGCACGTTCCAGGATGATGCAGGCGGTACCTACTGCAGATGTGATCGTGCGTAATCCTACCCATTATGCGGTGGCGCTGCGGTACAATATTGAAAAGGACAACGCGCCTGTACTGGTGGCAAAAGGCCAGGATGAGCTTGCCCTTAGAATTGTTGCGGTAGGCGAGGAAAACGGGGTGTATGTGCTGGAGAATAAACCCTTAGCCAGAGGGATTTATGCCGGTACCCAGGTGGGGGCGGAGATTCCACCGGAATATTACGGCATGGTAGCCGAAATTCTTGTATACGTTTACCGTATGAATAACAAGATTATTGAGTAGATAAAAGCGGCAGAGATACTTGAAAGAAATGGTGTAAAAGAATGAAGAATTTACTGAAAAATTCCGTAGTAGTTTTTGTTATTACGATTGTACTTCTGTTGATTATCCCATTGCCTCCATTTTTATTGGATGTAATGATTATCATAAATATTTCCCTTTCCATGATAATCTTATTGATAACCATGAACATAAAGGAGCCATTGGAATTTTCCATCTTTCCGGCACTGCTCCTGGTTACCACCCTTTTGCGATTAGGATTGAACGTTTCTACCACACGTAACATCTTATCCAATCAGGGATCATCAGGCCAGGTGATCAGAGCCTTTGGTGATTTCGTATTACAGGGAAATGTAGTTGTTGGATTTATTATATTCCTGATCATCGTATTGGTAAACTTCCTTGTTATTACAAAAGGAACGGAGCGTGTATCTGAGGTTGCAGCCAGGTTTACCCTGGATGCCATGCCAGGTAAGCAGATGGCCATTGATGCGGATCTAAGCTCTGGCCTGATCAATGAACAGGAAGCAAAAATAAGACGGTACAAGATTCAGAAAGAGGCAGATTTCTATGGAGCCATGGATGGTGCGACCAAGTTTGTAAAGGGAGATGCCATTATTTCCATCATTGTTACTGCCATTAACTTTATTGGCGGAACCATCATCGGTATGGTACAGTCCAATATGGCTTTTAATCAGGTGTTAGCCGTTTACTCCATAGCAACCGTAGGTGACGGACTTGTTTCCCAGGTTCCGGCTCTTTTGATCTCCACTGCCACAGGTATGATCGTTACCAGAGCTGTTTCGGAAGGCAGCTTAAATGAAGACGTATCTGCCCAGTTCCTGGCTCAGCCGAAGGCAATTATGATCACGGGCTTTGTCATGATTATCCTCATGCTGGTACCGGGAATGCCAAAGCTCCAGCTGGCAATTATGGCGGTCGCACTTGTGGCTGCAGGATTCCGTTTGGAGCAGAAGGTAAAACTGGCGGCAGTGAGAAACCAGGAGATTGCGGCTACGGCCATGATGGAAGAGAGTACTCAGCCTGCGGCAGATGAAGAGTCTTATTACCGGGATGTAAACAATGTATATTCTCTCATTAACGTTGAACCTATTGAAATGGAATTCGGCTACAGCCTGATCCCATTAATTGATGAAAACAGCGGCGGCAAGATGATTAACCGCATCGTTATTTTCAGAAGGCAGTATGCCCAGGATATGGGATTTGTCATTCCTTCCGTCAGACTGAGGGACAGCTCAAGCTTAAATACCAATCAGTATATTATTAAGATCAGAGGGGAAGAAGTGGCCAGAGGCGAGATCCTGGTGGATTATTACCTGGCATTGGAGCCTCCCGCACTTTCCGGGGAAGTTGACGGGATCGAAACGGTGGAACCGGCATATGGAATCCCAAGCAAATGGATCCGCCCTGAGAACAAGGAAATGGCGGAAATTTACGGTTATACGGTCATTGACCCTCTTTCCGTTATGCTGACCCACTTGTCTGAAACCATCAGGCAGCACGCCTATGAATTGTTAGGGCGTCAGGAGGTTATGCAGCTATTGGAAAATGTCAGGAAACATTCTGCAGAACTGGTTGATGAACTGTTTCCAAATCAGTTTACATACAGCAGCTTTCAGAAGATTCTCAACAATCTTTTAAAGGAAGGTGTACCGGTTAAGGATATGGAGACCATACTGGGAACCATTGTAGACTCAATTCCAACCACCAGAGATATGGATGTAATTACTGAAAATATCAGAATTGCCTTAAAGAGAACCATAACCAGAATGTTCTGTGACGGAGGGCAAATGAAGGTACTTACGCTGGATGCAGAGCTGGAAAAAAATATTATCGGAAGCATGGCAAAGGGAGAGCAGGGAGTTTATCTGGCTCTCAGCCCGGATGTGATGCAGTCTGTGATCGGTCAGCTGGGTGAGCAGATCAAGAAATTCAGTGACTTAGACCAAAAGCCGGTGATTCTTACCAGCCAGGTTGTCAGACTGTATTTTTACCGTTTGATTGAACAGTTCTATCCCAATGTATATGTCCTTTCATTTAACGAGATTGCAAATAATATTCAGATTCAGGCAGTTGGAAATATCACCATTTGACAGGATATTGTGTCAGAAAGGCGGTGTTAGTCGGAATGGAACAGGATTTCACCCAATATACCAATGAAGATTTACTAATTAAATATAAGCGGACAAAAGATATACATATAAAGCATGAACTGGTCATGCGCTATATGTATATGGTCAGAAGTATTTCCATTCAGATGAGGGATGTGTATTTAAGCTTTGCCCAGGTGGAGGATATTGTCAATGAAGGCGTGCTGACCATAATGAGCGGAATCGAGAAGTTTGACCCGGAAATGAACGTTAAATTTGAAACCTATATTTCCAAGAGAATCCGGGGCATGATCATTGATATGGCGCGAAAACAGGACTGGATTCCAAGAAGCGTAAGGAAGAATGCCAAGGAACTGGATAATGCTGTCATGGAGCTTTGCAACCGGCTGGGCCGTTTTCCATCCCCCAGGGAAACGGCAGAATATATGAACATCAGCCTGGAGAAGTACCAGGAGGCTCTTGGAAAAACCAATGTTTACAGTGTCCTGTCTCTGGATATGGTTCTTGAAGCAGGAAACGACAATAAAAAAACAGTGCAGCTTCCGGCGGTCAATGAAAATGAACAGCCAGAGGATCATTATCTGCAGGAGGAATTTAAGCAGATTCTGGTTCAGGCAATAAATAATTTAAAAGAAAATGAGCAAAAGGTTATTTCGCTGTATTATATGGACGAATTAAATATGAAGGAGATTGCACAGGTCATGAATGTCAGCGAGCCGAGAATCTCACAGATTCATTCCAATGCGATTCAAAAGCTGAAGCTGTATCTGACTGGCTTTATAAATGGTAAATAGGAAACACCTTACAGGTATACCTTTATGCCCAAAGTGCACGGGCAGCTAAATAGGAAAGGGGCAAAACGTTATGTTTCATGGATTTTACAATCTGGCATCAGGAATGCTGTACCAGAATCGGAATTTAAATGTCATCAGCAACAATATGGTCAATGTCAGCACCCCTGGTTACAAATCGGACAAGCTGGTCAGCACTACGTTTAAGGAAGAGATGCTTTACCGAAATGGGAACCGGAACAAAAGCAACCCCGTGGAGATCGGTACGGTTTCCATGATTCGTGCTGCCAGAAACACGAATACGTCTTACGATCAGGGGACTCTGGAGGAGACCGGAGGAAACCTGGACTTTGCTCTTACAAAGCCTGGTTTTTTTACCATTGAGGATACAAACGGGAACCGCCTTTATACAAGAAATGGTTCCTTCCGTCTGGATGATGAGGGATATCTCTGCTTATCTTCCATGGGCAGAGTTTTGGGAGAGGACGGAAATCCCATTGAGCTTCCCTCAGACCATATTACCGTTGACAAATCAGGCAATATTTACGAGGTGCCTTTAAAGGGCCTGGGAACCGACGAGGATGGTGGGGATTCCGAAGATACGGAGCCAACGCTTTTAGGAAAGATCGGGGTAGCGGACTTTGCGGATTACACCCAGCTTGTGAAAGGTGATAACGGCACTTTTACAACCACGGCGGAAGCGACTGCAGCAAATGGCGGAATCCAATGGAAAACCATCGAACGATCCAATATCGATCCCATTGAAGAGATGACCTCCATGATGAGCAGCCAAAGAGCTTCTCAAAGTGCTGCGCAGGTTCTTAAAATGTATGATCAGCTTATGAGCAGGATTGTCAGCGACATAGGCAGAGTATAAAGGAGGTAGATCGATGGAACAGTCATTTTACATAGGTGCTTTGGGAGCCTTGGGCCAGCAGACAAAGCTTGGTATCGTTTCCAATAATGTGGCAAATGTGAATACTGTGGGCTTTAAAGCCCAGTACAGTGTTTTTTCTGATCTGGTTCATGCTGAGATGAGAAATACCCAGGGAAATAACGGAGCGAAATCCGGAAGCGGAACTAAGGTTGACCAGACAAAGACAGATTTTTCTGCAATGCCCTATAAGGAAACCGGCCTTGAACATGATTATGCCATTGCAGGAGAAGGTTTTTTCATGTTAAAGGATCCTGTCACAGGAGAAGTTTCCTATTCCCGTGACGGACGTTTTCAGTTGTCCCGAATGGAGGATAAGTTCTATCTTGTGAATTCAGACAATAAAAGAGTCCTGAATATGGATCAGGAAGAGATATCCTATGATGTAAAACCAGCTACATATCCGGGAAGTGAGGAGGAGACAGAAGAGGAAGAAACAGAACTGGAAGAGGGAGAGCATGATCCCCGGGCAATCGGAGTGTATACCTTCGCAAGAAGGGATGGCATGGAAAGCCAGGGAGACAATGTCTTTTCTGTAACTGAAAAAAATGGAGAACCGATTCTGCTTGAAAATGCAAAAGTGGTAAAGAGAGCCTTAGAGGAGTCAGGCGTGGATTTTGCCCAGGAAATGACCAGAATGATCGAGGCGCAGAGGGCCTATTCCTATGCGCTTAAAATGGTACAGACTTCCGATGAGGTTGAGGCGACAATAAATACTCTGAGGTAAAAACCATAAGTAGTAAGGAAAGAGGGCGATATCATGAAAATAACGCGTTACGATGAAATGAATAGTTTAGGTCTGGATCTCATCAGGGAAATCGGTAGTATTGGAACAGGAAATGCGGCCACGGCACTGTCATCCTTGTTAGGGAAAACGGTTCGTATGACACTACCGGATGTGAAGATCCTGGGCTATAACGAAGCCATTAAGTATCTGGGTGATCCGGAAGAAATTGTAGCTGCTATTCTGGTCAAGATGACTGGTGAGATCAATGGTCTGATGCTGTTTATTCTGAAGCTGGATTTTATCAATGAAGTCTTAACCAGCGTCATGCAGCAGAACATTGAAGATTATTACCAGCTGAATGTTTTGGAAACCTCAGCATTGGAGGAGATCGGAAATATCATTATCTCCTCTTATGTGAATGCCATGTCCTCCCTTAGTGATGTTACCATTAATTTGTCGGTTCCGGATATAGCCGTCAATATGCTGGGCGGGATATTAAGCGTACCAATGGTGGAATTTGGTTATCAGACAGATAAAATGATGATGATCAGCGGACAATTTGTGATAGGGGGGAAGGTGCTCCATAGTGATCTGCTGATGATGCCGGATATACAGTCATTGAACTTTTTAATGGAAAAGCTGGGGATAACCAATGGATAAACAATTAACGGTTGGAATTGCAGACATGAAGTTTGCCAGGCAAGAGGGGATTCTGATCACTTATGCCCTTGGGTCCTGTATCGGAATCAGCCTGTATGATCCCATGATCAAGCTGGGAGCTCTTGTACATATTATGCTTCCTGAGGTATTTGGTCTGGGAGACGGCAATATATTTAAGTATGCAGATACAGGGCTTGCGGAAACATTTCGTAAAATCGAGATCATGGGAGCCAGGAAACCCAGACTGATCGCTAAAATTGCCGGGGGGGCCAAAATGTTCGAATTGCAGGGTAACAGCACCCTTGGAAATATCGGTGCCCGTAACATTGTCAGCGTGAAGCAGATTCTTCATTCAGAGGGAATCCGTCTTGCTGCGGCGGACGTGGGAGAAAATTATGCCCGCACCATGACCTTTGATGTGAGCACCGGACAGGTGAAAATTCGAACTTACGGCAGAGCGGAAATTGTTTTGTAAACATTATGAACCGGCAGAAGTATGCCGATATTTTATTAGGCAGATGTTTTTGCTGGATTATTTTGGGATAAAGGAGAAGAGTTATGGCAGAAACAGATATTTTATTAGAATCAGGAACCAATGAGATTGAAATAATGGAATTTACCATTTACGGTGAATTGTATGGAATTAATGTTGCCAAAGTACGTGAAATTATGATGTCAGATAAGGTGAAACCCATCCCCCATGCTCACCCTTCTGTGGAAGGTATTTTTAAGCCGAGGGACTTACTTCTTACCGTAATTGATCTTCCTCTGTATCTGACCGGAAAAGCAACGGAAAAACAGGGCAAGGATTTATTCATTATCACCAACTTTAACAAGCTGCACATTGCGTTCCGGGTTCACAGCGTGGTTGGAATCAGCCGTATCTCTTGGAAGAATATACAGAAGCCGGATGATACCATAAGCCGGGGAGAGGAAGGCGTAGCAACCGGCATTGCTCAGTGCGGCTCTGATCTGGTTACCATTCTTGATTTTGAAAAGATCGTAGCTGACATAGCTCCGGAAACGGGGATTCAGTTGGATGAAATCAACAAGCTGGGTCAAAGAGAAAGAATTGATTACCCGATCCTCATTGCAGAGGATTCCATCCTTCTGACAAAGATGATAGAAGCAGCCTTGAAGAAAGCCGGTTATGAGAATCTCACCTTTAAAAATAACGGACAAGAAGCATGGGATTATCTGGTTAAGATCCGGACCGATTCGGATTTGGATAAAAAGGTAGGCCTGATCATTACGGACATTGAAATGCCGGAAATGGATGGGCACCGTCTGACCAAGCTGGTAAAAGAAGATAAGTATTTAAAGCATATACCTCTGGTTATTTTCTCTTCCATGATCAATCAGGAATTGATGATCAAAGGAAAGCAGTTAGGAGCTGACGAGCAGTTAAGCAAACCAGAGATCGGCCATTTGGTAGAAGTAATCGATCATTTGCTTCATAGGAGGGAAAAGAATGGATAAGTATGTCACCCGGCAGCCCATAAAGGCACTGAAGGAGGACAGGATTATCGGCTATGAGATATTGTTCCAGAAGGACTATGACTCGCTTTACAGTAGTTCGGATGTCGCGGCAGCTGATACCATTGCAGGCTTTCTGATGCAAAATACGGAAAGCATTTTTCGTGATAAACTCACTTTTGTAACATTTACTCCTTCTTTGTTATTCCGGAACACGCCAAAGATTTTCGACAAGGAAAAAATGGTAATTCAAATTGAAGACCATGTGATGATCCATCCCCTGTCGCCTACCATAATCAGAAAATACCGGGCAGAAGGCTATGTCTTTGCCATCAACGATTTCCAGTTTTCTCCCAAGTACTTTTCCATGCTGGATTTCGTCACTTACGTAAAAATTGATATTAGAGATAAAAACAGTGTAAAAGAACGTACTTCCTTGATCAATCTAGTCAATACCATGAAAGGCTTCGACAAGAAATGTGTTGCGACCGGTGTAAACACAAAGGAAGAATATGAACTGGCCCTGGAAATCGGTGCGGACTTTGCGGAAGGAAGCTATGTGGCAGAGGCAATGGCAAAAAAGGTGAACCGCATGGAGTTCCTGGAAGGAAACTTCTTCCAGCTGGTTGTTGAGGTTTCAAAGGATGAGCCTGATATTGAGCAGATAGAAGAGATCATAAAACGTGATGCTGCCTTAAGCTACTCGCTTCTTAAAATTGTCAATTCCGCCTATTTCGCTCTGCGGAGAAGAGTATCCTCCATTCGTCAGGCATTGGTGACCATGGGGATCAGCCAGTTAAAGCAGTGGGTATATCTCCTTAGCTTTAACAATGACTTTGATAATGATGAATCCCTGGAAGCCACCATGAAAATGTCTTTCCTGCGGGCCAATTATGCCATGGCTCTTTCCGACTATGTGCAAGACCTTCCCATTATCCGGTCCGAAGTCTACATGATGGGAATGTTCTCTACCCTTCAATTTATGATTGATGCTCCTTTGGAGGAAATACTGGAAGAGGTGCCGGTGGCACAGGAAATCAAGGATGCGCTCATCAGACAGGAAGGTATCTGCGGAACTCTTTACAAGCTCATTCTAAGCTATGAAAACGCGGAATGGAAGAACGTGAGGGTTTTGGCAGATCAGCTAGGTATTCCTTCCGGCTTGCTGGCTCAGACATACATGGATTGTGTTGAGGCTGTAAATGAAATATGGAGCGGTCTTACAAGCAGTAATGAATCGGAGAATGAAGAGGAAAAAACCCACGCCTAATGGTGTGGGTTTTCTTTTACCGCTGAGCAGGCTTTTGTCAGCTCTACAATAATATGCTGAGAATAACGATTGGAGTAAAAATTCAATAGCGGAGATGCAGAAGGGGGCTCCACTACAATATATTTAGGAGGAAGATTGGTCAGGGCAAGTGCAGTCACATCGGCAATGCACCGGCCGCACAGGCATACATCAAATTTTTCCATATAATCTTTCACCCTGTTTTTTACCACATATTCCATGACATTTAAATACTCATAGTCCAAAGGTTTGGATTCGGGCGCTTCAGACACGGGTACTTCCGCTTCCGGATCTTCCTTTTTCTGTTCTTCCGCGATGGGAGTCTCCATGATAGGATCTTCCGCGATAGGAGTCTCTATGATAAGTTCTTCCGAGTCAGGAGCCTCCAAAATAAAAGTTTCCTCTTTGGGAACTTCCTTCTTTGGGCTGTCTTCTACAGGAGTTTCCTCTTTTAATTCTCCCTCTTTTGTATCCGCATGAAATGTTTCTTTCCTTGGTTCTTCCTCTTTAGAAGAAGGTGATGGCAGATCCTGGGGCATCTCCTGTTCTGACGGTAATAACCCTTCCTCGCTGCCTTCCTCTTCCTCCAGGCGCTGCTTGATCAATTCTGCTACAGGATCCGGTGCTGAGGATGACATATCAATTATGGATATAGGCGATGGGGTTAATGGTCCGTCCTGTGTTTGGATTGAGGCCTGCTGGGCCATAACTGTCAACTCTTTTATGCTTCCTCCCAATTCTGTTGTGAGGCTGGCAGCAATGTTTTCCTTTGCTGCTTCTGACTTTGGAGACTCGGAATCATCACCGGCCAACAGGTTCATAACGTGGGCTGTTTTACTGCTCTTTCTTGCCATTGCTTAAGCTCCTCTCGATGTAATTAAATCTTGCGCAGTTTAATCCGTTCCAATACTTCTGCTACCAGTGCTTTATAGTCTATAGCAGGGTTGGATCGGGGCGCATAATCCAGAAGGCTTTCTCCCTGAGCAGGTGCTTCCGCAACGGAAACACTTGACCGGATATGGGTATTAAACACGGTAGTGCCGATCTGGGCGGCAATGTTTTGTGCCATTTCCTTCACTTCTCTGGAAAGGAGTGTTCTGGCGTTATATTTATTAAGCAGGATTCCCAGGACAACCAGATCCGGATTCACGGAAGAACGGACGGTATTGATCGTGTCTTTGATCTGGGAGACCCCTAACAGGCTCAGGATTTCCGGAACCATGGGAATGATCAGGAAGTTTGCTGCTGCATAGGCATTGACGGTCAGAATGTTCAGTGCAGGAGGAGTATCAATAATAATATAATCATAATAACCGGCAACGGTTGACAGGATGTTTTTCAGCATGCATTCTCTCTGCTTTCCTGTAAACTCCAGCTCAGCACTGCTTAAGAGAATGTTGGAAGATATCACATCACAGTATTTAGAAGACCGGATTGCCTCCTGCAGGGTGGCGGTTCCTTTAAAGACTTCATATATGGTGGCGCAGGATTCTATTTCTAGGCCGAGGCTGAAGCCTAAGTTACCCTGGGGATCCAGATCCACTGCCAAAACTCTTTTATGATTCATGGCCAGACCGCAGGCAAGGGAGCAGGAAGTGGTTGTTTTGCCTACGCCGCCTTTTTGATTTGTAATAGCTATTACAGTTGACAACTTCGTTTCCTCCATTCATAAATTGAGATAATACTATTATCTTAAGTATACAATATGTCGATAAATAAGTATAGCGAAAACAAGAAAAAAACCGATTTTTGACGAAAAATGGTTTATGTACATAATTAGAAAGGAGTTCTATATGGCATCGATTTCAAGCAGTGTCAGCAGTGTATCTTCTATCAGAGGCTACGGGGGCCTTGTCAGCGGCCTGGACAGGGACGGTCTGATCCAGGGTATGACTTCTGCCACAAGGGCTAAGATTGCAAAGCAGCAGAAGCAAAAACAGACTTATGTATGGAAGCAGGAGGCCTATCGCTCCATCAGCTCCAAGCTTGTGGAGTTTTCACAAAAGTATACATCTTATGTTAACCAATCCACCAATATTTCCAGCCCCAGCTTTTGGGCAAAAAGCAGCATTACGGCAATCGGTGATTACAGCAAGTATATCAGTGTATCAGGAAGCTCTTCCCTCGTGGATTCCATGTCCATTGTAGGCGTAAAACAGCTGGCCAAGGATGCCAGCATGTCTTCCATCGGAAACGCATCCGACCAGTCTCTTACCACAGGCAGCATCAAATTAGGACCAGAGGATGTGAGCACCTTAGAGGGACAGAGTCTTTATTTCAAATATGGAACCAAGACCTTTGGAGTTTCCTTAAGCAGCGGTACCACAAAGGATGGCTTCACCTACGATTATTCCAATGGAGCGAAGGCTCAGGAATCCATCACCAGGGCACTTAAGAATGTTTCCATTGGAGATGGAAAGACACTGGCAGATGTGATTAAGGTGACGGCAAATCCTTCCAATCCGGGAGACCCGTCAGGCACTGCTTTTAAGCTGGATTTCCAATCCACCGATAAAGCCGGAAATACAATTCAGATTGCCGGAGGAAGCAAGGAAGCACTGAAAGCTCTTGGCATAGCGGATTTTGACACCCTGTCAGAAGAGGACAAGACGATCACTTCCTCGGGTTTGTCGGCGGAGCTGGCAGGAAGAACTCAGACCTTTTTTGAATCAAAATCTTTTGCAGACCGGGTAGGCGGAAAGAATATCAGCTTTACTTACAACGGAACGACTAAAACCATACAATTTGCCAGTGCAGAGGCTATTCAGGCAATGATTGGCGGCAATGATCAAACGTCCTTAGAATCCATTGCGGCTGATTTGGAAACAAAGCTTGGGAAGGAATTTGGATCAGGAAGAATTAAGGTGGGTGTCCAGGAGGATACGAAGAACGGCGGCTATCAGTTAAAGTTTGAAACCATGAATCCTGCCACCAAAACGGTGGATAATTCTTCCATACTGGCAATATCCTCAGCTGACACAGGTGTGATCGGTAAGTCCGGAGCCTTAAAAGTGGAGTATGGAGAATCAAACCGGATAAATCTTAATTCTACTCTTTCCCAATCAGGATTGAAGGGAATTGCTGACGGTATTGAACAAAAATTAGCTGATTATAAATTGGCCAATGGTGAAGATTATGAAACCACTTATTTTTCAGGATCAGTAAAGGCAATGGAGCTGATTGGTAAATTGGGAAGTAAGGTAACGGCCGATACTAAAGTCTCAGATTTAAAGCAGTTAATTTCCACCAATTATTCCCAGCTGTCCGATACAGTTTTAAGCAGCGTTTATGAGGCCATCGACCATTTTAAGACAGATGATACTACAAAGGTCAGCGACTTAAATAACGCTATGAAGGATTATGTAGACAAAAGAGAACTGAAGCTTACGATCAATGACATAGAGATTGAGGGACTTTCCTACAACAGCACTCTCAATGATATAATCAGCAAGGTAAATGCCTCCGACGCAGGTGTTACCATGAGCTATATGGTAAATTCTGATAAATTTTCCATCGTTTCCACAGCAGGCGGAGCGGCAGGAAGAATTGATTTTACCGGCAGCGGAGACGCAGAGCTTCTGTTTGGCCAAAAAGATGTAAATTATACGGTTACCAAGGGCCAGGATGCGGTAATCGGAGTAAAATATGCCGGATCTGATGATGTAGTCGATCTGGTGCGGGGCAGTAACTCCTTTAATCTGGATGGACTGAACGTGACTGTCAACGGAACCTTTGGATATAATTATGTCAAAGATGATACAAATGGAAAATATGTAAAGGATGGGAGCGGTAATTATTTTAAAGTGGAAGACACTGCGGCCCGCTATACTCAGGCAGGAGTGGCGGATCCCAGCGGAGAGTATGTAAAAACAACGGAAGGTACATTTGTAAATGCCTCCGGCGGTTTTTATTCCATGGACACCACCAACTCTGTCACCTTTAATGCCAAAACAGACGCTGATAAGATTGTATCTGCTATAACGGATATGATCAAGGATTATAATGAAATCATTAAATTAGTGAATACTGAGGTTACTACAAAGCCAAACAGGAATTATGAGCCTCTGTCCGAAGAGCAGAAAGCGGATTTGAAGGAAGATCAGATTACGAAATGGGAAGAAAAGGCTAAGGCAGGAATGCTGTTCAATGACACGGACTTAAGAGGTCTTTCTGACAGCATGCGTTTCATTTTTGAAAGCGGTTCTGATGACAAGGCCATGCTGGAATCCTTCGGTATTTCCACAAGCTCCAACTACGGCGATAACGGTAAGCTGGTACTCGATGAAACAAAGTTCCGGGCGGCGCTTGAATCCAATGCAGGAGATCTGCAAAAATTATTTACAAGGACCGCCGATGCAACTACAGGAGATAAGGGCGGAGTTATGGCCCGCATTTCTGCAACAACAGAAAAATATGCGTCCATTACAGGCGCAACCAAGGGGATACTGATTGAAAAGGCCGGTTCCGTTTACGCACCGACCAGCATTCTGAACAATAACCTTCAGAAGACTGTGAACAGTATTAACGATTACATAAGCCGCTTGACGGGGCAGTTAAAAACAGAAACAGACCGGTATATAAAACAGTTCACTACTTTGGAATCATTAATTTCACAAATGAATTCCCAAAGCAGTTGGCTGAGTTCATTCGGTTCATAAGAAATGGCGGTGTAGATCATGGCTTCATACGGATACCAGCATTATAAAGAGCAGACAGTGAATACAATGACTCCCGGGGAAATGCTCAATCTTCTTTATGATGAATTGCTTAAACGGCTGACCCGTGCAGAGCTTGCATTAGAGAAAGAAGATTTTGAACTTTTCGAACAGTCTGTTCAGCGGGCAGTGGATATCGTCACCTATTTAAAGGATACCTTAAATTATAATTATGAAATCAGTGCTGAACTGAGACGGATGTATGATTTTTTTCTGTATGAGTTTAGCCGGATAAGGGCAGGAAGAAATACTGATGTAATAGAAGAGATCAGACCCTTGATCATTGATCTGCGAGAAGCGTTTAAAGAAGCGGAGCGGTTAAACAGCTAGATGACCGGCCTGGAGGGGAGGAAGCATTCCTCTCCGGCCGTTTTATTTTTTCAATATGTGAATAGGGGAATGACATGGAAGATTCGATGCTGATTGAGATTCTAAAGGAAATGCAGAATAAATATCAATGTATTGTAGAAATTGAGCGCATGACCCAGGAAATTGGGGAATCCCTGTCCCGGAATGACCGGACCTCCGTGCAGCTCCTTCTTGGAATGCGCCAGGAAGTAATGGATAAGGCGGATATTCATGAAAGAAATATGAACTGCCTTATTTCAGCCCTGCCTCCGGTAGAAGCCGCCCAGGTCAGGGATTGGTCAAAAGGAAATGATGACTACAAGCCTGCCAGCCCGGTGGCTGAGAGGCTTGTGGAAAGAGGAAGGAACTTCCAGTTTGTGCGGAAAAGGGTGATTGAGATGGATCGTCATATTAGTACCCGCTTGGCTGGAAAGGACTCCTACTACAATCGTTAAGAAACTGGATCCGGGAGACCGATGGTCCATAAAGGCCCCCCGTTTCCGGAACGGTAGTTTAATTCTTGGAAAATCAAAGAAGAATCCCAGTCAAATTTTGTATTATCGTAATTATTCGGGTCGGCGATCCGGAATTTGCCCTCTCCCATAGAGCGGGTGATAATAATAAAATGTCCCTGCTGGGTAAAATGTCCTTTTTTCATCAGGGCTACAACCAGATGTCCGGAATCCAGTGCATTCTGCAGACCCTGAGCGGTATAATCCTTCAGCGGTACGGCTTTCAGTCCATAGGCAGAAGCACTATCAACGATTAATCTGTGATAGGAACCTTGGCCAGGACACCAGCCGTTATTTTGAGCGGCCCAAGCGGCCACGTCAGAGGGAAGCACCTGATTGCCTGTAAAACTGGTGATCAGCATAGCCATGACCGTAGGGCCGCATCCATAGGTGGAAAGGGGATCTTTTCCTCCATAAAGAAAATTACCCCATCTGGAATCCCCTTGATTATAATAGGTAAGAGGACCGGATACACTGTCAAGCATGACATCGTATTTCCCTTCCTGGGGAATTTCGGCGGCAGCAGGCTGGAAGCTTATTTCTATGGGTGTCTGAGAAACAGCCGCAGCTTCTCCGCTGATTCGACCGCTGAATGAAAAAAAAGTAGCAAAGGGGACAGCAGCAATGAATAGGGTTTTAAATAGGATAGAATAAAATCTGCTCACTTAATTCACCTTTTCTATATAAAGATATTAGTTTCATGTCTACCATAATTATCGTACAGATATCCGGTAAAGTTAAGATTATTATTAAAAAACCGATGTATAAAACTGGAAATACAGATTTTCCCATGTTTTGTACGGGAAGAACTATGGCAATTGGAAGAATCGCCTGGATTTATTGCCTCGCATAACCGTTAATTGGATAGTAAATTGCCGGCGGTTCTCTAGGTCCGGTTGATTGAGGATGGAAAATGAATGAGTAAAGGATATGAAGAGCGGTATTTAATATTATTACTGTCGTCGATATTGAACCAAAAGCCTTCCCCGGAGCCGCTGCGCCAACCGGATTGGGAAAAGATGTATCGTCTGGCTGATTATCATAATGTGGCTCATGCCGTATATTATGGAATCATGGGACTGGAGGAGAATATCCCCCAGGCCATTCGTCAGCGCTTCTTTGATAAATACCTGGAAGCAGTCCATCGAACTGGCAGGCTGAGAGCAGGGGAAAAGCAGGTGCTTGCCCTTTTGGAACGAAATAAGGTCAATTGCTTTCTATTAAGATATTCTGATACAGTCAAATATTATCCCATTGAAGAGATGTGTTGCAGAGAATCGATAGAGATTGGCACCGATAAAAAATATGGACGGTTAATTGGAGAGATTCTGGAGAAGGCTGATTTTGAGGAACGCCATACGGAGGAACGGGGACGTTTCTATTACCGGGTACCTGGAATCCGAATTTTGTATTATACTCACAGCATGTTTTTCAGCAAGCCTATGAGAAAATATTTTAAAGGCTTGCTAACCACATTGCCCACCAGGAAAGGGTATCAGTATGTAAGGGAAATGACTCCTGATGACCAATATCTCTTTCTTATGAGCAGACTGACTGACTGCTATGCCAGAGGCGAGATCAGCTTAAACCAAATCATGGACTTTTGGGTATTTTACAAGAAGTATGCGGAAGTTTTTTCATGGCCGTATATTTATGAAAAATTAAAAAAACTTAAAATTGCTGAATTTGCAGAAAAATTAGAGTATCTCATACTTCGTTGGTTTAATACCGGGGCTGGTATTGAGAATACGGAAATTTATGATGCCATGGAGTCTTATATCCTGACGAAGGGATCAGAAGGGCGGGAGATCAGCTCTCAGTTCCTTCCCTTGATTAAAACCGTTGCAGACTGTTATGCAAGAGACCGCAGAGCGGAAAGAATTCGAAAAATAATAAAATGGTTGTTTCCTGACAGAAGATATATGGAGACCATTTACCCAACCCTGGAAAATCTGGGGGGGCTCCTGCCGCTTTTCTGGTTCCTGCGTTTAGGGCGGTATTCTTTAAGAACTGTTTGCCGCGGAGTAAAAGAAAAGATACTGATTCAGCTTCGTGAGATGTTCCCTTTTTTAAAAAGAGTTGATGTCTGGGTTAAAAATAAGAGGTTAAATAAACAGAAAAAAGATAGGGAGCATATGGCTGACCAGCCAATGGAAACAGGAGATCAGAAACAGGCAGAAGATAAAACAGCGGAAATACCAAAGTAAATCAGGTATCTCCGCTGTTTTTATGGTCATTGATCAGATCTTTGATTTTAGATATTGAACCGGCGCTCAGAGAAACAGAGACTGCTTCCTGATTGGCAGAGGCGGCTTCTATTAACTCTGTACGCAAAATTGATACATCTCTTGGCGCATCAATGGCCAGCTTTACCCAGTCATTCCCAATGTCCAAAACGGTTATGCAGATATTGTCTCCAATGGTGAGCGACTGTTCTTTTTTTCTTTGAAGTATAAGCATCCTAATCCCCCTTTTTTACGAAATCTTTAATCAGATGTCGAAATTGATACAATGGGTTATCCAGGATTACCTGTCTGGCTTCACGATTTTCAACATTTACAGCAATAGGACACTTTAAATTCACGGTGCTTTGATCCATGGAATCATGGATTACGCATATCACGTAATAAGAAATTCCATCTTCATCCTGGGATACATTTAGAAATTTTCTGTCCTCCTCGGATAATACCGGGGCATAATCGGCATATAGCTGGAATGGGTTCATAAGGATAAAGGACACATGAAAATCTTCTACGGATTGAAGGCAGATCAATGCATCGCTGTTATCCTGGAACGCCAGGGGAACATAATTTTTCAAATGAGTAAAACCAAATAATCCGTCGGAAAAATGTATTAATTCATTTTCAGAACAGGAAATATTACCAAAGTATTGTGTTTGGATTTCCATGAGTACCTCCCAGAGGATTGGATTTTAAGCAAGGACATCTAGTGGAGTGTGGTTGAAGAAATTAGCGGCGCTGGGGGGAACATAAATCGGTTTGCCGATATATTCAATTTCTACATCAGGCATCTGGGTGATTGACAGTTCTACCTTGCCTGGAATAAATTCGTAATCGCCCTTTGCCACTTTTAATTCAAAACTTAACTTATCCATTTGATATTTAATATTTAAATCAGGTTCGGACCATTCAATATCAGGACCTGTATTAGGGAGAAATTGCAGACCAAAATCTCCGGAAGGCATTTGAGCACGCTGGCTGATAATCTGATCAAGCGGATTAGAAATTCTGGGATCTAACAAGAGCGCACCCTCCTCTGCATAATTTGCGGTAGCCTCTGCCGCAGCAGCTTTTCCATAAGAAGCCGCCTGGCGAACGCTCTCCATCGTGGTCGGACAAACGGAATTACGCGCATTGTACGTATCAATGCTCACCTTGATGGGGTGATTTTCGATAGACATTTCTCCTTTTTGTCTGTTCATCTGAAGTTCCGCAGTAGAACGTTTGTATTCCAACCTGGCTTTTTGAATTTTTAATTCATATTTAAGAGGTACGGTTGTGATTCTTAGCAACGGTTCCATAATAGACACCTCCAATTATACTTAACGCATAAAATCAATAAAAGACGGTGACAGGATACTGGTTCCAACTTTCAAGGCCGCATTATAGGCATACTGATTCCACATATAATCGGTAATTGCAGCTGCAGGGTCAATTCCTTCCACCTTTTGCATCTGCTCCTGAATGGATATATCAGCATCTTCCAATCGGTCCTTTGTCGTAGTAAGGAATTCTGACTTGACTCCCAGGTCAGTGATTCCGTTCAGTATGTTTGTGCTTAAATCCTTAAATTTATTCATAAGCTTTCCATAAGCATCTGCATCAAAGTTTTTTGCTTCTAATGCCTCAACCAACTGACCGGCCAAAACAACGACATTGTTGCTCATTCCATTCTTATCCTGGCCATATCCGATTGCCTTTATTCCGGGAAGGGAAATGTTAAATGCGCTGGAGGGTACTACCTGGTCAGCCTCATCAAGGGACAGTCCCATGCCTAAATCTACATAAAGCTTTTCATTGGACAGATTGGTTAGACTGGCGTAATCTGAGGTATTCATAGGTGCATCTACGTTGATCCCCCGGTAGGTAAGAGTTTTGCCATCGGCAGACAGTTCAAAAGGAGCATTCTTTCCATCGGATCCTGCGAACAAAAAGGTGTCCTCATATGTGGAATTAAGGCTTAAAACCATGGATTTCTGGTATTGGCGGATTGCAGCAGCAAAGGTTTGCCTTGTTTCCGGTGTCTGCTTATCCCCGCTCATGGCCTGAACATTATAATCCTCACTGATTGTCTTAACCATGTTGGAGACCTGGGTAAGTGCACCCTCCTGTCCATCCTGACGGGACTGTATATCTGTCAGCATACTTAAGTTATCCTGGATTTTATAATATTTACGGTGAAGCTGGGAAGCCCTGGCTGCTGAACCAGGATCCTCTGCTACACTGTTAAAACTGCGCTGGGTCATAACACGGGTTCTGGACAGATTCAAATTATCTATTGTGGCAGCAAGATTGCTTTTATAATCTCTTAATATTGCATTGGTTGTGATTCTCAATTTTATCCCTCCTATCTGCCGACTATACCTGTATTGTTAATTAAAACGTTCAGTACTTCATCAAGAGTGGTCATAAGACGTGCGGCAGCCGTATAAGACCTTTGAAACTGCATCAGGTTGATCCCCTCTTCATCTAAGGAAACTCCGGATACGGCATCCTTGCTGTTGGCCGTCTGCTTAAGAACCGATATATGATTGCTCAGTATTGCCTTATTAGCGGAGCTGTCAATTCCCTGTATATTCTCCAGGTTGGAGTAGCACTGGGAGAAATTGCCGTTGTAGTAAGTAATCGTTCCGGTCTGAGGGATGCCGTTTTTATCTTTATAAGTGTATTCATATTTAAAATCTCTTTCCTCGGTCAGAGATTTTATCATTCGGATAATATTATCATTGGCAGTTGAACCGGCATTTTCATCGTGAGAGGAAATAATATGGATGGTGTTGTTCATCCAGTCATCGGAGATTTTAATATTACTTGCCGTAAAGATCTTACTGCCGTCAGAAGTCTTAAATAAATCAAAGTTTTTGATATTAAGAGGATCTGCTTTATAAGTAAGGGAAAACTTTGTACCATCCCCTGCTTGAATGCTGGTGCTGTTAATTTCTGTTCCTGCGGTCAAAGGAGCTGTGCTGGTCCATATAAGCTTTCCAGTGCTGGCCTGATAATTCCAGGAGCCTGGGGTAGATGCCCCGTTTACCGTCATATTGGGTGCGTCAGTATTCAGCTTGTCTACCAGCTTTACCAGGCTTCCTTCAAGACTGGGGCCGATTTCAACAGTACCGCCTGTTCCGTCTCCAAAGGTATAGGTCTGGCCGTTTATGTTTATTTTTTCCTTATTTAAGAAATTTCCCGTGGAATTTAAAAAGCTAATACTGTATTCTGCCTTTTCAGAACCGGTACTGGTCAATTCCTTGGGGACACCGTTGGCAGGAACGCCGGTTACGCCCGTGTAAGGGAACGTATTTGTGTTCAGCTTGTTGAATGTCTCGGCAAAGGTCTGTACAAAGGCATCAAAGGATTTTTCATAATAGCCGATTCCTCTGTAATCAGTCGCCGGATTATCCAGCTCACCGGACTTATTTAATACATCTACCAGGCCTTTTAAAGATCCTTCCTTCAGATAACCGGTAATATCCGTTTTTAAAGGAGAGACATCAGTATTGGAAGGAAAATCACTGGCAGGAATAAGAGAAATTGAAATATGTCCATTATAATTTCCGTCTATACCTTTGTTCCGCTCAGAGGAAAGAGAAGCAGTATTTTCCCCGTGCTCGCCTGCGGTAAGATTATAGGTCATACCGTCCGAGCCGATGAATTTCACAACCGGATAACTAAGCCTGGTATCACTGGATATGGTCACTTCCTTATAGGAAACACTGATGGGAAGATAGGAGGCCAGTTCATCCAGCTTCAAATTCCTTTGATCCTGAAGCTCGAGGGCAGGATTGCCGAGAACCTGGCTTTTCCAGATGGCGTCATTTAATTCCCCAATGTCGGAAAGAAGACCGTTTACTGTTGGAATATCTGTTTTTTCCAGACCACTGATGGTTTCCTCCCGGACGCTGGTTAACTCTGATGATTTCTGATGGATATAATTAAGCAGAACCTGACATCTGGAACGAACGATGCTGTCAAATTCGCCGTTATTTGCGTTAGAGGACAGCTTGTCCAGGCTGCTGCTTAAATCACTGAGGGCTTTCTTCAAAGCATCTTTATCTGTTTCGTCAAAAATATCTGCCAGCTGATCCAGGGTTCCCTGGTGAGCATCGGCAGTACCTACCTTGGCGATCTGGTTGCGGTACTGGACATCAAGAAAAGGATCACGTATCTGGGAGATTCCTGTGATTTCAACACCGTAGCCGATTTTAGAAGCAGGGCCGGTGCTTACCACTTCGCCGCCTCTTAAATTTAGGCTTACAAGATCCAGCTGCTGCTTGGTGTAACCTTTTGTGTTAATGTTTGCTATATTTTGTCCGGTTACATCAAGAGCACGCTGGCTGGCACTCATGGCAAGCTGGGCGATAGTAAAACCGGAGAAAGTGGATCGTGTCATAATAGTCCCTCCCATTTCGCTTTATCTTTTGTTTTTACCTTTTGGGAATTGTTAAGTTCTTTGTTTATCATATGAAGATTTATTTCAATCATGGAGCGGGCGCTTTCATTGGTTTCCTGAAACAGCCGCACCTCGTAAGTGAGTGAATCAAACAACTGCTTTAGCTGGTTATGCTCCGCACCTGAAGTTTTTAACAGGATCTGCTGAAAGGTATCGTTTTTATAGCCAAGCTGTTCCTGGCAGGTTTCCCGTTTTTTATCAAGGCCTCTTAGCTTTAAAATGGCGGCCTGCTCCTGATTCATACATTCTTCCACATGAGTAATCCTGTTTTTTGCCGCAGCCTCCAGCTTTGATTGCTCAATGTGAATCAGTTCCTGAAACAGTTGGATCATATCCTCAATAACAGCAATAAAGTCATTCATGGAAATCTGCTCCTTTGTATAAAAGAATCTTTTCAGCAATCTTATTGGCATCTACCTGGTAAGTTCCATCTTCGATTCTTTTCTTTAAGCTGTCCAGCTTATCTCCGGAAGAGGGCTGCTTCACTTCTTTCATGAGAAGATTTTTGATTTCGGCTGCAAACTTAGAATCCATTGTCTCCAAAGAAGCAGAACGAATGGTGATTTCATCATACTTGTTTTTTGCAGATTCTGAAGCATTGGTTCCGGTCTGATCCTGATTTTGTCGTATCATGGATGTATTATACAGCGTATTGAAAAAGTTCGATGAAATACGCATGGATTTACTCCTTTCTGAGAGCTGAAAAATGCAGCTGTTTCTTTGCTACATTTATAATATCGTCAGTTTGAAAAAAATATTAACTTTGTAATGTGTAATTTCTTAAATTAAAGCGTATATAAATGCTTTAACAGTACATTGGAAATATTGGAGCAGGCAGTCTGAACGGTAACGGCTCCGATATTATAGGCCACCATGGGCATTCCATAGACAACGCAGCTTTCCGCATCCTGACCGATGGTAAAGGCGCCCTTTTTCTTCATTTTGAGGAGTCCGTCCGCACCGTCTCTTCCCATGCCGGTCATGATGATCCCAACAGAAGATGCTCCCGCCGCATCGGCCACGGATTGAAAAAGAACATCAACAGAAGGACGGTGTCCGCTGACCTTTTCCCCGGAAAAGCAGCTTACGGTGTAGCGGCTTCCCGAGCGGATTACTTTCATTTGCAAGTCTCCCGGGGCGATAAGTACCTGACCTCTTTCCACCACATCCCCGGTTTGGGCTTCTTTTACGTTCATCTGGCATAAGTGGTTTAAGCGGTCTGCATACATTTTTGTAAAGCCTTCCGGCATATGCTGGGTGACCACAATGCCGGGAGTATCCGGTGGAAGGTTCTTTAAGACCTGGAGCGTAGCTTCTGTTCCGCCGGTAGAAGCGCCTATGGCAATCACCGTATTGCCGGCATTAAGGCTGAATGGTCTCCCGGTACCAACCGGCTTTTGGGAAACTATGGGAGAAGGCACCCCAGGCACCCTGATTCTGGCCCGGGAGGCGATGAATATTTTGCTTATTAATGTATTGATAAAGGTACTGGCAGTGTTGCTGGCTGACATATCGGGCTTTCTGACAAAATCCACAGCTCCGGCAGAAAGGGCTTCAAATACATTTAAATTAAGGGAGGATACCAGAATAACGGGAACCGGATAATTGGGCAAAAGCTTTTTTACAAAGTCAATGCCGTTTAACCGTGGCATTTCCACATCCACTGTAACCACATCAGGCTTTATGACCGGTATTTTTCGTTCGGCATCAAAGGCATCAATGGCATATCCAACAACTTCAATATTGGGATTTTGGGATAGGTTATCAATCAGCACCTTGCGAAACAGCAGGGAATCATCTACTACAAAAACTCGGATTTTTTCGTTCATAATCTACTCCATTCTATGCGGATCATAAAAACGCATACAGGCAGATGTAAAAAGGGTTTACATATTCCTGATATTTAATTATAAATCTGTGTAATATAAAATCCATTTGCGGAAAGTTTAATTGCCGGCAAATAGATTTTATATTACACAGATTATTCTTTTCGGTATGTTGCGGGCATTAAGTATTTATAAGGTGTTTTCTCCTTATTTATCGTTTCTGAATGTCCAATGAGAAGATAGCCTCCCGGCGCGGTTGCATCATAAAAACGCTGAATCAAGGCATCCTTGGTGCCCTGGTCAAAATAAATCATTACATTTCTGCAAAAAATTACGTCAAATTTTAGCCGGAAGTGAATGGGGTCCATCAGATTGAAGGTTTGGAAAATTACGTTTGATTTTATTGCAGGGGCTACGGAATAGACACCCTGTTCCGAGGTTTTAACAAAATATTTGGATTTCCAGGCAGAAGACAGATTTTTAAGGGAGTCTTCATCATAGACCGCTTCCCTTGCAGCCTTTAAAGCATTCTGGGAGATGTCGGTAGCCAGGACCCGGGTATCCCAGAGGGCGGCTTGCGCCCCCAGGGTTTCCTTGATGATCATTGAAATTGTATAAGGCTCCTCTCCGGAAGAGCAGCCGGCGCTCCATATGCTTAAAACCTTATTTTTCTTTGTGTTTAGCAGATAAGGGAGTATGGTGTCACGGAAAAAATTAAAATGAGCTTCCTCCCTCATAAAATAGGTGTAATTCGTTGTAAGCTTGTTTAACATGACTTCTAAGTCGGCCGGGTTCTTGGATGAGATGATATGGTCGATGTAATCCGTAAAGGAAGTGTATCCCAGGGATATGATGGTATTTGACAACCGCCCCATAATCAGCTGCATCTTTTTAGACAGATCAATTCCATAATTTTTTTTCACGAACTGAACCAGCCGCGTAAAGTCTTGCTGCGAAAGTGTTAGCATAAAAAGCCGTCCTTTATGAGTTATTAACTAAAGTTTCACAATCCAGAAGCAGGACAACGTGATTGTCCGGCAGGGAGATCATACCGCTTACCAGCTCTTCCCGGTTATTGGCAGGAACAGGGGAAATGCTGGAATAGTCTATGTCAAGAACCTGGTCAACGGCATCCACGATGACTCCGATAAATACCGAATCCACATTCAGAACGATGACGCAGGTGGTGTTGGTGTATTCAATGGCTGGTTTGCCAAGTCTTAAACGGATGTCGATGATCGGTACGATCTGACCTCTTAAGTTGATGATTCCCTTTACATAGCCCGGCATCATGGGCATGGGGGTGATCGCATGGTTGGTAATGATCTCAATGATATAATTGGTGCTTACACCAAAAATCAGGTTATCGGTGCGAAAGGTCAGGTACCGTTCCATGGTTTCTGTCCCGCCGGAAATAAAATCTTCGTCTGCATAATTATCTGCACCAGACATGGCTGTTTTTGTATTCTCTGCTGACATTTGTATTCCTCCAATTCCCAAATTAGTATTGATTATGTGCTGCAGCATACAGATTTAAAACGTCTAATATGATGCTGATATTGCCGTCGCCCAATATGGTACATCCGCTGATTCCAGAATCCTTGATATTGAAGCTGTTTAAGTAAACAGGAAGAGGTTTTACAACCACCTGCTGTTCTCCCAGAAGGTCATCTACAAAAAGGCAATAGGACTTGTCTCCGGATTCCACCCATACAAGGATTCCATCCTCAATGCTGGTGATTTCCGTTTCAATGTTGTAGAGCCTGTGAATTCGGATAATGGGGTAGAACTGGTTCATGCATTTGATGATCTCATTGCCCTCTGTATCATAGATCACCTCTTCGTTCTTCACCTTAAAGGACTGGCGGATATTGGCAATGGGGATCGTAAAGACGGATTTTCCCACTGCGATTTCCATACCATCCACAATAGCCATGGTAAGAGGGATTTTTAAGGTGGTGCACATTCCTTTTCCTAATTCGCTGGTAATGGTGATGGTACCGCCGATGTTCTCCACGTTTTTCTTCACCACATCCATGCCGACTCCGCGTCCGGAAAATTCAGTTACCACTTCGTTGGTGGAAAAACCGGGAGCAAGCAGGAGGGCCAGGATTTCTTTATGAGTGTATTCGCTTTCAGGCTTTGTAAGAATGCCGTTTTTCTTTGCTTTTGCCAGAACTCCCGCAGGGTTGACTCCACGCCCGTCATCGCTGATGGAAATGATCACTTCGTTGGTCGTATGGCTTGCGGAAAGAATCAGCTCTCCCTGAGGATTTTTTCCGGCGGCAATCCGTTCTTCGGCAGTTTCTTCAATTCCATGATCCATGGAGTTGCGGACAATATGCATGATGGGATCGCCGATGCTGTCCACAATGGATTTATCCACTTCAGTGTTCTCACCGATGATGGTCAGGCGCACATCCTTTTTAAGCTTTTGCTTCATATCCCGGACGATCCGGTTCATTTTCTGGAATACGCCGGATATCGGCACCATGCGCAGGGACATGACAATATCCTGAAGGTCATCGGTCAGTTTGCGGAGCTGTCTCGTAGCTTTTAAAAAGCTGTCTAAGTTTTTCAGATTCTGGATCTCCGGAGAGGAGGTCACCATGGATTCCGTAATGACGATTTCCCCTACAATGGCAACCAGATTATCCAGTTTTGTTAAGTTCACGCTGATTAAGTTCTGCTTGCTGGGCATCTGGTGTCCGGCACTGGCGGCAGGAGTGTTTGCAGCTGCGGTGTTTTCATGGTCAGCTGCGGTAGAAGATGCCTGCACGTTCTGGGTTTCTGCAGTTTTGGAAGTTGCTGCGTGCACATTTTCAATAAGCTCATAGGAGCGGATATTGTTTAGGTTATTGATCTGGGAGATTGCCATATCTGCATCCTTGCGGCTGCCAAAGGTTAAGAAAAAGCCCTTTTCAACAATGATTCCGCAGGTTTGGCTGTTGGTCTCCACATCCTTCGGATAAAAACCGAATTCCAGCCCGGATTCTTTTAACGAGCTTATCAGCATAAATGCACGAAGGTTTTCCATCCCGCAGCCTTCGTCATAGAAGATCCTCAGGAAAAATGGAGCCTTGTCATCGGGACAGTCCGCCAGCTCCATCCGAATTTCTTCCAGGTTGACTGCAGGAGCTGCAGGGGCCGGGGCGGCAGCGGGCGTTTGTGCTTCCTGCGGCTCAGGAGCCTTCACGCTTTTTTCCTTATTCCCGGTTTCGTTATTATCCTTACTGATTTTTTTCAGGAAACTATTAATTTCCTGAGTCAGATGGTCGACATTATCACTAAGTGGTTCATTGTTTTCTACTTTTGATACTTCAGCACGAAGCATATCGGTAGAACGGAACATTAAGTCAAAAAGGGTGCTTTTGTGAGAAATGTCAAGAGATTCCAGACCGTTCTCACGGATAAAAAAGAATAGATCTTCAATGTGGTGGGCGATCTGCATCAGGGAAGTGAACTCCATCATAGCGGAAGAACCCTTGACGGTGTGCATGATACGAAAGATTTCGTTCACATCATCCACCGTAAAATCTCCAGCCTTTTCGGCTTCTATCAGCAGTTCATCCAGTTGCTCCAGAAGAGAATTGGTTTCAAAGAGATACATATCAAGCATATTTTCCATGCCGTTATCCATAATATTTACACCGCCTTGTTTAGTTTAGTATATATCTATTTATCGGTATGGTTGGATAAAAAATAATAGTAAATTAAATAACCTTTGGAAAAAATATGTAAAATACCAGATAAATGGAGGCATAGTATGGCAGATATTTTGAAAGTTACAACACCGCTTTCCGGTTACGATAATTCGACGATAAAAAACAACCCCCAGGCCGGACAGGGAATCCATATCCAGAATCCGATAGACCCTTCAAAAGTCATGAGAGGGGATAACCGCACGGATTCCGGAGGAACCGGGGATCAGCAGCTGGCATTCCAGTATGGATCAAATTTCGGCGCGTTTCTCAACCTGGTAAAAAACATACCGGATCTTTCCAAAATATTTGCCGATATCTTTTTTCAGGGAGAAGAAGTACTGACAGGTGGAATTATGGGAGAGGAAGCTGCACAGAAGATTGCTTCCTTTTTTGAGGCAACCCAGATGCAGGCAGAAGAGATCCTGCCCTTTATAAAGGAACAGACGGAATCAGCTGTCCGCTTTAACGGAGGTATTTTTGACCAGCTCCGTCAAGTGATGGCGGAAACAACATCTGTGGATCTAAAAGCAGAAGTTTTAAATTTTATTAGAAAATTCAATGATATGTCTTCCGGAAAACACATACTTCATGATATATTTAATACAGTGAAGGATATGGAGGCATATGTATTCAAGCAGACGAGAGAGCAGATTGAGTCTTTCTTAAAGGAACTGGACTTATCAGCGCCTGAAGGGCAGACCTCTCCAAACAGTGCGCTCTTAAAGGAAAAGCTCCTTCCCTTTCTGGGCCGTTACATTGCCATGAATCACGATATGGGCACCATACGGGATAAAATATCCCTGTTAACGGTACTGATAGCCAGATATGAAAATGGGGACAGGGGAGAGGTTTTGCAGTCCTTTTCCAGGCTGACGGGCTATCAGGGATTCCGTAAATTCTTTGGATCCATGACGATGGAACAGTTCGGCGAACTGCTTCATCAGGTGGATATGGAGCAGGCAGCAGGGAAAAACCAATGGGCGGATAAGTTTATTGATTTTCTGAAAGCCGGTGTCAATGGGGACGCAGGCCTGGAGAATAAGCAGATGTTCCAGAACATACTCCAATCCATGGTTTTGAATGAAAGTGTTTATATGCCTCTTATACATCTGGCATTCCCTATGAATGTAGACGGACGGAAACTGTTTTCCGAGATGTGGATCGATCCTGATGAGGAGGGCAGCAGTACCCAGGCCGGAGCAAAGCATACGGCCAGAATTTTCGTTAAGTTCGATATCAGGGAATTGGGGCAGTTTAAGCTGCTGCTTTTATATGGGGACAATGCGGCAACCCTTCAGCTTTATTACCCGGAAAAAATGCAAAAGTCAGAAGCTGATATCCATAAGGGTATTAAGAATATTCTTGACCGGCACCACTTTCGGGCGGACAACATCTATCTTCAGGCAGGGGGCGGACCGTCCTCTCCGGTAGAGGTATTTCCCAAAATCCATGAAAGGAAAAATTCAGTTGATGTCAGAATTTAGAAACACGTTAAATAAAAAGGCAGTTGCATTAAAGTATGACGATGCGAAGAATTCTGCTCCGGTTATTGTAGCCTCTGGTATGGGGTATATGGCAGAGAAGATAATTGAAACTGCCAATGAAAACGGTGTACCCGTTTATGAGGATAATTCCCTGGCGACGATTCTGACCCAGCTAGAGCTTGGGAGCCAGGTGCCGGAAGAATTGTATCAGGCAATCGTGGAGATCTATCTTTATTTCCTGGATTTTGCGCCTGGTCCGGTCGAAAAAATCCAACCGGAGCATATAGAGGAAATAGAGGAAGAAGAAATAATAAATGAGGAAACGGTGGAGTAGGTTATGTTTATTGAATGTGAGAAAGCATGTGTTTATACGATGGATGGTGTTTTTATCGCAGAAGTAAAGGTAGTTGATTCCCATAAGGACAGCATGGGTCTTATCTTTGAAGAGGAAGATATGGATATGGTAAACACGGAATCCGTGATCGTTTTTTATGACGGTGTGCAGGGTCTTGTTACATGCAGATGCCGATTATCCGGAAGGGTAAAGATCAGTGGAGACGAAAGCGGGGAAATCGGAAATGCGATCTATAAGGTTCCCTGCCTGGTTGATGAGTTGATCGGAATAGAACAAAGACGCCGTGATCTTAAGGTCAGAATTTCGATGCCAGTGACCCTGGAGACCGCAGATGCAGACGGAAAGGTTACACACATAGCAGCAAAGGCAAAAGACATAAGTGCAGGAGGAATCGGGCTGGAAGCAGCTGTTGAATTAAAGGAATCTCAGGTTTTCTCTTTTCTGTTTGATACTGACAGCGACTGTACCCGGCTAAAGGCAAGTATTTTATGGGTGAAAAAAATATCAGAGGAGAATGAGCCGCCCCGATACCGGTACGGCAGCCGTTTCTTTGATATGACGACTTATCAGGAATCCATGGTCAGAAAATTCACCTTCCTGGAGCAGCTTAAAAGAAGAAAGACACAATGAATGCTACGGCCAGAGCCACAAAGATTTTACCTTTTTACATAAACCGGAGTATGGAGGAGCTGCCTGCAAATGACGCTGTATGAAAGGGCAAAGCGGTAGGAAACTTCTGGAGCAGGAAAGGTTATAAAATATAGCATTTGTTAATAGACAATGATAAACCGCAGGATAACGATGTGATGTGTTTTTTAAAAGGAGCGATTTCATGAAACAACAAAAGAGGGGATTGGCAGTTGCTGTTCTTGCAGCTTTTTGCCTGTGTTTGTTCCCTGAAAAAGCGATGGCAACAGAGGCCATCAATTCCATCAGCATTAAAGTAGTACTTAATATTGAGGCAGGAGACCGGTTGCCTGATATAAAGATTGACAAAACCGAAGGGGAGTGCTATGTGACTTCCGGCGATAAAAAATACACGGTAAGGGACGCAGAATGGGTCACCTCCACTTCAAAGGACATGACGGTAGGTGAGGAACCCAGGATGAACGTGACCTTAACCCCTTCCGACGAATACGATGCTTATTTCAAATCCTCTTATGAGGCTTCCAAGATGAAAATTACGGGAGGTTCCTATGTCAGTGCAAAACGCAAGGGAAGCGATCTGATTGTGACCTTAAGAACAAAAGCCGTCAAAGGCCTGTATGCGGAACCGGAAGATGTGGGCTGGAAGGATACAAGGCTTGGTCAGGCCGTCTGGTCCAAGGGAGATAATACTTCAGGAGCTTATGAATTGTGGCTATACTGCGGGAAAAAGATTATTTTAAAAAAGGAGCAGGTAAAAGCCACCTCTTACAATTTCTACCCCTACATGACTGAGGAAGGAACTTATTCTTATAAGATCCGCTCCGTTCCCTTTAAACAGGAAGAACTGAAGAACGGAAAGAAAAGCGGCTGGGTGGAGTCTGATGAACTGGTAATCAGGGACCGGGATGTGTCCGATGGAACCGGGAAAGAATCAGATACCGTTTCAGGCGGTGCCAATAGCTCGGGAGTAAAGGAGGGCTGGGATCAGCAGTCGGGAGTATGGTACTACCGGTATGCGGATGGAACGGTTCAGGCCAATTCCTGGCTGGTGCTTGATAATGTATGGTACCGTTTTGACCAGGAAGGAAAGATGGTGACCGGCTGGCTGATCCTGGATTCTGATATTTATTATATGAATTCCAAGGGAGTCATGGTGACCGGCTGGAATAAAATTAATGGTACATGGTATTATTTTTACCCTGACAACGGCTATGAGGCTCCCATGGGAGCGGCTGCTACCAACTGGCAGGTCATAGATGGCTATTATTACTATTTTAACAGCCAGGGAGCCATGCAAAAGGATTGGATTAACCAGGCAGGGAGATGGTATTATCTAAATACCATTCAGGGAAACCTGGAGGGAGCGATGCTAAAGGGGTGGATCACCCGGAACGGAAATACATATTTCACCGGAGAGGATGGGGTCATGGTAACCGGCTGGCAAAAGATCGACGGAATGTGGCGATATTTTAATCAGAATGGCACCATGGCTGTTAATACGGTGATCGAAGGATTTCCGGTGAATGAGGATGGAGTATGGGTACAATGATGAATGAGAAAAGAAGAACGCTGTATACTGTGTTCCTGGCTGTATTCACAGCGGTGCTGACATGTCTGCCGGCAGTAAAAACCTATGGTGCCGATTCCATAGTGATCCGTAGCGTGAATCTTAAATTTGACAGCCAGTATGGAAGTGAAGAAATACTGATGCCGGGGATTACTACAACAACTACCGGAATATCGGTCAAGGAGGTTATCTGGAAACGGGATATCAGCAAATGGAAAGCAGGGAAAAATGAACGGGTCAGTGTAATTTTAACGTCAGACTCCACCATATTTGCAGATGCCTACAACCGTTCTGAGTGCAAGATTACAGGAGCCAAGTTTGTTTCCGCAAAAGCACTGGATAATAATACCCTGGAAGTAAAGGCGGATTATGTTCCTGTGGTAATTTTAGGAAAAACGGCAAGGGCCGGCTGGAGCGACAGCAAAAAGACAAAGGCTGTGTGGGAAAAGGTAGAATTTGCCACAGGGTATCAGGTTGCTCTGTATGCAGATGACAAACTGAAAAAGCGTATTTCTGTGGAAACCAATACGATAGACTTATCTGAATATATGGACAAGGATGCGGTTTATTATTATGAAGTCCGGGCAATCGGATATTCCGCCGATGACCGAAAATATATGAAGGAAGGGGATTATGTCACTTCCGAAGATACCATTATGGAATATGATGGGGACACTACAGGTGTCTGGAAGGGGAATACGTACAAGCAGGAAGATGGAGGGGTTCCCAGGAACTCCTGGAAGCAGATATTAAACGACTGGTATTATTTCGATGGAAATGGGATACGCCAGACAGGGTGGCTCCAATCAGGCCAAAGATGGTATTACTTAAATCCCAAAGATGGGAAATTACTCATGGGCTGGCAGTTTGTCAATGGAAAATGGTATTATTTGAATCCGGGAGGCGGAGAGATGCTGACAGGGTGGATACAACCTCAGCCCGGAGTCTGGTATTTCCTGAATTCAGACGGCAGTATGGCAAGCAGTACCCATGTAGGCAGCTATTGGGTGGATGCCTCTGGAAAATGGATACCTTAATAGTCAAAAACTGACGGGAGGATTGAATTTTGGCAACGATAGACCAGTTAAAGCTGTCTGCCCTTGCAAATGCAAGGATCGGGCAGGCAGGATATACGGCAGCTTCATCTGCTAAGGGTAGTTTTAAACAGATTTTAAAATCAGTGGTAAAGGCACCGGAGAGTCTGGAAGCTATATTTTCAGAGGCTTCTGAAAAATATGGCGTTTCCGAAAAACTGCTGAAGGCGGTTGCCAAGGCGGAATCGAATTTTAATCCATCTGCCACCTCAAAGAAGGGGGCAGCCGGAGTGATGCAGTTAATGCCGGCGACTGCCAGATCTTTGGGAGTGGACGACCCCTATGATGCAAGAAGCAATATCATGGGAGGAGCGAAATATCTAAGAGAAAATCTGGAACGGTATAATGGAAACGTGGATCTCACTTTGGCAGCCTATAATGCTGGCAGCAACAATGTAAGCAAATATGGAGGTATCCCTCCGTTTAAGGAAACTCAGGAGTATGTAAAGAAGGTTAAGAATTACATGGGCGCAGGTGATACCGAAACGGCAGGGTACTCCTTGAATGCAACAAATCCATTGGAATACCTGACAGGCCGGTTCCGGGAAGAAGAAAATGAAAGCCTTGTTCCGGAGAAATCCGATTATCTCTATTTGATCGAGCTGATGAAGCTTCGGATGCAGATGGCTTCTTACCGTATTTCCAGTCCTCTTGATTCTGAAGATACATCAGCCGGATCAATGTATCATGTATAATTTTTTATAGGAAAAGCCTAATGGAAATCTAAACCATAGATTTCATTAGGCTTTTTTCATATAAGTTGGAAAAACATTTTATTCCAGTAATATACAAGCAGATGCCGGCTATTTACTTTTTGGATATCGCATCACTGACTTTTATCAAGGCCTCAATAAAATATGATTTTTTAATGGGCTTGAAAACAAAAGGAACAGAAGGACCTAATTTCTGCACCATCTGCAGTGTTTTATCATAGACAAGAGAACTGATAATGATAATTCCTGCTTCCGGATGATGCTCCAACAGTCGTTTGGAAGCTTCAATACCATCGATTCCGGGCATTATGATATCCATGGTCACAATATCGGGTTTTTCTCGTTCATAGGCTTCCAGAGCCTCTTCCCCGCTTCTGCACTGATAGATCACATCAAAATTTGTGTCTTTTAGTAATTGCTCGATCTCGTTACGTGTAACAATTGAATCATCGACAATCATAATTGTTTTTTTCATAGTAGCTTCCCTCCTTCTGATCTAATTACTTCCGATCGTAATTTCCCCTTCATTGTTTTTATAAATAATACTTCTGGAATACTCTTCCTGGACCAGCAGGCTGGAGGAGCCAATTCTGATGCGCACCACGGGTAGCAGTTGCTGGCATTGAATCAATCCGGACTGTTCCCTGTCGACCGCAGCTATTTCATCCAGACGGCTTGTGATCTCCTGTTCCCGCAGGTTTAAATACGTGGTAGCCTGCTTTAAACTATCCAGCAGCTGCTGCTTATCCGGTCTTTGCGTGGTTTCAAGATAGATGATATTCTTTCTTACTTCCGTCATGTTATGACGGAGCTGCTCCAGTTCTCTGGAAAGACGGGAGGATTCTTCCACGTTTTTAGGAACATTGGCAATGATCAATTCCGTAATCAGCCGCCGCACTTTAGATCCAATGATGCGTGCATTGATGCTGTTGGAGGCCAGAAGGGATCCGCCGATAATCACGCCCATGCCGGAGGTTACCAAAATATCCTGCCCGCTTTCAATTTTGGAGTTAATAATGCTTTCTGCATATACATTTCCCCCGGCGGAGACGGTGCAGTGCTCCAGATAACGGCATTTAACGTCAGAGTCAGAGGTTAAAACGCCGCGGCCGTTTCCTGACATGCCGCTGGCAATGGTTATGGATCCCTGGGCTGTAATCTGGGCACCTTCAACGGAACCTCGAATGTCAATATTTCCGGTGGCCTTCACGGAAAATCCATTTCTTACGTCTCCTGTGATTAAGATGTCCCCGTCATAGTCTAAGTTTCCTGTACTATTATCAATGTTGCCGTTTATCTTAAGGATAGGATCTACCTGGAATTTTCCATTGGCAAATGTCACATGGCCCGTTCTCTGAGAAATAAGGAGAGTCCGGTCTTCTGTCAGCACGGTATTGCGGCCTCCTGGTATGGGAACATCGGTGCCCTTTATGGTACAGGGATAGGGTTTGCCGGTTATGGTCATACCATTTTCTCCGGGAACGGCAAGGGTAATGGTACTGATCACTTCCCCTTCCTTGACGGATTGAATGTTATTTAACTTTTTATAGTCCACAGACCCGTTTTCTTCTTCCTTAAATTCAATATTTAGTGTACGTTGAAAGTGGTCCCTAATAGAACCGTCGATTCCGTTGCGTGCCAGCACTCCCTTCGCAACCAATACGGTCTGGTCATAAACCTGATTCTCTACGATTGATTTCAAAGCATCCTCTAAGATACCGGTGGATATACGTTCCTGGTTAAGAATGGTTTTCAAATCTTCCATTTTTATATCTTCACCGCCATTAAATGGAGGTATGACATAAATCCATGCGGCCATCTGGTTATTTGACATATGAAGATGAGCCTTGGCCGCCTTTGGCTGAGGTTCCTGCTCCTGGGAGGCTTCGGATGTTCTCCGGAAGACATTGGACAATGAGCGCATTTTACTGGAGAACTGCGTGCATTCACTGTATAAGGCTTCTTCGTCCAACCGTACGATAAGCGGATCATCGGTCAGCTCCCATATAAAAGAAGGGGAGGGAGTGTTTTGTTCAATTTCGGAAGGTATGGATGCTGGATCAGAGTAACTATCTTCGGCTGGATCAGAGCTATTTTGTTCGGCAGGATCTGAAACTGTGTTTTCAAAATCCTCTTTTTCGGCTTCTTCAGGTAAAATGACAGCAGTGGCAACGGATTCTTCCGAAGATTCTGCAGAACGCTTTACATTTTGAAAAAGGCTAAAGAACCCTTTTTTTGTTTTCTCTTTCATTTTCTTCCCCTAACATTAAAATTACCTGCTACTTTTCCCTGTATGCAAGTAATTGGCTGATTTTCCATGGTTTCTCTGGCTGTGGCCGGCAGGTGTCAGTTTCTGACAGTGTCTGGTTCCCCAATCCAAGAAATGATGGCTCGGTTTCTGGTCAATCTATTCCTATGTATATATAATCGGATAAAATTCGTCTAGTACCTTTATAAACCAGATCACCTGGGCCGGGCCATGAATATCTGTTTTGCTGGACATGGGATTTCGTCCTTCCCAGTCTTTTTAAGGCCACATACTTTGGATAATCCACGGCAGAAAATGATCTGTCATGCGGATTGCCTGATCTTGATTTACAGGCTAGCGGAATCTTTACTCCAAGACGCGTCATAGGAACACCTCCTTCTTCTATAGCAAATCGGCTATATATTTATATCGGCAAATCATAGCATAATTATAACATAATAGTTGCCCTTTTGGTTACTTTATTTAAAAAAAACATTATTGGTTACATAAAATAGTTACTAAAATTAAAAACGTAAAACCAGGTTTGGCTGAATAAGGTGATTTAGGTTATTTCTGAGCATGTTTCTACGTATGTAAGGTACATACCGCCTTTTTGTTTCCTGGTGTTTCTTGAGCAATGCAATTTCCGCAGGGGATTTGGCACTTGCGGGAAGACGCTTGTTTGGATTCCTACGTTAACGGTCTAGCGTAATCCATCATTGATTGTTTAAATTCCTGTGTTTCCAGTGGGGGAGTTCTGTCTTCGATTTCATGAAGTCCTTTTTTCATTACAAATTAGAAAAATTATATAAAATAAATGTTGACATTTGCCGAATGCTTTGGTATGATGTAACTCGCCGCTGAAAACGGCGGCAAAACTTCTTCCAAAACACATCAATGACCGATGAAAAAGTTTTGAAGAAAAATAAAAAAATGGTTGACAAAAACAATCAGCTATGATAAACTTTAAAAGTTGCTGCTGAGACAGCAAAGCAAAATCAGCACCTTGAAAACAGAAGATTGAACAGTATGTAAAACCCTGAAAATTCTAATAAAACAAGCCATGTTTGATGGCTTTGAATGAGAAAATTTCAGAACGAATACAAGTAATTGTATACGAACCAAACAACAAGTAAAACGGGAAATAAATTAGCTAGTTAGTTGATTTTGACCGTGGATTGAACTGGATGGCTAGTCCGGGCGGTAGGCTCATGAAGCTTTGCTTCATTCGCTACCATTTGCTTCGCAAATGTTCGCAGCTTTCCCATAACTCCCTTATGGAAGTAAACTTCCAACGGGATTTCTGGCAAATCTACGACCGCTTTCAAAGACTATCTGCTTAAATTTGAGAGTTCGATCCTGGCTCAGGATGAACGCTGGCGGCGTGCTTAACACATGCAAGTCGAGCGAAGCACTTTTAAGGAAGTTTTCGGATGGAATTAAAAGTGACTGAGCGGCGGACGGGTGAGTAACGCGTGGGTAACCTGCCTCATACAGGGGGATAACAGTTGGAAACGACTGCTAATACCGCATAAGCACACAGTGCCGCATGGTACGGTGTGAAAAACTCCGGTGGTATGAGATGGACCCGCGTCTGATTAGGTAGTTGGTGAGGTAACGGCCCACCAAGCCGACGATCAGTAGCCGACCTGAGAGGGTGACCGGCCACATTGGGACTGAGACACGGCCCAAACTCCTACGGGAGGCAGCAGTGGGGAATATTGGACAATGGGGGAAACCC